>NZ_LMCE01000062.1:0-107007 GCF_001623285.1 Pseudovibrio sp. Ad26
CTCAGCTGCAGCGCTGGCGGTCCTTGTGTATTGCCCCATTGTTCACTCCTAATCTAGTGATCATGGGCCAAAACACTCCATTACTCAAATCGATCGATTTGTCCATAAGGCGTCGCCGACAAACAATCGATAAGTAACGTGATCATAGTCGCTATTTCTTAGTAACTTCAATTATCTTTGAAAGTTCTATTGTAATGGGAGATGGCCTATGCGCTGCGGGGTGAGGGGATTACCTTATTTTACAAGTACACCTAGCTCCACTTCATGCATATTCAGTCTCAGTGGGGGCGTTAGTTGTAACGATCGAAGGTAAGCATGTTGTCCATTTCGGAGATATCACCACAGGCGGGTTAGAGGCGTTACGTATGGTCTACCTTTTGTGATTATTAGATGAGGTATCTGGTTTAAGGACGTTGCTTGAAAGGAGTTTATCAGCTTTCGGGACTTAACTGACCAGTGGAAGCTGTTAATGGTCTCTTAGTTTACGCTGCTCTTCCTAAAAATGCGCCGTGAGGCCGAGTAGGGAAACGCATTCAGAAATAATAACACTCAACCGTCTGCGGCCAGAGTTGATAGTGGTTGCGATGCAACGAGCCCATTGTTTAGTGTATGTTCTTTCAAAATATACCTATAGTAATAAAATTACTTTTACCTATGGCTTAAAATGTTTGGAAATTTAGAAGACTTCTGCTTGTTTGAGAGTTTTAAGTTTGCTGAAACTTGATATGCACACTTTGTATTTCTCACCAATCTAGGTAGTAGTTGGCCTGTTCCGATATTCCCGCAAGTAATCTCTCACGGTCCAGTGCGCACAAACGAAAACAGGCCCCAAAGCTAAGCTTTGGGGCCTGTTTTTATAAGTTATTGATCAGCAATCAGCTGCAGCCGCTGGTGGAGCCGCAGGTGTCGCATTTTAGGCAGGTGCCGTTGCGGACCATGGTGAAGTTACCGCACTCTGCGCAGCTTTCGCCCTCATACCCCTTCATGCGGGCCTGAGCGACTTGACTGGCGACAGATGGCTGTGCAGCAGCAGGTGTTGCAGTGCCAACACTCGCTGTCGCTGTTGCTTCACCACCGCGCTGGAAGGCCGTTGCAATCGCATCAGACTGAGCAGTGATCGCACCTGCCAGCTGAACAGCCGGATCACCACCTGGGACCAGACGGAATTTCTCGGTCTGACCGCGAACAAGGCCGTGAGAAACAATCGCAGGGCTGCTCTCTTCATCCTGACCTTCAGCAGAAGAACGGGAAGTAGATGTCGCACTGTCCAATGCTTCTGGCGGCACGTGGGCCAGATCGTTACGACCCAGATAAGACACAGCCAGCTCACGGAAGATGTAGTCAAGAATGGACGTTGCATTCTTGATTGCGTCATTGCCCATCACCATGCCAGCAGGCTCAAATCGGGTGAACGTGAACGCGTCAACATATTCCTCAAGCGGAACGCCGTATTGTAGACCAAGAGAGATCGCAATCGCGAAGTTGTTCATCAATGAGCGGAAGGCAGCGCCTTCTTTGTGCATGTCGATGAAGATTTCGCCGATGCGGCCATCCTGATATTCACCGGTTGTCAGGTACACTTTGTGGCCACCAACGGAAGCTTTCTGAGTGTAACCTTTGCGGCGGTTAGGCAGCTTTTCGCGGTTGCGAACAGTACGCTCGATGATCCGTTCAACAACACGCTCTGCAACAGCTTCAGCGCGAGCTGCCTGTGGCTGTGCAAGGATGTCATCAACTGTGTCTTCTGCATCATCGTCTTCATCTTCCAGCAGCTGAGCGTTTAGCGGCTGAGACAGCTTGGAGCCATCACGATAAAGAGCGTTTGCTTTCAGACCCAGCTTCCAGGAGAGCATGTAAGCTTCTTTACAGTCCTCAACACTGGCAGTGTTTGCCATGTTGATGGTCTTGGAAATCGCACCGGAGATAAAAGGCTGCGCAGCGGCCATCATCTTGATGTGACTGTCAACGGACAGGAAGCGCTCACCAATGCGGCCACAAGGGTTCGCACAGTCAAACACCGGGTAATGCTCTTCTTTCAGGTGCGGTGCACCTTCCAAAGTCATAGCACCACACACATGGGTGTTAGCAGCTTCAATCTCTGCCTTGCTGAAGCCCATGTGGCTCAGAAGATCAAAGTCCATATCTTCCAGCTGTTCAGCAGAAACGCCAAGCTTACTGGTCAGCAGCTCATCACCAAGGGTCCAGCGGTTGAAGACGAACTTGATATCGAATGCAGACCCAAGTGCTCCAGCCAGTTTCTCAAGCGCAGCATCATCGAAGCCTTTGGCTGTCAGGCTGGCGCTGTTGATGGCAGGGGACTGAGAAATGGAACCGTGACCAACTGCATAAGCTTCGATCTCGGCAATTTCAGCTTCTGAGTATCCAAGCGTACGCAGCGCTTCAGGAACAGCACGGTTGATGATCTTGAAGTAACCGCCACCTGCGAGCTTCTTGAACTTCACCAGGGCAAAGTCAGGCTCAATACCGGTCGTGTCACAATCCATAACCAGACCAATGGTGCCGGTTGGTGCGATCACAGTGGTCTGCGCGTTGCGGTAACCGTGTGCCTCTCCAAGCTCAAGAGCTTTGTCCCATGCAAGACGGGCACGCTCAACAAGCTCAGCCTGTGGGCAGTTGGAAGCATCCAGAGGAACGGGCAGGGTGCTGAGGTTCTCATAACCCTTGCTCTCGCTGTGAGCGGCACGGCGGTGGTTGCGGATCACGCGCAGCATGTCCATGGCGTTTTCCTCATAACGAGGGAAAGAGCCAAGCTCACCAGCCATCTCAGCAGAAGTGGCGTAACAAACACCGGTCATGATTGCGGTGATCGCACCACAAAGCGCACGGCCTTCGTCACTGTCATAAGCAATACCAGAGGTCATCAGCAAGCCGCCGATATTGGCGTATCCCAGACCAGTGGTGCGGTATTCGTAAGACAGTTTTGCAATCTGCTTGGACGGGAACTGCGCCATCATGACGGAGATCTCAAGCACGATCTGCCAGAGGCGGGTCGCATGCTCAAACTTGTCAAAGTCAAACTGCTGATCTTCCTTGCGGAACTGCAGCAGGTTCAATGAGGCCAGGTTACACGCGGTATCATCCAGGAACATGTATTCAGAACATGGGTTGGATGCGCGGATCTCACCGCCCTGTGGGCAGGTATGCCATTCATTGATGGTGGTGTGGTACTGGAGGCCCGGATCAGCAGATGCCCATGCCGCGTAACCAATTTGCTCCCAAAGCTCAGCTGCTTTGATGGTCTTCTGTGTGCCACCGTCAATACGGCCAATCAGATCCCAGTCTCCATCGACCGCAACAGCTTTCAGGAAGCCATCAGTGACACGAACGGAGTTGTTGGAGTTCTGGCCGGAAACGGTCAGGTAAGCTTCAGAATCCCAGTCTGTGTTGTAGATCGGGAATTCAATGGTTTTGTAGCCCTGACGTGCAAACTGAACCACACGCTGAATATAGTTATCAGGAACCATTGCCTTCTTGGCAGCGCGCATTTCGCGCTTCAGGGCAGGGTTCTTGTTAGGATCAAAGCAATCGTCGCCGCTGCCTTCGCAGTTGACGCAAGCTTTCATCACAGCCTGCAGGTGCTTCTGACACACTTTGGAACCAGTTACGATGGCCGCAACCTTCTGTTCCTCATGCACCTTCCAGGTCACGAATTCTTCGATATCCGGATGGTCGATATCAACTACAACCATCTTCGCTGCACGGCGTGTTGTGCCGCCGGACTTGATTGCACCAGCTGCACGGTCACCAATCTTCAGGAAGCTCATGAGGCCGGAGGATTTGCCACCGCCTGCCAGACGCTCGCCGCTTGCGCGCAGAGAGGAGAAGTTGGTGCCGGTGCCAGAGCCGTATTTGAACAGACGTGCTTCACGAACCCACAGGTCCATGATGCCGTTTTCATTCACCAGATCATCGTCAACAGACTGAATGAAGCAAGCATGCGGCTGCGGGTGCTCATAAGCGGTCGCAGAGCGGGTCAGCTCACCAGTTTCAAAGTCAACGTAATGGTGACCCTGGCTTGGGCCATCAATGCCATACGCCCAGTGCAGGCCGGTGTTGAACCATTGTGGAGAATTCGGAGCAACCTTCTGGGTCGCGAGCATGTATCGCAGTTCGTCATAAAACGCTTGCGCATCAGCTTCGCTGTCGAAGTATCCGCCTTTCCAGCCCCAGTACGTCCATGTACCAGCCAGACGATCGAATACCTGACGGCTGTCGATCTCAGACCCAAAGCGCTTGTCTTTCGCCATCTTGGAAAGAGCTTTGTCGTCTGGAGCTTTGCGCCACAGCCAGGATGGAACGGTGTTTTCTTCTACCGCTTTCAGCTTGGCCGGAACGCCAGCTTTGCGGAAGTATTTCTGTGCCAGAATATCAGAGGCAACCTGAGAGAATTGCTTAGGAACCTGAATGTTCTCCAAGCGAAACACAACGGAACCGTCTGGGTTACGGATCTCGCTCGTTGCGTTGCAAAACTCAATATCTGCGTAGG
Organism: Pseudovibrio sp. Ad26; assembly: GCF_001623285.1. Classification (NCBI taxonomy): domain Bacteria; kingdom Pseudomonadati; phylum Pseudomonadota; class Alphaproteobacteria; order Hyphomicrobiales; family Stappiaceae; genus Pseudovibrio; species Pseudovibrio sp. Ad26. The sequence goes on from NZ_LMCE01000062.1 coordinate 4,508, forward strand.
GGGATTGTCCTTCCGCAGTATATCGCCGCTCAATTCTCATGTTTAGCCCCTTATCGCACCCGGTGACGGTCACCGCGGTACATCTCGGTTTTAAGAGCGCCGATAGCTAAGATTTTAACCAAAAGTCCGCCGCCGGTTTTGATTAATCCGCTATCTGGCATTTATCCTAGTAAACGCAGGTAAAGTGGCACGCAATTCGATGCTATCACAATATCTAGTGTGCTGATAATATATTAACACAATATTTAGGCTGCAATTGGCAAAAAAAAGCGACCGCTGGAAGTGAATGTTAATCCAACTCCTAGCACTCGAAGCTACTTAAATGTGGTGAACTCCCGGCCGAGGCCGCACTATCCTGAACACGTCTTGATTTCGACCTCAAATTAGATTGAATCGGAAAGCATCGTCAAGCGTGATCTGTCCACTGGTTGTGTGCATAAGAGGGATCGGAACACCAAATATTGTAATCTGTGTGGATTGTGGGGAGACCCAGGCCTGTTCCAAACCGGGCACAGGCAGCAGAACCCCGCCATTTCCGCAAAGCCAAGCGAAAATGCAAATTCAAGCTCATTTTTTCTGGGGGATATTTTTAGGAAAAATTATTCAGTGGATCAGAAAATTTCACGGGTAAAAAAGTCTGTGTACCCCACGCAATTTTACGCAGTAGTTGTAGGGAGAGATCATATATAGTTTCTCAATTACCTTTGGTATCTGGTTAGGTTAAATTAGCGAGCAGATATGCATCACACCTCCTTCGGCAAGGACATTTCTCAGTTAGATGTGGTTCTTGTGGAACAGTCAAAACCCACCCAAGCAATCCTAAGGGGTATCTTAGGCACCCTAAAGCTTGGGCGCGTGCGTGTCTATGATAGTCCCAAAGATGCATTACCAATGCTGATCTCAGACCCACCAGATCTGGTGTTGTCCGGTTGGGAGATGAAACCCGTCAGCGGTTTCCAGCTCTTAAAGCTTATGCGTTCAGGCCGAATCCCCGAGCTCATCAATGTTCCACTCGTCTTTATTACGGCCTATGGCACCCGTGCTTTGGTGACGCGGGCCTTGGAGGCAGGGGCCCATCATCTGCTGGTGACGCCGATTTCATCCTCTGTTTTGAAGAAATCGCTGGAGTCAATCAGCAAGGACCGCCGTCAGTTCGTCCGCAACAACGACGGTGGTTTCATTATCGATGGAACTGCAAAGCGACTGGAACAGAATCAGGCCAAGTTCGCGGCGCTCAACAAAGCGCGCGAATACCAGAAAGACGAGAACGCACCATCACCCGAATCTGAAATGGCACCAAGACCACGCAGATCGACGAAAAGAGATGAGAACGAGCCTCTCTCACTCAAAGATCTGGAGGTTGGCAATGTTTCACCAGCAGACAAGTTCAGTCAAAACCCGTACTTGTCGCGCCGTGCCAAGAAATAACGCATAAAATAGGCGTCAGAATTGTGAAAATAATAACTGACCCTAGGATATTTAAAGCGACTTCCGGTGAATAGTTGAAACTACGGTACTCTAAGACTGGACAGGCACCCAAACACTCGTCATATTCCGGGAAAATTTACAAAGCCACCGATCTGGAAAGGCCAGACACATGAAACACCTTCTGCTTACGTTCTTCACATGGTGGAACAGTGACACGTGGGGCACTCGCTTCTTCACATGGAGAAAGGGTGAGTTCGTCGGGACCGATGACTTTGGTAACAAGTATTATAAAGAGCGCGGCGGCAAGCGTCGTTGGGTGATTTATAAAAACCTTGCTGAAGCCTCCCAGATCCCTGCCGGTTGGCACGGTTGGATGCATTACCGCACAGACACTCCGCCAACAGAGAGTGGTTATGTCGCGCGTGAGTGGGAAATCGCTCACTCTCCAAACCTGACAGGCACACCAAATGCATATCGTCCAAAAGGGTCCATCCTGACACCGGAAAAACGTCCGGAAGTGACTGGAGACTACCACGCCTGGACACCTGGCGAATAAGCCAGACACGAGTTACGAAAAAAGCCCGGTCAATCGACCGGGCTTTTTTAATGCATAAAGCATCGCTGATTATCCAGCGTCTTCTCCGATCAGGCCGAGACGGCGATCGAGATAGTTAGCACAATTACCAATCAGACCATCTACATGGTTTTCAAAGAAGTGGTTTGCACCTGGCATTTCCTGATGGTCGATAATGATACCCTTTTGGGTTTTCAGCTTATCAACCAGAGCCTGAACATCCTTCTGTGGAACCACTTTGTCCTGCTCACCATGAATGATCAGGCCAGAAGACGGGCAGGGTGCCAGGAAGGAGAAGTCATGCAAGTTGGCTGGTGGGGCGATAGAGATAAAGCCCTCAACTTCAGGACGACGCATCAAGAGCTGCATGCCAATCCATGCACCAAATGAGAAGCCCGCAATCCAGCAAGCACGTGCATCCGGATGGATGGTTTGTACCCAATCCAACGCCGCAGCAGCATCTGAAAGCTCACCTTGACCATGGTCGAACTGACCCTGGGAACGACCCACGCCGCGGAAGTTGAAACGCAAAACTGCGAAGCCGCGTTTCGCAAACATGTAATAGGTCTGATAGATAATCTGGTTGTTCATCGTGCCGCCAAACTGCGGGTGCAAATGAAGAACCAGTGCAATCGGAGCATTACGTTTTTTTGCTGGATGGAAACGGCCTTCTAGCCGTCCTGCAGGGCCATTGAAGATCACCTCAGGCATATACTGCAAAATCCTCTTGTTTTAGTCGGCAGCAAATGTCTGCCGGCTTTTTGGTATACCGGATCATTGTCGATTAAACTTGACTGCGAGACGCAAGTTTATTAGAACCAGTTTAGAATTATTCTACGATGAACCTCAAGGGCTACACTGAAAATCGGCCTCTATTGGAGAAAGGTATATCCAACTCGGCGCACGCACGTTATAGACCTCAACGAACTCAAAGGGAACTCTTTACCCCTTATCGTAAGCACCGTGGAAAATATCAAGGTTTCCATTTCCATAGAGACCCAATTAGGGCACTAAAGAACCCCATTTTCTGTGTTAAACTATGACAATAAACCGCGAACTGACATATTTAGACTATAACGCCAGCGCTCCACTGAGGGAAGAATCTCTTTTAGCTCTTCAGGAAGCCTATAAAGCAGCTGGTAATGCGTCCTCTATTCACAGCAGCGGTCGGCGCGCCCGATCCATCATCGAAGATGCAAGGCACAAAATTGCAGATCTGGTAGACGGCAACCCGGCGAATATCATTTTTACGAGTGGAGCGTCAGAGGCAAACGTCACAGCATTATCGCCCACTTGGCTAAAAAATGGCGAGCCCTATATTCTGACCCAGGTTTTTGTGAGCGCAATCGAACACCCATCCATTATAGCCGGTGGTCGATTTGCAGCCCAAAACGTTCAAAGCATTCCCGTTGATGAAGACGGGCGCGTGGTGGTGAGTGAACTGCGCAGACTGCTTGAGAAACTGGGAGAAGATGAAACCGCATTGGTGTCTGTTATGGCTGCCAATAGTGAGACCGGTGTTTTGCAACCCCTGCAGGAAATCGGCGTTCTCACAGAAGATTTAGGTCATCTCTACCATGTGGACGCAGTCCAGATGGCAGGGAAAGAACCACTTTCAATGGCCATGATTGGCTGCAACTCCATGTCGATCTCCTCCCATAAACTCGGAGGTCCGCAAGGGGTTGGCGCTCTTATCCTCGGGAAAGGCGATTTTCGCCCCATTCCACTGCTGACAGGTGGCGGACAAGAATCGTGGAGAAGAGCCGGAACAGAGAATACGGCAGGCATTGCAGGATTTGCGGTTGCGGCAGCGCAATCAACTAATCCTGATGAACATGCTAGGATTTCGCGCCTGCGAGACCATATGGAAGAGAGACTGAATGAGCTCTCTTCAGATGCGATCATCTTCGGTAAAGATGCCGCGCGTCTTGGCAACACGACGTGTTTCGCAGTTGAAGGGATTTCAGCTGAAACCGCACTGATCAACTTTGACTTGTTTGGTGTCGCTGTTTCATCTGGGTCTGCTTGTTCATCCGGCAAAGTAGGCGCATCCCATGTGCTTCTTGCAATGGGAGTATCGGAATCATTGGCGCGTGGTGCAATCCGGGTCAGTCTCGGTTGGGCGACAACCCAAGAAGATGTTGAGCGTTTTTTAGGCGCTTGGACGAAAATTTATAAACGAATGAAGCCCACATAGAAGGGGTGAACGCCGTATATAAAAATAAACGAGGACAAACCCTCGTATAAATAAGGATGCACTGTGTTGCGACAGAGCATCTGTTAAGTAAGGGCAAACGGGTCCAATAATCGTACCCAATGCGGCTTTGAACCGCGTATGGAGACAAAGCATGGCGGCAGTCCAGGAAACAATTGATCAGGTCAAAGCAATTGATGTTGATCAGTATAAATATGGCTTCGTAACCGATATCGAAAGTGAGCTTGCTCCCAAAGGGCTCAATGAAGATATTGTTGCATACATTTCGGCTAAAAAAGACGAACCGGAATGGATGCTCAATTGGCGCTTGGAAGCGTTCCGTCGTTGGAAGACGATGGAAGAGCCAACATGGGCGCGAGTTGATTATCCGAAGATCGACTTCGAAGACCTTCATTATTATGCAGCACCTAAAAAACGTGAGGGACTAAAGTCTCTTGACGAGGTGGATCCAGAGATTCTGGAAACCTACAAGAAGCTGGGCATTCCATTGTCCGAGCAGGAAATCTTGGCAGGTGTCGCACCTGAACACCGCGTTGCAGTTGATGCTGTTTTCGATAGTGTTTCAGTAGCAACAACCTTTAAGGAAGAACTGGCCAAGGCAGGCGTTATTTTCTGCCCGATCTCCGAAGCAATTCGTGAGCATCCAGAGCTGGTTCAAAAATACCTTGGGTCTGTTGTTCCGGTCTCCGACAACTTCTACGCAACATTGAACTCAGCTGTGTTCTCTGATGGGTCGTTTGTGTACATTCCACCAGGCGTGCGTTGCCCAATGGAACTGTCCACCTACTTCCGTATCAATGAGCCGAACACAGGTCAGTTTGAGCGTACGCTGATCATCGCAGATAAAGGCTCTTATGTGTCTTATCTGGAAGGGTGTACTGCCCCTCAGCGCGATGAAAACCAGCTGCACGCTGCTGTCGTTGAGCTGGTTGCTCTGGAAGATGCACAAATCAAGTACTCTACAGTTCAGAACTGGTATCCAGGCGATGCTGACGGCAAAGGCGGTATCTACAACTTCGTGACCAAGCGTGGCGACTGCCGCGAAAAGAACTCCAAAATCTCTTGGACACAGGTTGAAACCGGTTCTGCCATCACTTGGAAATACCCAAGCTGCATTCTGCGCGGAGATAACTCACAGGGTGAGTTCTACTCCATTGCGATCTCTAATGGTCACCAGCAGATCGACAGCGGCACCAAGATGATCCATCTGGGCAAAAATACTGCCAGCCGGATTATCTCGAAGGGTATCTCCGCAGGTGTCTCTCAAAACACCTATCGCGGGCAGGTTTCCGCGCATCGCAAGGCATCTAACGCACGCAACTTCACCCAGTGTGACTCGCTTCTCATTGGCGATAAGTGCGGTGCCCACACCGTCCCTTACATCGAAAGCAAGAACTCCTCAGCGGTGTTCGAGCACGAGGCAACAACCTCCAAGATCTCCGACGATCAGATGTTCTACTGTCAGGCCCGTGGCCTTGATGAGGAAGAAGCTGTCGCATTGATCGTGAATGGTTTTGTCCGGGACGTAATCCAGCAACTGCCGATGGAATTCGCAGTTGAGGCACAAAAACTGATTTCGATCAGCCTTGAAGGAAGTGTGGGCTAAAACGCGGACCACCGCGTTTGCCTCGTACCTATTGAAGAATTGAAAAGACGAGAACGATAGATGCTTGAGATCAAAAACCTGCACGCCGAAGTTGATGGCAATAAAATCCTTCGCGGCATTGACCTGACCGTTCGCCCGGGCGAAGTCCACGCGATCATGGGACCAAACGGGTCTGGTAAGTCCACCCTGTCATATGTATTGGCAGGCAAAGACGATTACGAGATCACCGAGGGCTCCATCTCCTACAATGGCGTTGACTGGGCTGAGCTTGGCGCCGATGAGCGCGCCGCTGCCGGTATGTTCCTTGCGTTCCAGTACCCGATCGAAATCCCGGGTGTTGCAACCATGACCTTCCTGAAGACTGCGTTGAATGCACAGCGCAAAGCACGCGGTGAAGATGAAATCTCCACCCCTGACTTCATGAAGCTCGTACGTGAGAAGTCCAAAGAGCTGAAAGTGACGCCAGACATGCTGAAGCGTCCACTCAACGTCGGTTTCTCCGGCGGTGAAAAGAAACGCGCTGAGATTCTGCAGATGTCTCTGCTGGAACCAACTCTGTGCGTTTTGGATGAAACAGATTCAGGTCTGGACATCGATGCATTGCGCGTTGTTTCTGAAGGCGTCAACCAGCTTCGCTCCCCTGAGCGCTCCATGATCGTAATCACGCACTACCAGCGACTGCTGGACCACATTGTACCGGACGTCGTGCACGTTCTGTCCAAAGGCAAGATCGTGAAAACCGGTGGTAAAGAGCTTGCTCTTGAACTGGAGAAAAACGGTTACGCTGATTACGTCGGCGAAGAAGCTGCTTGAGCTGGAGGGTAACCGATGAATGCTCCGGCAAATATCAAAGAGACAAAAGCAGAGCAGAGCCTGAACGCTCAGTTCGACGCAACTTTCGCGCAAACAACGCAGGAAAACGCAAACCAACGCAAACAGGCGTGGGATGCTTTCAAAGCAAAAGGCATTCCGCATCGCCGCGTTGAAGAGTGGCACTACACAGACCTGCGCACCAAAATGAACGATGCATTTGCATTGGCTTCAAAAACCGCGCCCAAAGCTGATGCTTTGAAGGGTGCTGGTGATCTGAAGACCTACCGCATTGCCATCGTCAATGGTCGTTACGCGCCAGAACTGTCGTCAGATCAAGACATTGCAGGCTTGAGCATTGCTCAGACCGGCGGCTTCCTGGCATCACAGCTCGGTACCGACGACGCCATGGCGCACCTCAATCAGGCTCTGGTTCAGGGCGGCATCAGCATCAAAATCGCCGCAGATGCAAAGATTGATCTGCCGATTGAGATCGTTCGTTACACCGATGGTTCCGAAGTCAGCTCCTATGCAGGCACCTCGGTTGAAATCGGTTCGGACGCAAAAGCGCTCATCATCGAGAGCTTTGAAGGCGATGCCGACGCTGCTTACCAGTCCAACGCCCTCACTGAGGTCAAAGTTGGCGATAAAGCAGATGTGCACTGGCTGAAGCTGCAGGTGGAAAGCGCAAAAGCGCAGCATATCGAAACGCTTAGCATTGAGCTGGGTGCGGAAACCAATTTCCAGCACTTCATCTACAATGAAGGCGCATCTCTGTCTCGTGCCCAGCTCTTCCTTGAGTTCAAGGGCGAGGGCACCCATGCTGGCCTGCGCGGAACATCTTTGCTCAAAGACAACCAACATGCTGATATCACACTGTTTGTGAAGCATGCCGTTCCAGGATGTGAAAGCCGCGAATACTACCGCTCTGTCGTCGACGACAAAGCCCGCGCAGTTTTCCAGGGCAAGATCATTGTGGAACAAGCTGCTCAGAAGACTGATGGTCAGATGATGATCAAAACGCTTCTGCTGAGCGATACCGCTGAAATCAATGCCAAACCTGAGTTGGAAATCTTTGCAGACGACGTTCAGTGCGCCCACGGTTCCACCACCGGCGACATTGACGAAGATCTGCTATTCTACCTCATGGCACGCGGTATTCCAGAAGCTCAGGCACGCAAAATCCTCGTTCTCGCATTCCTTTCTGAAGCTATTGAGGAATTTGAAGAGGAACAGTGTGTAGAATTGCTGGAAGCAATGACACGCAGTTGGCTTCATGCCGATGATATGGTGAGCGAATGACCAAGGTCGACAACACGGCTTTCACAGCTCCATACGACGTTGAGAAGGTTCGGAAAGATTTTCCGATCCTTTCAACGGAGGTCTATGGCAAGCCGTTGGTCTACCTGGATAATGGTGCGTCAGCCCAAAAGCCGACGGCGGTGATTGATGCAATCACCAAAGCTTACACCCAGGAATATGCCAATGTGCATCGTGGCTTACACTATCTGTCGAACACAGCCACTGAAAACTTTGAGGCGGCACGCGAAACCGTGCGCCGTTTCCTGAATGCTCCAAGCGTTGACGAAATTGTTTTTACAAAATCGACGACTGAAGCAATCAATCTAGTGTCCTACGGATTGGAAGATGACATCCAGGAAGGCGATGAAATCATCATCTCCATCATGGAGCACCATTCCAACATCGTGCCTTGGAACTTCCTTCGGGAACGCAAAGGCGCTGTCATCAAATGGGCACCCATTGCAGAAGATGGTACGTTTCTGCTGGATGAGTTTGAAAAACTCCTGACAGATCGCACCAAAATTGTCGCAATGACCCATATGTCCAACGTCACCGGAACCGTGGTTCCAGTGAAAGAAGTCACGCGTCTTGCACACGAACGTGGTGCAAAAGTCCTGATTGACGGCTCGCAAAGTGCAGTGCACATGCCTGTCGATGTTCAGGATATTGGCTGTGACTTCTATGCGATCACCGGGCATAAGCTCTACGGTCCAAGCGGCATCGGAGTGCTCTACGGCAAGAAAGAACTTCTCAACAAGATGCGCCCATTCCAGGGTGGCGGTGAGATGATCAAGGACGTGACCGAGTGTCTTGTCACCTATGCTGAAGCTCCGCATCGTTTCGAGGCTGGTACCCCGCCAATCGTTCAGGCTATTGGATTAGGGGCCGCCCTTGACTATATGGAGAGTCTGGGACGCGAAAATATCGCATTGCATGAAGCGTCCCTACGTGATTATGCAGAGCAGCGCTTAAAGGAAGTCAATTCCCTGAAGATCTTTGGCAATGCCAAGGATAAGGGATCGATCTTCTCCTTTGAGATTGAGGGGGTTCACGCCCACGATATCTCGATGGTGATTGACAGAGCGGGCGTTGCAGTTCGGGCCGGTACGCATTGCGCGCAACCTTTGCTGGCGCGTTACGGCGTGACCAGTACATGCCGTGCAAGTTTTGGCCTGTACAACACCCATGATGAAGTCGATCGCCTGGTAGAAGCCTTGCGTAAAGCGCAGATGATGTTTGGTTAGGACCTATGACAGACAACACACAAACAAGCGAGTTCTCTGACGGACCTTTGACAACTCCGGAAATCAACCAGAGCTCCGCAATTCCTGCGGAAGAGCTGGAGCGTTTGACCGGCGATATCATTGCTGCGATGAAAACCGTATTCGATCCGGAAATTCCGGTCGATATCTACGAGCTTGGCTTGATCTACAAGGTTGATATCGAGGATGACCGCGCGGTCAAAATCGACATGACTTTGACCGCTCCAGGCTGCCCGGTTGCTGGCGAAATGCCAATTTGGGTAGAAAACGCAGTAAGCTCTGTACCAGGCGTTGGCACCGTGCAAGTGGATATGACCTTTGATCCTCCATGGGATCCTAGCCGCATGTCTGACGAAGCTCGCGTTGCGTTGAACTTCTTCTAAGGTTCGAATAGCGCTTACAATGTATGGCACCTCGACAGTGTTGAGGTGCCCATGGAGGGTGCAAAATGGCCTCAGGATTTCAGGTACTATCGCTGACGGACGAAGCAGCTGATTACATTCGTACTTTGCTTGAAGCAAGTGATGCCGATCCACTCGGTTTGCGTGTCGCCATAAAAACAGGTGGCTGTGCGGGCATGGAGTACGAACTGGATCTGGTAACAGAAGCAAAGTCCGGCGATGATGTTGTTGAAGATAAAGGCGTAAAAGTCTTTGTTGATCCAGCAGCTACGCTTTATCTGCTTGGAACGGAAATGGGTTTTGAAACGACGAAATTCCGCTCTGGTTTTACGTTCAAAAATCCAAATGAAGTCTCTGCATGCGGTTGCGGTGAATCCGTAGAGCTGCTGCCAGCTGATCTTTCAAAGTTTGCTCAGAAAAACTAGTAGCGCTCAAGTCTGAGCAGCTACGGCAATAGGTGGGATGCCGTGTCTCTTTTTAATTCATTGAAAAACGATAATCTCGAGACGTGGCATTCCTACACCAAACATGAATTTGTCCAGGGCCTTGGCGATGGAACTCTGCCAATTGCAGCGTTTAAGAAGTACCTCGTCCAAGACTATCTCTTCCTGATTGAGTTCGCACGCGCCTATGCGCTTGGCATGTACAAGTCCACTGACCTTGCTCAGATGCGAAAATGTCTTTCCTCCGCAAAGGGCATTCTTGAAGTAGAGATGAGCCTTCACATCCGCCTTTGCGAAAGTTGGGGGCTGTCTGAAAACGAGATTGTCGCAACTCCGGAAGAGCCAGCAAATCTTGCATACACCCGGTATGTTCTCGACACCGCAATGAAGGGCGATATGCTCGACCTGAAAGTTGCACTCGCACCTTGCGCTATTGGTTATGGTGAAATTGGTGCCGAGCTGGCAAAGCAAGATGGGGCACTAGATCCAAGCAATCCATATGCAGAATGGATCAAAGAATACTCCAGTGATGAGTATCAGGAACTCGCCGCTGACGCGGTGAAGGAAATCGATGATCTCGGCGCGCTCTACGCAACTGACGCACGCTACGCCAAATTGTCTAGAATATTTAGAGAGGCCACTAGACTTGAGGCCAATTTCTGGCAGATGGGCCTCGAGCTATAATCATTCAAAAGAACACATCACATTTCTGTGAGTGGATGAAGCAAGCAATAATCTTGTCGGTCTTCGACTGAATATTGCAAGCTTTCAATATATTTATATCTTTTGGTGATTACTTATGTCTTTATCCTCATTCTTTCTATCTGATAAACGCCCGGTATTCCTGAAGAATATCCGTTGCCGCCCCATGTTTGGTGGTCACGGATATTATATGAATGGCAAAATGTTTGCCCTCGTTCGTGAAAAGTCACTCTATCTCAAAGCGGGATCCAATAACGTGGCCGACTTTTTACTGACTGGCCAGCTGCCTTACATTCATCAGTGTTTTGGAGAATATTTCCCGACGAACTTCTATTCGGTTCCGCTGAATATTGTCGAGGATGAAGTCCAGCTAACACGATGGATTGCAAAGGCGATACGCCAACTTGCTCAAGCCAAGGAGAGTGCGAAAGCCTCTTCAGCCTTGGATAGCCGACAAAAAAAGACGGCAATCATACGATCTGCCGTCTCGAATACGTTTCTATTTTAAAAATTGGCGCTGCTTAAGCAACCTGTGTCACGCTGGGGATCTTCTTCTCTTCCTCAGCTTTCACGAGGTTGCGGCCAGCTTTCTTGGCAGCATAAAGCGCAAGGTCCGCACGAGACACCATGCTTTCTGCACTGTCGCCAGGCCGGAAAGTTGAAATGCCAATAGAGATTGTGATGCGACCAAGGTTCTCACCGGTGGAACGCTTCACGAGCTCTTTCGCCACAACGTTCTTACGGATCTTCTCCGCAATCACCTTTGCATCTTCAATGGTAGTTCTTGGTAAAATGATGCCAAACTCTTCACCACCATAACGACACGCAATATCGTTGTTCTTGACATTCTGCTTCACCGCCAGCGCCACAAGTCGAAGAACCTGGTCGCCGGTCTGATGGCCGTAGTTGTCATTGAACTGTTTGAAATGGTCGATATCTGAAATTAGCAAGGAGAGGGGAGCATGACTCTCTTCGGTCTCTTTAACCGCACGCACAAGACTCTGATCGAAATGCTTGCGGTTATTCAGTGTGGTCAGTTCATCGGTGAGCGACTCATAACGGATCGCTTCCAATCCTTCCTGCAAGACGCCGATCTGACGGCGAGAATCAACCAGCTGTTCGCGAAGCTCTTGATTGCTTTCAGCGGTTTCAGTGGTCAGTTTTGCAAGATGAATGACAAGCTGGGAAAGTTGAGAACGATCACTGACGTTCTCAAGAGCGCTCAACGTGCGGGCCAGCTCTTCACCGTATTCGGTGGTTTTGAGTGTTCCCTTATCAAGCGCAGAAATCAGTTCCCGAACTTCCTCCGAGATCTTGTCGCCAACTTCGTCAATGCGCTCACCCAAACGGTTCGGCGACAAAAAGCGATTATAGATCTTCTGAGTCTCTTCAGGAGAAATTTTGCCATCACGGGCAAGAATCTTATTGATGGTCCGGTTCAGAGCCCGGTTAAACCCGGAAGCGTAAGAATACCACAGCTCATAGTTGCGTGGAAACGCTGGAAGCTTATTCGTCTTGATGTAATCGAGCGCACTGTCTGCATAAACAATCGTACGCTTGAACTCGTCTTCTTGACTCATGATTGCATCACCGCGTCACGGAAAGGGCTACCCCATAATTAATAAGCTAATTTAACATTAGCTTATTTAATGGGATATACCTAACCAGTGGTTAACCTCAGGAAAATGGGCTATCGGCTTTGAACTTTGGAACGAGTTTCCCGCAGCAGGAAGGCCGGAACATGGCTTGCATTACGGAAAATCGCATCATCTTTAGGTTGATTAGCGCGGCGACCGCCTCTTGGACGAGGTGGAGCAGCACGACGCTCAGCGTGCATTGGAACCACGGGTTGCTCTTCAAGGCCAGCTGGTACAGATTCGGTTTCCTGTACGGCTGCTTCCTGAACTTCAGCCTTAGGCTTACGTGAGCGGCCTTTTTCTTTTGGAGTGCGGGTAGAACGGCGGCGAGACTTTTTGTCATCGGCAGGCTTGGAGAAATCAACCGGCTCTCCGACCCACTCGAGCTCTTTACCAATCATGTCGTTAATCGCTTGCAATGCTTTCTGGTCCTTGCCCGTCACAATGGAAATCGCAGTACCTTCACGGCCTGCACGCCCGGTACGTCCAATCCGGTGGACGTAGTCTTCTGCATGAATAGGAAGATCAAAGTTAAAGACGTGGCTCACGGTTGGAATGTCAAGACCACGTGCAGCAACATCACTGGCCACCAGAACCTTGATGTGACCCTTTTTAAAGTTGTCCAACATAGTCATGCGAGAGCGCTGGTCCATGTCACCGTGAAGTGCACCAACAGAAAACTCATGACGCACAAGCGAACGGAAGAGGGTAGCTACATCGCGTTTCCGGTTGCAGAATACGATCGCATTCTGCAAATCTTCAGCGCCTTCGATCAGCTCACGCAATTTTGCGCGCTTCTCATAGTCTTCCGCGTCAGCGGCAGCAATGCGCTGCGTCACAGTATCCGCAGTTGTAGAAGCTTTCGCCACTTCCACCTTTGCAGGGTTCTGGAGGAACGTGTCAGTCAAACGCTGAATCTCTGTCGGCATAGTTGCGGAGAAGAACAGGGTCTGGCGAGTGAACGGGATAAGCTTACAAATGCGCTCAATGTCTGGAATGAAGCCCATGTCCAGCATGCGGTCAGCTTCGTCGATTACAAGAATATCGACGCCCTGCAACAGCAGCTTACCGCGCTCGAAATGATCAAGCAGGCGGCCAGGCGTTGCGATTAAAACATCAGCGCCACGCTCAAGCTTGCGGTCCTGTTCAGCAAAGGAAACACCGCCAATCAGCAGTGCAACGTTCAGCTTGTGATTGACACCATATCGATTGAAGTTGTCTTCCACCTGCGCTGCAAGCTCACGGGTTGGCTCAAGAATAAGAGTTCTTGGCATCCGGGCGCGCGCACGGCCTTTTTCCAGAAGTGTAATCATCGGCAGCGTAAAGCTTGCCGTTTTCCCGGTTCCAGTTTGAGCAATCCCGAGGACATCTCTACGTTCAAGAACGTAAGGGATGGCGCCTGCCTGAATGGCAGTCGGTTCTGTATAGCCAGAGGCTTCTACAGCGGCGAGAACTTTCTCACTAAGTCCGAGAGTGGAAAACGACATATTTCATGTTCTTTACGATAATTGAGGAGAGAAGCTGGAAGCCGTATGAGTTACAGGTTTCTCCAACCAGTTTGGCGGAACACTACATTTCTAAGCAGCGTTGTCAATAAATTCTGCGGTATAACCGATATATTCCTTCAAGTTATGCCAAGGTTGCCGAGTTATAACCTACGCAAAACTCAGCAACTATTCAGAATTAAGGGTCTTTTAAATATCCAAATCAGTCGCGAACTCTGCCCGCTCCTGAATAAAGTTGAAGCGTGCCTCAGGTTTGTTACCCATCAACTGCTCAACCGCATTGCGGGTTTCGCTCACTTCATCCTCGCCAACAACTACTTTAAGCAGTGTCCGGCGCTTTGGATCCATGGTGGTTTCCTTCAGCTGAGCTGGCAACATCTCACCCAACCCCTTAAAACGGCCAATTTCAATCTTGCCATTCTTCTTAAAGCTGGTTTTCAAAAGCTGTTCACGATGCGCGTCATCTCGGGCATAAAGCGTCTTGCCACCCTGACTGATCCGGTACAGCGGAGGAACAGCAAGGTAGAGATGGCCGTTATTGACCAGATCCGGCATCTCTTTATAGAAGAATGTGATGAGAAGGGCTGCAATATGCGCCCCATCAACGTCCGCATCGGTCATGATAACAATGCGCTCATAACGCAGGTCTTTATCATCATAATGAGAGCGTGTTCCACACCCAAGTGCCTGAATGAGATCAGACAGCAGCTGGTTTGCTACCAGCTTGTCCCGGCCAGCGTTCGCAACGTTCAGGATCTTGCCGCGCAGTGGTAAAACGGCCTGTGTTGCACGATTCCGAGCTTGTTTCGCTGAGCCCCCCGCGGAATCACCCTCCACGATAAACAGTTCAGTGCCATCAGATTTGCTTGTTGAGCAATCCGCGAGCTTACCGGGCAGGCGAAGGCGACGAACCGCAGTCTTACGTGCGACATCCTTCTCCTGACGACGCTTCAAACGCTCTTCAGCACGGTCAACAACCCACTCAAGTAGTTTGTTTGCCTGGTTTGGAGAAGCTGTTAGCCAGTGGTCAAAGGCATCGCGAACAGCGTTTTCAGCAATACGGGTTGCCTCGTTCGTGGCCAGTTTGTCTTTTGTCTGACCAACAAACTCAGGCTCGCGAACGAAAACAGAAAGCATACCAGCCGCCGACGTTAAAACGTCATCGCCAGTAATAATGGAGGCCTTCTTATTGCCAATCAGCTCGCCATACGCCTTCAGACCGCGGAGCAGGGCATAGCGCAGTCCCGTCTCATGCGTCCCACCTTCTGGCGTTGGCACAGTGTTACAGTAAGAATTGACGAACCCATCACCGGCAAACCAGGCAACAGCCCATTCAACCGAACCATGTTTGCCTGTCGCCTGTGTTCGGCCAGCAAAAACCTCGTCAGTAACACGGCGCTCTTTACCAAGAGCCTCTTCCAGATAATCCTTCAGGCCACCAGGGAAATGGAAAGTCGCAGTTTCAGGCACCCCATTGGCTTCATCGGCAAGAGCCTTGGCACAGCGCCAACGAATCTCTACACCGCCAAACAGGTAGGCCTTGGAACGCGCCATCTTCATCAAACGGACGGGTTTAAACTTGAGCGTCTTGCCGAAAATTTCCGCATCCGGCTTAAACCGCACCATGGTGCCGCGACGGTTGTGAACATCACCAACCAGCTCAAGGCCACCGTCTGCAAGGCCGCGGCGGAACGTCTGGCGATACAGTTTGCGGTTACGTGCGACCTCAACGACCAGCTCTTCAGAGAGCGCATTTACAACGGAAATACCCACACCATGAAGACCACCGGAGGTCTCATAGACTTTGCTGTCAAACTTACCGCCAGCATGCAGGGTCGTCATAATGACTTCCAGAGCGGACTTGTCTTTATATTTAGGATGCGGATCAATCGGGATACCGCGGCCATTATCTGTAATGGTCAGGTAGCCATCATCACCTAGGGAGACATCAATCCAGCTGGCGTGGCCTGCAACGGCCTCATCCATGGAGTTGTCGATCACTTCAGCGAACAGGTGGTGCAGCGCTTTTTCATCCGTGCCGCCAATATACATTCCCGGACGGCGGCGCACAGGCTCCAGGCCTTCAAGCACTTCAATGTCAGCTGCGGTGTAATCACCTTCAGCGCCGACAGGAGCGGCCTTGCCTGCGGATGATGGCTTTGCAGGTGAGGTCGGTGCGCTTGCGGCTGGTGCTTGTTTCTTCTCAGTGCTGCCAGAAGAGGATGTCAGCTCATCCATGCTTTTGGTAACATCTGCAAACAGATCATCAGGCGTGCTCATCGTACCTCTTTGGTCTTGCGCTTAAATAGTCTCGAATCAAACGGCAGTCTTGCAGGACTGAGAGAAAAGGGCAAAGATCTGCCGGAGTTCTACTCTTGTTCCTTGTGGGTAAGCGCCAGACATACGCTTTTTCGCTTACCTGAATGTGCCGAACCCCACCAAAAGCGGGCATCTGATGCCATATGCGCCATTCGCGGCGAAAATACAAATGGCATTTGTGATTGCCCCAAGGCCTGTGATCAAAACTTTACACCGGACATACACACGGCAGTTACGTCATCTGCTGCAGATTGTTGCGAGCATGCAACAGCATTTTGCGCTGACTCGAATGGTGGAAACTGACACTGGTTCATGGATGGCAAATTGGATAGTTTGCCTTGTCCATGTTTGAGAGATGGTCGAACTGTGTAGGATTTTTGTCAATCAGATAGAAAGCTAGGCATTTGTAAGATCATTTGTGACAATTTGAAGGTATGTCACCTTTGGAAACAAAATTGACATTTTTTCCTTTCATAGCCTGATCACACAACGACGGTATGAAAAGATAAGAAGTCAGAACCACTGACAAATCGACAGTGGTCAAGTGAGGCACTTTGATAAAAGCTCTGTTTAAAGATGAAATGGGAACGCACCACAATGCGTTGACGCGTCTTGTAACAAGCTTGAGCTGCGCCTCGGTTCTTACTCTTCTCGCATTCAGCAGCGCACATGCTCTGGATACCAACAAAAGTGCGAGCGCAATGGCTGCCGTCAACCAGATGGCAAATGTCACACCTCAGCAAGCCTTGAGGGAAGGGGCTCGCGCTTACTACTCCGGTGAAAAAGACAAGGCTCTCTCTCCACTTCGCTACGCTGCTGAAAATGGACAGGCCATGGCGGCCTGGAAACTCGGCAGAATGTACGCGCAAGGAGACGGGGTGCCAGAAGATGATCTTCAGGCGTTCCAGTATTTTTCCCAGGTCGTGCGCGAATACTCTTCCGATGGCCCTAAAGCACGTTCAGCCCCATTTGTCGCAAGCGCTCTGGTGGAGCTTGGTCGCTACTTCCTGACAGGTATTGGTGATAGCCCGGTCCAGCAGAACACGCACAAAGCACGTGAGGTGTTCACCTACGCTGCGTCCTACTTTGGTGATGCGGATGCGCAATACAATCTCGGCATTATGTATCTCAACGATAAACTGCCAGATTATGACCGCCGCCTTGCTGCCCGCTGGTTGAAACTCGCAGCCGTAAAAGGTCATGTCGGAGCACAGGCCAAGTTTGGTGAACTGTTGTACTTTACAGAAGAACTGACAACTGCGCGCATGACAGGCCTGAAATGGATGACCTTGGCGCGCCGACAAGTGGTTGGCGGTGATAATGATGCCTGGATTGTCTCTCTTCACGAGAAGGCATTTTCTCTGGCCTCCGAAAAAGAGCGCCGCAAGTCTGCTGAATGGGCTGACGCATGGCTGGTTAAGCGCGGCCACGTAATTGCTTCAAGCAACTAATCCACTCCCTTCTGATTTTCTTTTAAAATATGACTTGACCACTCAGGTTATTTCTGCGATTTAAAACATGAGTTCAATATTCAAGTTTTGTTATTGACCTCTGTTTGGCGATTGTAGACCCCAATTGCGGGTCTCTGGAATGTACTTGGGGTGAGCCTTTTGCGCTCACCCTCTTTTTTTGCCTGTACGTCGCAGAAAAGCTAAAATTTTCACAGTCTTCACGCGCATTGTTTAAGCCTCTGAAATTTCAGTCTTTTCAACAGCAGGATGCAGTTTTTTAAATTTTCTCGCATGATTTGGGAAAAACTATAAAACACGCTTGCCAAGCTTTAAAACTCTGCCTATATACCTGCCTCAACAAGACGCCGCAGGGCGTCACGTTGATGAGAACGGAGCATAGCGCAGCCTGGTAGCGCATCTGGTTTGGGACCAGAGGGTCGCAGGTTCGAATCCTGCTGCTCCGACCATTCATCAACACGAAGATAGATCGGAGCATAGCGCAGCCTGGTAGCGCATCTGGTTTGGGACCAGAGGGTCGCAGGTTCGAATCCTGCTGCTCCGACCATCTATCGACCCGAAGATTAGTTCGGAGCATAGCGCAGCCTGGTAGCGCATCTGGTTTGGGACCAGAGGGTCGCAGGTTCGAATCCTGCTGCTCCGACCATCTTCCCTTCAATTCCCCTCTTTAATTTCATAACATCGAGTAGTCAGCGCTGCTCCTTCACTATGTCTTTGCGCGTTCTTAGCCGCACAGAGCATTACTCCATTTGTACCTTCTAACACCCACTTCATTTCACAACATTACTCTTTGGCCAAAACGGGCAGGGAAGGTCACTAACGGCGTCCCTCCGTTAGTCTTGGCGTTGGTCGACCAAGTGCAAGCTGATGCCCTGTGCACCCTTTAGCGCTCTCTTGGGATGCTGTGACCCTCACCCAAAAACTGCAGCCAATGAATGCATAGAAAAAGCCCGAAGGCGAGGGCCTCCGGGCTTTATAAATCTCATTACTCTGAAACCAGCTTAGAACACGAAGAGATCCAGCACGAAGAACAGAGCAGCTGACAAGAGTGCAGCCAATGGAACGGTGATCACCCACGCAGCAATAATGGTCATGAAGTGCGAGCGGCGCACCAGCATACGGCGCTTTTCGTCTTCTTTCACAGTGTTCTGCTTATAGCTTTCCATGCCGGTGCTTTCTTTCACGAAAGCAATGCGGCGCTTGGACTTCATTGTGTACCACTCACGGAAGAAGCCAACGCCGAAGATTGCGCCAACTGCAATGTGAGTAGAACTCACCGGAAGCCCCAGCCAGCTAGCAAAGATCACTGTGATCGCAGCAGAAAGAGACACGCAGTAAGCGCGCATTGGGTTCAGCTTAGTGATCTTCTCACCGACCATACGGATGAGCTTAGGACCAAACAGCATCAAACCGAAAGAAATACCAAATGCACCGATCAGCATAACCCAGAGAGGGATCGTCACAGCCTTCGCAATGCCACCTTCCTGAACGGTGTGGACGATTGCAGCAAGAGGACCAATCGCATTCGCAACATCGTTCGCACCATGCGCGAAGGAAAGAAGTGCTGCGGAGAAAATCAAAGGCCAGCGGAACAGGATACGAAGGGACTGGTTCCGGTTTTCCATGCCCTCCGACTGCTTGCGGATCAAGGGGCGACAAATGGCCAGGGCAGCAACAAAAGCAATTGCGCCAAGCAGCAGAGCGACCTCAATGTCGATCTTTACGATCTTCTTCAGGCCCTTCATTGCCAGATAAGTGGCAAACGCACCTGCCATGATCGCGATCAAAAGCGGCACCCAGCGACGGGCAGCAGCAATCTTGTCTTGCTGGTAGATAATGAAGGATTTGATGAAGGCCAGGAACAAGGCCGCAATAATACCACCCAGAACTGGAGAGATGACCCAGCTTGCAGCAATGCCGGACATGGTACCCCAGCTGACAGAGCCAAAGCCAGCAGCAGCAATACCGCCGCCCATCACACCACCAACGATAGAGTGGGTCGTGGAGACGGGAGCACCTATCCATGTTGCAAGGTTCAGCCAGACAGCCGCAGAGATCAGCGCCGCGAGCATCAGCTTCACAAAATCTGTGTAGTCTGTAATTTGCGTTGCATCGATAATGCCCTTGGAAACCGTTTTAACAACGTCACCACCGGCAATCAAAGCGCCAGCGCTCTCAAAAACGGCTGCAAGCAGCAAGGCGCCGCCAATGGTAAGAGCTTTAGAGCCAACAGATGGGCCCACATTGTTTGCTACATCATTTGCACCGATATTAATCGCCAGATAGGCACCAATACCTGCAGCAGCAACAATAATAATAGCGTTTGGATGGTCAGAGACATAAAAACCAGCCATCGCCATAGCGAACATTAGAAAAACAAATGCGACCGCAGGAGCAACCAATGGACGTGCCATTGCGTTGCCGGCCAGCTCTAGCCTGGAAAACTTATCTAAGTCTTTGTCTAGAGTAGGCTTTTTTCTAAGGTTAGACATGCTGTATACTTTTTTCGCCGCGTCTTCTTCGCGTAGTTTCTCATGCACCTAGCAGCAGGCATAACACCCGACTGCAATTTTGCACCCACCCTTCATCACAGGACAAAGGCAGGCGAGCGCACATCTTGAATGTGGCAGTGTTGCCCTCAAATGAGCAGGCACCAGAAAAACACTCGAGGAACTTTGTGTATTGAAGCTACCTTCAAGCGCTTTTATTTCCAGTGAACGCTCAGTTCGCGCGCAAACTAGTTTTGTCTCCGGTATATTTCAAGTTAAAATTACCTATAAACTTTGGAGAAGTAACTAGTCACAGAAATATCACGAAAGCTTCGCAATTTCTTAATTAAAAATCGCCCAACGTCAAGTCCGGTAATACTGGAAATAAAACCGCAATTATTGCACCGGTTAGCGCAATTATTGCACTTAAGGCCGCAATGAGTGCATCTATAGCTATTTACTAAGAGAAATCGGTATAGCTTGACCAAGTGCATTGACACCAATGGCATAATTGGAGAAGAAACAGGAAAACTGGTATATCGCGTTGGAGAGTGTGTTTCCGAATCCAATGCGAAAAAGAGAGGTTACATGGTAGCTCGCATTTACAATCCAGCCAAAACTGCAATGCAGTCCGGAACAGCCAAAACCAACAACTGGGTGCTGGAGTTCGATCCACAGTCCCCAAAGTCCATTGATCCTCTGATGGGTTATACTTCATCAGGTGATATGAAGCAGCAGGTAAAGCTGAAGTTCCCGACCAAAGAAGAAGCGGTCGCCTACGCAACACGCAACAATATTGCATACCGCGTAGATGAAGAGAGCAAGCGCAAGCACCGCCGCGCATCTTATTCAGATAATTTCCGTTTTGACAGATTATCTCCGTGGACACATTAAGTTTCAGCATTGAGATTATTCTCTAACGGCCTTATGAAACATCCCACGCAACGGGCGATCCACTCGCCCTTGCAAAAGCGGTCCCTTAGCTCAGCTGGATAGAGCACCGGCCTTCTAAGCCGACGGTCGCAGGTTCGAATCCTGCAGGGATCGCCACTCTTTTCTAACATCCTGATATTGCTTAGAAAATTACCTCAAAAACCCCTAACAAGTTAGGTGTTAGGGGTTTCGTTGCAAAGTTTTGATGGCTTCCTCTGCCATTTTTTTGCGATTAGCTTTGCGCGTATAGAGCGACGGCATATCATCTGTCGTCCAGCCAAAGATCGCTTTTAGCTGAGAATCGGTAGCCCCGTTTTCTGCTGCAAGTGTTGCAGCGGCTTTCCTCATTCCATGAGCACGACCGGGTACTCCAGCTGCAACGCAGCACTCCCTAAACCAATTCCCGAACGATTCCTTCGTGTATGGCGTTTGGTCTTCTTTGCCGATGTAGCTGACACCATGTGGTGTTGCGTCAATCGCCTCCTGAAGGGGCACCAAGATCGGCAGATGTATTTCCACTTCTCCTTTTTCCGTTGAAAAGCTGATTACCCCGTCCTTGACATGGGCAGGACCTACTCTGCAAACATCCCCGCGTCGAAGCCCGGTAAAAGCCAGCACTTCAAGTGCAAGGCGTTCGCGTGTCCCAAGCGGCCAACGGTTCCTGTACTGCTCAACTTCCTCAGGCGTCCACGTATGATGACCGTCTGATTTGTTTCTCGCGGTACGTCGCGGGTAGGGTTCTTGGTGATGGGTATGTTCTTGTCGCTGATCGCCCACTTGTACATTGCTGACATGTGCTTCAGAAAGTTGTTGGCGGCACCTGGCGTGCTTGCGCGTTTATCTCTCCCACCTTGGATCGTTGATGCATCAATCGCCTCAAGTGGATGATGTCCGCTTTCTTTTGCGATGTTGTTTAGGAAGCTTGTCTTTACGGCTTGAGTGCTCTCCTTCAAGGAGGAGAACTCGGGGCTAGAGAGATACTGGTCGATCAGCCAACCAAGGGTGTTCTCTTCGCGTTTCTTCTTCGGAGGAGCATCGGCGCCATTGAGAGCGGCTGTATAGGCTTCCATGAACTCCTCTGAGCCATACTCGCCGGGGAGGCGGCTTCTAGGGCCTTTCCCGCGCCTGAAGTACCAAAAGACCTTCCCACGCCCAACCTCCCGTAGAATGTACGGGAGGCGCTTTCTCTTCTGTCTCATATTGAGCTAACCTTGGGTGGTTCCTTGTTGTCGTTGTCGCTTGTGGCCACTTCGGAACTAAGGCGTATTGTTCCATCCGCTTTTATTTCGACGCAGCGAACAGAAAAGCCACCCTTTTCGGCTCCCTTGATCGCCCGTACGATATCGGTTTGCTTGAATGGTGATTTTGTCCGCAATGCATCAATCCTCCAAGTAAGAAGCCAGCAATCTGCGGTCCCCGTTTTCCTGAAGGTCAAGCTCAAGACTTTCCGCTGCCTTGATTACCTCCTCTGACGTCTCGAAACCGAGCTCTTCATAAACAGCAACCGCGCTTCTGCTATACTGCTTATATTGGTCAACAAGCTCGCTGAGCATTGGGGCACAGTTGCCGCAGGTGGTGACACCATCAGCATAGTTGTAGTGCGGGTCGCCCTCGAAAATCGGTTTATCGCACCCTTCACAACGCCCAGTGGATTCCGGCAGGTCGTCCTCTATTTCGTCAAGCCGGTGACAGGCGGCTGCATAAGCTTTACTTGTCGGTTCTAAGAGAGCTAGACGCTCCTTCTCGATTGACATTAGGTCCGCTTTTGCAGCTTCCCAGTCTTCGCGTGTGTAAGCCATTACGCTGCCTCCCGTTCTTTCAAAGCTTCAGGTTTGTCCGGCTGCACGTTGTACCGGTGCCAGGCGCTTGGTGAGGCTTCATAGGACTCGTAATGCTCCGCTTCGCGAAGATCTGCGAGGCCGCAATCGACAGCCGCAGCGTGCGCCCGATGCTCGAGCTTTGTCACTTCAAGAGCCTGAAAATTGAGGTTGGTTGATGTCCGCTCAATCTGCTTCTGGCCGGTGGCTTCAAAAGCTTTCTTTGAGAGAGTTTCCATCTTCCTCCTCTCTCTATGAAGCAGCTTTACTGCCTCATAGAGAGCTGTGACCTTCTCAAGAGAGGCGGCCATCAGGCAGTCTCCTGCGGTGCTTTACGGTTCATTTCTGCAGCTTTGCGTTCAGCAGCCTTCTCCAGCTTATTGTTTTCGCAATTGGCGTAGAAGTAACGACGGCCAGCTGCGCCTGATGCGCACTCAAGTTTGAAGTATTGATCGTAAACTGCTCGATCTCCCCCTGTGATTTCTGTCTTCAAAGGGAAGCCAACTGGTAGGTTCAAATGGTGGCGCTCAATACCGTGCTCATCCATGAAGGTTCTGAGGGCTTTGTCTGCTTCACAGGCTTCATCCCAGAGGGCTTGCAGGTCTTCTTCAGTGCGTTTCATGCTGCTTTCCTCACTCTTGCTGCTGTTAGGATGCGTTTTGCTGCTTCTTCATCGCCTGAGATCGCGTAGAGATCTCTTGCGACAGCGAGCGGGTCGATGCCTTGTGCTCGCCAGAACTCATGCTCATTTTGGCCGTGCTGCTCGTCATGCTTTTTCCTGATCATGGGAACGACCCAGCAATCATCAGGCTTAGTGGCTTTGCCTGTCCGCGGCTTTTTGTAGAGCGGGTCGCCATAGCGAACGTGACAGGGGTCAACGCCATGCCGGCCTGTGATGAGGCAGGGGAGCTTGCGGACAAAGGCCAGGTGGCCTTCATCCTTTTTGCGCGCGTGTTCCTTCCCTGAAGGGTCGAGGGAGAAAGCAGTGTTGGGGCGGCGTAAACGGAAGCCCATCACTTACCCCCGTCAAGCTGGGCGCAGCGAACCGTCACAGCTGCCTGACAAAGCTCACTGAAGGATTGCTCCCCAATTGCGCGAATGCTCTTCTGGTGGCCTGTGAGGGCGTTCTTTGCTGCTTTGGGATTGCTAACCTTGGCAAGATCTTCCATCAAAAGCTTGAGTATGGCTTTGGAGTCTTCATCCAGAGACTTGCGGGCTTCAGGGTCTAGTTGTGACCAGATCGCAGTTGCGCCTTGAGAGAGTGGATTGTCGCTAATCCCTTGTTCCTGCTGGCGCGTACCTTCCATTTCTTCATTATCTTCCTGTGACCGGCCCAAATCTGAATACTGCGGCGCTTTACCAGTCTGTCGCTGAGCTTCTCCCCCTTCAGTTTGTTGCTGATGTGCATCTGCAATGTACTCCGCTTGGGTTTCATCAGTAGCGGCGAGGATTTCGCCCTCGATTGTTTCAGCTGCAGCGTTGTAGCCTTCCTGAGGGCCTACTAGAGGGCTAGCACGTCGCGCCTCTAATCGTTGCGCAAGTCCGCTCGATTTACGCTCAGGAGCATCGAAAGCACGCTCTACCTCATCCGCCTCATATATCCCTGAGAAACCGAATGCATAACGTGCCGCTTGGATCATGGCTTTGTGGCGCAGCATACGCCGCGGCCATTGCCTCCATGGGTCTGTGCCGCGCTTGCACTCCTCCATGTATTCGGTTGCTGAGATAGCGCGTGTTCGGTCCTTGCGGAACATCCGGCATGTGATCGCAATGACTGCGCCGTTGTCATCCAATTCGTCTTGAAACTCCATGCCGTCGAACTGCGGATTGGAGTTAATAAGGTTGGCCCACCCATCGACGGAGACAATCGGAGCAACACCGCCACCCTTTGCAGGGAAGGCATAAATCTCCTTGGTAAGTGGGTTCAGATTGTACTCATGGGCAACGACCAGAAAGGCTGCGAATTCTTCTTGAGAAGGGGGTTCTTTGTTCTTTTCAGGTTTCATGATTGTGTTGCGAAGCGTTTGCTCGAATGCTTGCGGTTCCATGCCATAGCGCTCGGCCATAGATGTTGTGATGCTGTTTTGTCTGGTGGGTGCGAGTTGCTTAGACATTACGCGGCCTCCGTTCTTTGGGTGTCGTTTGCAGCGAGAAGTTCATCAACGCGCGTCTCGTGCCATTTTGGTGGGGTCCAAACCTTTGCTTCAAAGGTTTCAGCAGGCCATTGGCCGGAGCGCAGGCAGCTAGCGAAGACTTCAAGCCCCTTACGCAATTGTTGATGGCCGCGTGACAGCTGGTCTGGCGTTAGCGACACCACTCGAACCGGCCATGGGCGCTTGGTTTGCACAAAGACAAAATCAAACGCCTCAAGGCTTGTTCCGAAAAGTGTTTGCAGCCCTAGGTCGACCAGAGCGCCTTGAATGTCGTAGCCGAACTCTGCAATGGCGGTGTCGGTCCGTCGAATGTCTTTTGTCGTTTTGAGGTCCGAAGCTTGGTTCCAACCAAATGGGAGTAGGTCAGGGCGGGATTTTAGCCAAATGCCGGTTGAGGGGTCCTGCCAGAACATCGACCGCTCAATGGCACCATCAAGCGCGCCAAGGCGTACTTCATCGTTGTTCTTGATGCCGGAGTTCGGGCAGCAGTCCTGCCAAGGATGAACTCCCGCCATGCCTTGAACGTTGTACCAGTCCATGGGCTTCAGGATGCGTCTTCCTGCCTTTTCTTGCTCCGCAATCCATCCCTTGCAGACATGCGCGTTACCATTCCAAGGCTTTTCTTCCCCGGTCTTCGCATCGTCATAGGTTTCTGGCTGAACAGCGAACTGATCTTTGAATTTACCCTCGCCAAGAAACAAGGTGTGGGCACATTGCCCGACGCGATAGGACTGTTTGTCCTCTGACACTTCGCGCTGCGGATTGAGCGAGCTTTCTGACCAGTATTCGGCAGGGCTCAACTTGAGCATGGTCCGTAAACCACTGGAGCTGACTGATGGGCCTATGCAAATGTCAGAATGGTAGGCTTCGATTGGGAGCCCAGCATAAAGACCGGGTTCACAAATTTTGAAGGTATCCCAATGTATTTCGTCCATAAGATTACCCTGCTAAGTGTGTGATAAAGCGATCAATGGTTGGGATGGATGCGAGGAAGATCAGGTAGATCGCACCCCACTTGAAGAGGGCAGACACAGCTGCCCAAAACCCAAAGTTTTCCATGGTGCCTCAGTATTTGATTGAAACGTGAGGAACGGAGCCTGCCGCGATGGCCTGAACTATTTTGCTGGCGCGTTCGTCACCAATTTTACCAGCAGTCATGATTGCTTTTTGGGCTTCCTGATTAAGCGCCTCGCGATGTTTTAGGTTAGCCGCACGAGCTTCTTCGGCCTGGCGTTTTGCCTCTTCGTCCGCTTTGCGCTTGGCTGCTGCTTCTTCCTGCTGCTTAAGCAGCTGCTCTCGCTCGCGCTTGGCATTTTCTTCAGCTTCGCGTTTAGCATCCTCAGCTGCCTTCGTTGCTGCCTCAGCTTTTTCCCGTTCGATGCGTTCTGCTTCGGCTTTCTCACGCTCAGCGGTTAGGCGCTGCTCTTCTTCTTCGCGACGCTTGGCATCTTCGACTTCACGTTTTTCACGCTCTTCAGCAGCTAGCTGTTCTTGCTCAGCTTTTTCGGCTTCAAGCTGTTGAAGTTTGAGTGCTTGTTCTTCGTTGTGCCGTGCTTGTTGCAAATGAGTGTTGAGGCTTTGAAGAATGGCAGCTTTCTTCGAGGCTGCATTTTCTGCAAACTCCTGCAAGGCAGCTTCTGAAACATCGACAGCTGCAATCTTATCGATACGCTGCTGAATGCTTTCAGGGCTTTCGTTGAACCCGACATAGCCGCTCTGGATCATGTCTTCGATAATGGCGCGGTGGGAGGCAATACGTGCTTCTTCCTGTTCCTCCCAATCTGTGAGAGGCTTTCTACGGGCATCACGTTGCTCGTCCAGATACTCACGCATAGCCTTGCGGCGGGTATCAACCGCATTGGCTTTCTCTTTGATTGCGGCAACGCGCTCTTTACCAGCGGCATCAACCGCAGTCTTTAAAGTGGAGCACTGCCGGGAAAAAGAGATAATCTCTTTGCGGGATTTGTCCTTTGACAGATCGTAATTGAAGCTATCGTTCTCAGCTTCGACAGCCTGCTTAAGGCGCTCCAACGTTACTGTTTCGTCTTCAAAGTAAAGCTCTGGGTTTGCCCGCAACGTGGCAAGATCAAGCGGCTTGCATTCTTTGGTTTCGGTCACTGCATTCATGTCAGGCTGCTTCCTTCTGTTCAAAGCTGTCTGCTTTTGCCTGCCAGTGCTTGGCGAGGCGCTCATACTGCCGAGCGAAACTCAAAGAGCCAGCACTCCCGGTTTGCTCATGAATTTCTTGATGAGTGAGGCACATATCGCGGTACTTCTGAGCCCACCGCAGACAGTCCCCATGGGTCATGGTTTCCAAGGCACTTCCTCCTTTCGCAAAGCAAAGTTGTGGCGTTCTGCGGAGCGATAGACGCCGCAGTTGGAAGGTGATTGGTTGTGAGTGAGTTCGCCCTTTAAGGGCTAAAATCAGGTGCGGCTGTTACGCAGCCGCAGCAAAGTTGCTGTCCAGATAGGCTCGCAGATCGATGACCGACACCGCCTTGTCGAACTCCCGGAGAGGTCGGTAGTCATCAAGCTCAGGATCATGCACCAGCAAGGAACCGTCCTGCTTTGCCCAATCGCGTAGGGTTTCAATGTGCTCTTGAAGCGCTTCCATGATTGCAGATGCCATCTCAGAAAGGCCCGAGTCCTTCAGATCTAGTTCAATGTAACGGCGTCCCTTACGGTCAATCCGTCGATGGCTGGCAGGGAACAGGGAGTAATCGAGATCCGAGATCTCGAAGCAAGGCAGGAAGATGCGAGCTTCAAGCTCTTGGTCTTCATAGATCTTGTCGAACTCAGCTAGGATCAAAAGCTCGCCGAACTTTGCACGGTTGGTAGAGCAGGCCGACATGGCGACAAGCTCAAAGGGGAACACATAGTGTTTCATGCTGCCATCCTCATTTCACTGTTGTAGGCGTCCCAAAACTGTTCCGAGATGTGCTCGCTGCGGTAAACGACCGCAGAAAGCATGAGCCATAGAATGCGCTCTTCGCCTTCGCTCTTGGCGTCAAGGCGCTTCTCACGGTCAGAGCCAGCTTCCTCAACTCTGATCTCCTGAATAACGAAGCCTTCACCGTCATCATCAAGCGCGCAATTGATCTTCGCTTCAATCACCTGCTCTGCATAAAGAAAGCCGTTGGAGGTCAGATCCAAGGTCGCCTGAATGTCCGTTTCGAAGTCCATCAAGAATCTCGTTCAGTGAGTGGTTCAATTCATTTGATGTTGTGAATAATACAAAATGGATTTACATTGTCAAATACAAAATGTATTGATATTGAGAATTTTGTTATTCGAAACGCAAGATGGCTACGGGGGCTCAATGTCGGGTTGGATCAGGATGGAACGTGCTTTGTATGAGCATGAAGCACTTAAGGGGCCGTTGGAGTGGGGGTGCTGGGGCTGGTTAATTGCAAATGCGGCGTGGCGGAAAAAGGCGATTGATCGAGCGGGAAATAAGATTGAGCTGGAAGAGGGGCAGCTATGCTTTTCGCTGAGATTTTTAGCTGAAAAATGGGGGGTTACTAAGGATAAGACAAAGCGCCTACTCGATAAGTGGCAGAAATGGAACCTTATCACCATCGAAGCTGCGGCAGGCGGTAACATCATAACTATCTGTAATTATTCAAAATATCAGATTGTAGAAGCTATCTCTGCGACAGAGATGCGACAAGGAGCGCTACAGGAGCGCGACAGCGATGAGACTGAAGCCGCAACAAAGAAGAACAATCTAACAAATAAACAAGATAACCATGCAGAATCTACTGACGTAGATTCCTTCATCACTGATGCGCCGGATGTTGTTCAAGTCGCCTTCGATGAATATTCGGCGGCCGTAGCTGACTACAACGAGACCGTCAGCGAGAGCGGCGTTAAGTTACCTAAGCCATCCAGCCTCACGCCGAAACGGCGCAGCGCATTAGCCAGAGCATTGCGAGAGCTACCGGAAGGCAAGAGCTTTTCCGATGTGCTGAGTGCTGTAGGGAAATCGCCACACCTTCTTGGGTGCAACGATAATGGCTGGCGGATGGATTTCGACTTCATATGCAAAAAAGACAAGTTCACGCAAATCCTGGAGGGGAAGTATTTCGGTCCTGCTAGACAATCTCAAACTCAAAGCAGCAAGCGCTATTCCGGCGCTGAACTATTCGACAGAGCCATGGGTATGAAGGGATAATTTCAATGTCTGCGATTACTGTTGTAAGGAGCAATTGCCTCGTGAAGGTTAAACAGAAATACACGCAAAAGCTCTCTGATGTACGGGCTACGCTGGCCGCGGAGCGTGGCGGTGAAGTTGTCGATCGAGTTGCGCTCAGTCAATCCGCAAGAGACATACTGGCCTGCTCAGGCGCCTTGTTCGCGCAAGCAAATTCTGGCGATATTCTGGCAGCTGTGCAAAGAATCTATTCCAACTTCTCAAGCAATACACCTGAGGTTGCTGAGGAAAATATCAGAAGCATTTGCGAGTTGTTAGCACTGGAGCAGTTTTCCGTAGGTGCGATACAGCAGGCTATGTATTCATGTCTGAAAGAGTGTCGATTTGCGCCTGTACCCTCCGAGGTTTACAGCAGGGCGGAGGCGGCGGAGGAGCTATTAATGGCTGAGCAGCGATTACTTGAGGCGATTGAGCATAAGTAGGGTTGGGTGTGTTGCCGACGAAATCTGTGAGGGAGAGGAGTTTGACGGTGCATGCCTCTTTTTTTGCTCTCATGAAGTGTGCTATTGAAGGCTCCCCCAAAAAAGAAAAATAATCCCAGCTGCCAAAATCAAGAAGAAGCAAGAATTTCATACAAGTTAAAACGCTCCCCTTGGGGTCGCTCTATGGAGACTTCTTTGAACGATCTGATTTTTCAAGACAATGAACTGCGTACTATGTCCAGCCTGGACTTCCTCAATGGTGTGATTAATCCTGCTCGGGAAGTGGCTAATGAGAGTAAAGTGGAGAATTCTCATTTCCTTAGGCGGGTTGAGGATGAGCTAGATGATTTGGGGGATACGAAAATTTTTCGGCACCCCCAGAACCATAAAGCAATTCGCTATTACGACCTAACCTTCGATCAGATGATCATCGTAGGGATGCGCGAGTCCAAAGCTGTTCGCCGCAATGTCCTTGAGAAACTGAAGGAATTGCAGGTAGGCGATCAGGCAAAGGCTCCGGGCAATTTGCTTGAAGCCCTGAAGTTGGCAGTCACTCAGCAGGAGCAACTGCTCGAACTTAAGATTGAAAATGATAATCTTCGACCTGCTGCGGCTGTAGGGGAGCGAGCGGTAGAGGCTGAAAGATCGGTTCGTTCTGTCGTTAGGACGCTGCCTGGAGTGAATATTCAGAAAGTCCAAAAGGTGTTGTGTTCTTTAGGGTATTTGCACAAAGAAAGTGACGAATGGAAGGTTAATCGCAACCATACCCATCTCTTCAAGGAGCGGATTACAGTTGGCGCGAAGGCGACTATTAAAGTAATCGCCACATCGGAAGGCCAAAAGCTGCTGCACCAGCTTTATAACGACAATCAGCTCCCTATGAAGAAAGGACGCATGCCTCAGCCTAGCTTACTTGGATTGACTGGGACGGATTAATCACCACTCTCCTGTTGCAATAACCTTCTGCATAGCTCTCATTTTCTCGGCGGGGATCTTAAGGTTCTCGCCGTTATGTCGTGAGAATACCCTTTTCCCTTTTTCTATGCCTTCATAGCGGCCTACTTGAATCACCAAATGCTCTTCTGCGCCCGTGTCCTTCACGTGCTGGATGGCTGCGTATTCACCAGCTCTTGGAAGTTTCTTAGGGTTCACAAATAGGGCTTCACCCTCAAGGTAGCGTGGCTCCATGGTATTTCCAGGCATGTATAGCGCGTAAGCTCCAGCTACGTCCATTAAGGATCTAGGGGCGGGGATGTGGTCGAGATACTCCCCAGTGGCTTCAAGGTAATCCTCGTTTCCACCTGAAAGTGAGCCGAATACAGGGACTGTGAAGGGTTGCAGTAGGCTCTTAACGCGCTGCTTGTCGATAAGTGGGCGGCTTTCTTGTTGAGCGCGTGCGCCTTCGCCTTTTCCAAAAAACAACCACGTTGCATCTACACCAAAGAAACGAGCGTAACGTTCAATGGCATTGGACTTTGGCTTCCGCGTCCCGTTCTCGTGATGGGTGTACGTGGGCGTTTTGATTCCCAGAGCCTCAGCTGCATCTGCGGCACTAGAAAAACCTGCCTTTTCACGCGCAGATTTCAATCTGTCTTTGAGTTCCTGTGTCATGGCATACAATATGCCCCTTTACTAAATACATTTGGTATTGACACTGATAAATCCGTTTTGTATTTTATGATTATGTTGAAACAGGATGGAACCCATGGATAATCAGTCGGTGAAAGATCTGCGCGTTGGGCTGGGGTGGTCTCAATATGAGCTTGCCGACTACCTTGGTGTTAAGCAGCCAACAGTTGCTCGGATCGAGCTGGGGCAAGAAGTTCCAGGACCAATCAAACGACTTCTGTACATTCTTAAAGCTCAAGAAAACCTTCCCCAAGCGGCCTAGGCCTTGTGCCTAGCGAGGGCGGCTGGCCTTTCCTCCCAGCCAGCTGCCCTCGGGACCCGGGACTATTTACCCAGCACAGCTTTGTAGTAGTCCGCCTGAATATCATAGTGAGAAGGAAGGTTTCCGGTCTTGTGAGGTGACAATCTGATGATCTCCTCTGCTTTATCGGCATCCATTTCCCGCAATGTCGAAATCATTAGAGCCTCAAGGAAAGTAATTCGGTCCTCTAATGATCCACTTATTCCAGCAGGGCTTTTGTCCTTCAGGTCAGAAAGCATCTGCTCAACTTCATTCTCAGTATTCACGCTGGCAGCTCCTTGCAATTTGAGCCGGTGTGATGTGGCAGGAGGCCTCACTTGGAAGTAGTGCCTCACTTGGTGGCCTCCTGCCGTTTGGAACAACGTAAAGTTAGCCTCTATCTCCGGTTGTGTCATGGGGGCAAAATACAGGAAAGCGCTCCATGAACGCACCGAGAACATCTGACCAGTTCAACAATTGGATTTGTACGCAGATTAAGAACCTCGTGACAGCGTTTGGCGTTGAGAGCTCGGCTGAAGTGCTGGGGCATTCCTCAGCCACCATCCGCAAAGCCTATCAAGTCAATGAAGCGCGTAGTCTGACCCTCAAAGACACTCTGTACCTTGAGCGCGAGATGGCTGCCATTGGCTTGTCACCAAGCCTGACAAAAGCCCACCTCGAGTCTTGCGGCTATGAGGTGCGCAAGAAGGCTGAAGGGGTTGCCAAACTGGACCCGGCAGCCGCTGCAATGAATGTTGTGCCAGTGCATTGCGACAGCATGAAAGAGATCGTGCAGGCCGCAGAAGATGGTGAGATTTCCCCCAAAGAGCACGAGCGCATCAAGAAGAGCTTTGAGCAGATCAAGGAACTGATGCGCAACTACGACGCGAGCTACAACGCCAGCCAACACCAGATGGCTGCGGAATGAACCAGACCACCACCAGCAACCCGCAGGAGATACAGCACATGAGCAATCAAGTCGATAAAGAAGCCCTGTCCACGGCTGTCAAAGAAATCCTAGACGTTGAAACCGTCATTGAGAGCGACAAAGGTTCGTACATGTCCAAGTGCGCAACCAATCGCGAAAAGATCAAGGAGATCAAGCAGGACGCCCGTGACAAGGGGGTTCCTACCAAGGAACTCAATGCAGTGCTGAAGCGTAAAAAGTTGATGGATCAGGTTGAGGCTGTTGTGTCCAATATGGATCAAGACGAAGCCGAACTGGTTGATCAGATGGAGTTGGCTCTCGGCTGGGCTGCCAATGACAATGAAGATCAGCCAGAGGCCGCCTGATGTACCTGGCGCTTGACCTCGGCGTAAAGACTGGCTGGGCTCGTTGGGAGCCCGGTCTTTCTAAACCAGTCTCAGGAGTTTTTGACTGCGGGGCTAAAGACAAAACAGGCGGGTACGGGGGCCGAAGCCTTTCTTTCTATGGTTGGTTGCTGGGAAAGATCGAAAGCTTTGGCGTTACGCACCTTGCGATTGAAGATGAGCTTGCAGCTATCAGCGGGAAGCAGATGAACCGGGGCAATGAGCAATGGCAGCCCGCACAACATCGACTT
Organism: Pseudovibrio sp. Ad26; assembly: GCF_001623285.1. Lineage (NCBI taxonomy): Bacteria > Pseudomonadati > Pseudomonadota > Alphaproteobacteria > Hyphomicrobiales > Stappiaceae > Pseudovibrio > Pseudovibrio sp. Ad26. The sequence continues at coordinate 37,679 of NZ_LMCE01000062.1, forward strand.
TGTGAGATGGCAGCCGTCGCGAACCAGATCCCGTATCAGAAGATTGCAATGCAGACTTGGCGAAAGCACTACCTCGGGCGAGGGCAGGCACCAAGGGGCACCAGAGACAGCCGGACTTGGTTTAAGCAGCAAGCAATAGGCAGAGGCAGGCTCTTAGGTTGGGCGCCAAAGGACGACAACGAAGCGGAAGCTCTCGGAATTCTTGATTACTTCCGTGCCATTCAGTCGCCGTCCTATGCACTGCAAACCACAGATCTTTTCAGCAGACATTAGTTTTACGGGGCAATGCAATGGACCTTTGGAAGTCTCATAAAAACGAGAGACTAGAAGCAGCTGAAAGCCGCTTATCACGTGCTCAAGTTGCTGCAAATCGACCCGGAAGCACTATCGATACTGATCTGAAGCTGCAGCAGGCGCGGGCTCATTATTACATGGTTCAATTCGAGCTTGCCTCATCAGCAAACAAAACACTCGTGCGGGAGAAACGAGAGCTTCAGAGGAGGTTGGAGCGTGCCAGCGGTAACGACAACCGACACAAGGGAAGCGGAAAGCCTGTGCGCGGAACTGGGAATAGAGGTTCTGCACGCGAGCAAGCGGATAAGAACTGGGCCTTGCTCACCACAACAAACTCATTCCGCAGTGCGGATCCAGAAGATGATCAATCTGAGGGGCAGGGAGCATGCGTGGGCAGTTCTATACGCGCTTTCCGAGATGGAAAACCCACCAATCGAACTCAAAAGCTCCCTGATAGGGGCCGTAAGCGATCTGCTCTGCAATTACCCGGCTTGGGAAAGAAGGCTGGGTGACTTCCTTAACGCGCTGGACTTGCTCGACCTTGAAGAGTTGCAGCGCCTTGCTTGGAGCGGCCCTGGCATTGATGGGGCGTCCCCGAAAACCAGAATTTTGATTGCCGGTTATCTGCAAGTACTGCTGATGCCGGTCATGGAACCTCAAGACCAAGGGGTGTTTTTATGATTGCACAACAATGGGAAGAATTGGACCGACAGGACCAAATTTCAGCAGTAAAAAGCCTTGCTGATGGGACCCGCTCGACACGCACTATCCAAGAGGAGCTGTCCTTTCGCCACCCGGGCATTACCGTCGGCAGTGTTGCTCGCATTGTCCGTAGCTATGGCGGCAAGCTCACTGGCCGTAAAGGAGCGGTTGGCTCTACCAAATGGGCAAAGGGCAGCAATTCGTTTCAGAAAACTCTGGAGGCCCGCCTTAAAGCTCCTGACGCCCAACCTGCAACTCTGCTTGATATCACAGACAAGCAATGCAGGCGCCCAATGTGGAGCGGAGAGCCGCCTATTGATCAGCGCTTCTATTGTGGTGCTCCAACAGACCTTCGCCAGACCTACTGTGGGCACTGCCAGACCTTCCTTTATGAGCAGAAGGAGGAGACCGCGTGAGCAACTGTGCCCTAAAAACTCAGCCTCTTGTAAAGTGCAGCCCTGAGCTTGCTTTGCTGTTTGGTGAGTTCTTCAACCTCTTTTTTCGCGCTTTCCAAATCCTCGATAGCGTCTGTGAGGTCGTGCACCTGTTCTTCAAGTTTTTCGTTTCTCACCCCGTAATAAAGCTCCGTTACCTCGGCTTCGTTGTCGCTCACCACATGGCTGTCATCGTCGTTAAGGATGGCGATCATGTGCTTGCAGGTGGTTTGCGCCCGACAACTACACCTCATGAGCAACCTGGAGCCGCCGTAGTATGCTTCGACCTGGTAGATATCCCCCTTAGAGCCGTTTACATCAAAGATGACTTGCTTAAGGCCCTTCTTGGACTTTCCACGTTGAGTTTCTTCTTCCTGCGCCGGAGGCGCTTGGGAGCTGATGGAGGCGTTTTGGAGAAGGACAGGCGCCGACTGGGCAGCAGGATATGTGCTTGCAATGTTGGCTTCCTCAGTGATTATTTCACCTTCTTCCTCCTCATCAGCCGACCAAACCCAACGCGCAAAACCACCTGCGATAAAAAGCAAAGCGAAGTAGGTGAGGTGCACTCTCTCGAAGCCATCTGTCTGAATGACATCAATGAACTTGCCCGCAAATACGAGAATGATCAGCCACAGGAAAAGCGAGAAAAGCTTTCTAAAAAAACGCATGATGAAATCACTCTAAAGGGAATACTTATTCAAAGTGGGAAGCTGACCCGAGTCGGTAACTTATTACAACCACATTTGACATTTTCTTCAAATCACAGCATGTTGGCGGCGAGGCGTAAGAACCTCCACACAAGCGGACACCGCACCCGTCAGCATTGCGGTATTTTTGTGCCCGGATTCCGTCTGGAGCACTCTCGCTATGAGCGGGAGGGCGGTGAATACAATACCCGCAAGGGGAATAAGCCCGCCTATCTTGTGTTAGGTTCTTACCCTCCCGCTCACCAGTGGGTCGTAAGAAGCTCGTTGTTGAGTGGTTTTTTAACCGCCGACACAAGGGCTTTTGTTATGACCTTATTTTTATCCCACAGCATCAATGCGTCCAAAATTCGCCAGCGCTCAGGTGATGGGTATTTAGATGCCACAGCCATGTGCAAAACGGCTGGGAAACTATTCAATGATTACTCCCGGTTAGAAAGCACCAAAGCATATTTGAAAGCGCTATCGAGCGAAACGGGGATTCCCGTATCGAAATTAATTCAAAGCGTTAAGGGTGGTTTTTCGAAAGATCAAGGTACATGGGTCCACCCCAAAGTTGCCATTCACCTTGCACAATGGTTATCGCCGGAATTTGCTGTGTGGTGCACCAACATCATCTTTGATTGGATGGTTGGTAAGGATCAGCCACAAAGTAAGCCCGAGTTTGACCCCAAGGCCGTCTCTCAACTGGTGGAATGCCTGCTGATTGCTGAGCGGGACAAGGAGCGTTTGGTTCGGGCTAAAGACGTTCTCATTGAGGTAGTGAAGGGTATCGGCAACAACCTCACATTTGATCACAGACCCTATCCAACAGCTGATGGGATGCGCAGCGTCAGGCGCACCCTTGAAGAGTTTGAAGCTCTCGATCCTAAGCACGATTTCTCCGGCGATTTCAGAGAGAAGGTGATGTAATGAGCGCCCTTGATCAAAAGTGGGAAGACTACAAGGTCAGAGCAAACAAAACGCCCTTGCTTGAAGCCGCACAGAAATGCGGGGCAGAGCTGAAGCGGGGCGGAAAAGAACATACGGGGCCTTGTCCGGCCTGCGGTGGCACAGATCGCTTTAGCGTTAATCCAGTCAAGCAGAAGTGGAACTGTAGAGGGGCAGGCGGTGGAGGTGATGCCATCGGTGTTGTGATGCACTGCATGTCCGTGGACTTCAAAGCGGCCTGTGAGGTCCTGACGGGAGAGGAACCTCCCTTCGGAGAAGGCTCTTGGGATGAAAATGCGCAGCGTAAAGCAGCTGAGCGCAAGAAAGAGGCCAAGGCCAAAGCTGCACGCGAAGCAGAAGAACAAGCCCAGCAGGAAGCCGATAGCACTGAATACGCGCAAAAGCTCTGGGACCAATCCAAACCGATTGAGGGCACTCCTGCAGAAGCATACTTGCTGGGGCGTGGGCTCCCGAGAATGCAGTGGCCGGATTGCCTGCGTTACCACCCGGGCCTGAAGTATCCGGACGCAGGAAAGCTTCCCGCTCTTGTTTGCCGTGTTGATGACACCATGGGCGATCTCACCGGGATCTGGCGAATTTTCATCACTAAGGACGGCAAGAAAGCGCCGGCAGTCAACGCCAAGCTCGGTCTTGGTCCGGTTGCAGGGGGAGCAGTGCGGCTTCAGGAAGCTACAGGCGGCGAAGTCGGTATAGCTGAAGGCGTTGAAACTGCCCTTGCTGTTTATGCTTTGACGGGGCGCCCTTGCTGGTCGTGCCTGTCTACAGCGGGCCTCATCAACTTTGAACCTCCCTTAGATGTAGACCGGCTGCGGATCTATGGCGACGGCGATCAGGCTCTCCAAAGGCCTGACGGCAGTTGGGACATGGCGCCCGGTGCAAAGGCAGCCAAACAGGCCGCTGAAAACCTTTCTCAAAACGGATTGCAAGTGCTGGACATAGCTTTGCCTGAGGCGGGCTCTGACTGGCTGGATGTTTACAATGATCTTTATGAGGTTACTGCATGGGGGAGCACTTAATGTTGAAATTATCCGCCCTGACCCCAAACTCTCTTTTGGTTTTTTTTGATATCTTCCAGAGTTTTAACGCGCGCTACTCGATATTCATCGAGCAGTTTGTCCAGTCGGTGATAATCATAGAGATCTGCGTTATCGATTTTCTCCATCGCTGTAGCTATCAACCGGTCAATGATATCGTTCAATTCCTCGGCTTCAGTAATTTCCTGCCGGTCTTCGTATTTAAGCTCAAAAAACTCTTCCAATGCCTCAATAATATCATTTCGCTTTTCCCACACTTCATACGGAAGGAATGTGATTGCATCCATACTATTTTTCTTAAGAATTTGGTAACTTCCAAGTATACCCGCGACATTTTGCGCCTTCATCGTCAAGTCTTCTTCGATAAGGTAGGTATAGTGAATAGTGAGCCTAGTGCATTTTATAGTATCTTCAGAAATAAATTGAGCAGCCTTTCCCATAAATTCTTGCCGCGCAATAGAATTAGCTTCAACAGTCTTGTCGATTTGATCTTCAGTTCGATCAATTTGAACTTTTACAAGGGAGCCTGCATAAATCGCAGCGCTCACAGCGGCTATTGCTGCAGCCCAGCCACTCAATGCACCGAGCCACTTTCGGCCACAGGACCAAGGCACCTCGCTTTCAACTCCCGTGCACAAACCGAATTGTGCGAGTTGAAACTCGAAGAAAACTACGGTGAGCAAACCACCCATAAAAAAAGCTGCAAAGCAAACAACAACAAGGCCCCAATAGCGGGCAGTAGATGACGACACTAATCACACTCTCAAAATTTCAATCGAATCCGTTTCAATCATATGTCGGAGTGCATCCGTATGACAAACCTTGAACCAATCGAACAACAAGTTCTTGCGCGCCTTTTGGCTGCCCCTGAGCTGTACTGGGATGTTGCAGATCAGATGACCCCAGCGCACTTCCATGATCCTATCTGGAAGGCTGTCTGGACCGGCTTGGACACCTGTCACAAAGAGGGCAGCTTTGATCTGCACCTTGTAGAGACAAACGCCCCTTATGAAGGCGATGCAGATCTTGTGGCGCGCATCAAATCCCTCGCAGCCAAGGGCAGGAAGCTTACTGCTGAAATCGACGATCTTGTGAAGCCGCTCCTCAACCGGCGCAACAAGGAACTGATTGCCGAAACTTTCCAGAAGGGGCAGAAGGCTCTTTACACTGACACAAGGGCTGTTGAGCTTGCAGAGAGCGCTATTGAAGAGCTTCAAGAGATTTCAGGGCAAGCACAGAGAACCAGCACTGTAACTCTTGGGCAAAGCGCACAAGCTGTTTATGAGCGGGCTGCGCAGCCTCAGGAAACAGGAGGTGATGCTTTAGGGACTGGTCTTAAGCAGGTTGATAACCTTTTGGGTGGTGGCTTGGTTGATGGAGAGCTAACTGTAATCGGTGCAGAAGGGGCAAGCGGTAAGACAGCTCTTGCTTTGCAGATTGCTGAGTTCATTGCCTGCCAGTATGGCCCGGTTGATTTCCAGTCAAAGGAAATGGACGCAGAACAGCTCACCATGCGGCGCGTTGCAGCTATGTCTGGCATCAGTACCCACGTTATGCGCCGAGGCGGGCTTTCGGCTGAAGAGCTGGAAAAAATCTACCTCGCAAAAGAGGATTGCCAGAGCATCCCGCTATATATTGATGAGACGTCAAGAACGACTGTTGAGCAGTTGTTTATCCGGGCAAAAGCTAACAAGTCTAGGTTTGGGACTAAGGCCCTGTTTGTCGATAGCGTGAAGGCCATGCGGGCTAAAGATAGCCGCTTGGACTCAAATCTTCCTGCACGCTGCGGCTACGTGATTTCTGAACTGAAGGAGCTTGCCAAAGCCCTCAATATTCCAGTCGTAGCCCTTGCTCATGAAGTCAGATCAGAGAGAGAACCGTTACAACGTCTGACACGTAAGGAACTGTTTGGCGGGTCAAATATGGAAGACAGCGCGGACAACATCCTCATTCTCTTCCGCCCTGAGCCAATCTTGCTTCGCAAAGAGCCAAAGGAAGGCACAGACTTACATGTCAAATGGCAAACCGACCTGATTGAGTGGAAGGACAGAGCACAGGTGCACGCCGATAAAGTCCGCATGGGCTCAGGTGGTCGCTGTGCAGAGCTTGTTTTTGATGGGCCTACCACAACCTTTAGGGAAGATCGCGGACACCAAGAAGGGATGCTCTTATGAGTGTCTCAAAAAGCTAATTCAGAGGTAGTGGATATGCTCGCAAAGGTTACAACGATCTTCCCCGGATAGTTTATTTTGCTAGGCGAGGATTGTTTTTTCAAACCATGGCAGCAAATCTACAAAGTCGTGTAGGTCTAACCGCACACATCTAAAGGGAGTAATGAGATGACGAGAGACTTGGAGCGCCTCCAAAAGAAACTCGCAGGTGATGGCCCAGCAGAGAAGCAAGTTTTGTTGTTAAAACTGATGCATGAGTTTGAGACGGCGCCCAATTTCGGCGAAAAGTATGTAGCTGACGCGAGCAGCGAACCGCAACAATGGATTGCTCGAATTGGTGCGCTGCTGGCGCGCGTGGGTCTTCAGCATAAGGTTGCATTTCAAAGCTGCCGAAATACTTGCGTTCAATACTGGAGAGTGTCAAGGGAGCCGTTTCGGCAACTGCTTATGATGGCATCCGAGGAAATCAAGCTGGAGCTGGAACTCGACGGCCATGAAGACATCGGCCAAGTCTATGGTTCGGAACAGCAGTATGATTTCCAGCGCGATCTCAGAGGAATAATTCAGGGCGCGCAAAAAGAGGTCTTTGTTGTAGACCCGTACTTCGACGGCCAAGCCTTTGATACGTTCCTCAGCCCTTCACGCGGTAGTTGCTCAATTCGAGTGCTTTGCAGCAGGTACTCGAATGAAGTCGCTGGTCCCGCCAAGGCGTTTATGAGCCAGTACAAGGTCATTCCCGAGTTAAAACGTAGCAAGGCTCTTCATGATAGGGTTGTCATCATCGATAGAACGGACTGCTGGGTTATAGGTGGATCAATCAAGGATGCGGGAGCTAAGCCCACGTATTTGCTTCCACTTCAACCGACTATCGCACAGGAGAAGATCAACATTTACGAAGATCTGTGGTGTGAGGCAGCGGCCATTCATATTAATCCCTAAAGGGCCGTAGGGCTCTATGCATGCCGATAAGACCATAAGGTTTAGAGAAGCCGGGCCATCAAGCAGGACAAGAAAGCGGCATGAACGACAACAAACCATACAAGCCGATATTTCGTTGGCGCCCAACATGGGAGGATCAACCGCAAGATTTCACAGCAAAACCGCCTCAACGAAAAACGACAACTATGCGTATGTTTTGGGAGCTTGGCCCAAATGGTGGAGGGCGCTGGAGTTGGGTTGTAAATGATTGGAAGAAAGTTGCGGAAGGATACGCCGAAACACACCTTGAAGCAGCCCGCAAAGCAGAAACTGCCTTTTTTGAATTTTTGAAACAGCCGGAGGAATAAATGAGCGACATTCAGGCACTATATGCGGTGATCCTAGATCGGCTGATAGAGGCACAGGTTGTCATGCGCCTTATGAAGGTGCGAGGCGTTAGACCGGGGCAACCGCAAAGCTTCTGGCCGGACTTCAACCCAAGCGATGATGATCAATGGGAAGCGGCTTTGAATGCCGTTGCAAAGAAGCTTACGGAAGCGGAAAAGAGAGCCAGGAACATGACTGGGCCGGATGCCGCCGCAATAGCCCGCATGGAAGAGACATGGGATTGGATGCATTACATCAAGCGAAATGAAGAGAGAAAAGCGCTCTCGCTTCTGGTGTTCTGCTACGCCTATAAAATCCAGCCGAAGAAGGTTCTTGACCAGATGGGCCTTGCAAAATCGACGGCTCATCTACGTTTTCATTCTGCACTTGAGGTAATTGCTCTAAATCTTTGTAAAATAGACGTTTTAACGCCATTCTCTGATGAAAATCTAGTTGGACAGTTCCGGCCTAAATCGGGTATCTATTCAGATAAGATGAGAACACTTGCGGCTTGAAGGTTTAGCCGTGTTTCATTACAGGTTTCCCAAATGACTAACCCGCCAAACGGCGGGTTAGTCATTTGCGATCTGATCAATAAACAACTTGCCCGCCATGGTATGAGGATTTAGGCATTTTTTCGCCGTCGAAAGCAAAATCAGCAGGACATTTAGTACAGACCAATCGCGGTACTTCTTTCCTTATCCTGTCGCTATAAGGACGGTTCTTTTTCTGCAGAACGGTCTTGCGCCCATCTTCTAAACAGTTAGGGCAGGCATAGTGGTGTGGCTCTTCAGTCCCGGCGTTAGCCTTTAACTCGTATACGAGTGAACCTTCGTCTAGTTCGATGAGCTGGTATCTGTCTAGAAGTTCTCGTTTTGCCTCAAGTTCACGAATACGCTCTTGGGCATCACGGAGATGAGAATCTTGCTCATGCATCTTATTGGTGATGTCTAGAGCCAACATATTCGCTTCGATCAGACGTTCAGTTAACTCATTAGAAGCGGCTTTGATTTTGGCATCATCTCTGGCTTCAATGCCGAGTTTGAGTAAATCGGAAGCAACTTTAACGGAGGTTAAAAATCCTTTTATTTCAGCTAATGGCATAGCAATCTCCTAAAAGGTTTAAGGCGAGAGGCTTGGAGGCAGCAACCTCCAGAGCTACGGGCACGTTTATGACTACAGCACCCGCCCGGTAAGACTTAGCATATTACCGCTCCCGCCATATCTACTCATCGCAATTAATGAGCAGGGGGCTTTTATGCGTCGAGAATCATTTTGGAATCAACCAGATGTGGCCACTGCAATGCGCTCCTGTTCAAAAACGAACCGGGCGCAATCGTGAAACCCATTGAAATCAAGTGCCGGAGATGCGGCACACTAAACCAGTTGAGGCCCTTAGAGCCCATAAGTGAATGCCCTGAGCATCAAGCTTAGAGAGCATGGAATGACTAAAGGGGCACTAAGCCAAGATTTTATCGTACCGCCTTTTTCAGTGTTGAGCGCAAGGGCCAAGGAATGGCAAGACCGCAAGCGCCTTTGGCTCGGCCTGGGGATTGATAGCGGTGAAGGAAGGAAAGAAGACCTCCTAAGCGGATACGCCAGCGCAATGGCTAAGTGGTCAGAGATCAACGGGAAGGGCACAGCACCCGGCTCATGGGCAAGTAAAAGCATATTTGACCCGGTCCTGACTGAACTTTGTTATGCATGGTTCTGTCCGCCTGAGGGAAAGGTTCTTGATCCTTTTGCTGGTGGATCTGTACGGGGCTTAGTGGCCGCCTACATGGGGCGCGAGTATACAGGTGTAGATTTGCGCCCTGAGCAGGTTGAAGCCAATGACCTGCAGGCTGATGCCCTCGGGATTAAACCAAGGCCTAAGTGGAAGGTTGGTGATGCTGTACAGCTTTACAAGCATGTGCGCGGCTACTTTGATTTCATACTGACCTGTCCGCCCTATGGTGATCTGGAGAAGTACTCAGATGATCCCTCGGACTTGTCGAACATGCATTACGACGTGTTTGTGGGTGCCTTTCGCGCCTCAATGAAGCAGGCTGCAGCGCGTCTGAAGGAGAACCGCTTTGCAGCTATCGTGGTTGGCGACTTCAGGGACCGGGAAGGTATCAACCGGGGCTTTGTACGGGACACCATTGAAGCCTGCGAAGACGCGGGCCTGCGCTTCTACAATGATGCTGTGTTGATCACTCAAGCCGGTTCATTGCCCTTGAGGGCTCGTGGAGGATTTGAGAGCGGGCGCAAGCTTGGCAAGACACATCAGAACGTTTTGATCTTCGTGAAAGGCGATCCTAAATTAGCCACACAAGGATTAGGGGCTGTCGAAAAGCATAGTTTCTAGCAAGCTCATGATGGGCTGGGGTATCATATCAATGAATTTGTTCCCCTAATATGAGGTTGAGATAAAATAAAGCTCCGCTCTGACCGTGATTGACATGAAAAGACTAGAGATGCACCTCGGTTAGTATTGGTTCATTCGTAACAAATCTAATTGCGCTCAAACAGGTGGTAGCTTATGTTCCGATTCATTATGGATATTGACAACACCCTTGAAGAAACGATGCGCAAGATGGAGCAAGCCTTCGTCAAGCCAGTAGTCGGTATTGAGCGGAATATTTTCGAAGCAGATGGCTCTATGGAGCGCTTTCTAGCAGAAGAAGATCAAAAAATTGACGATTTGAACACTCAGTTAGCCGAGTTTGAAAGAATTGCACAGAACGAGTTTAACGAAGTAAGAATTGCTTTGGAAGGTGCACCGATTACGCCTCATCAAATTCATGAGTTAGACAACCTTATTTATGTTCTTGAGAATAAAGCAAATCAGACCAGAAAAGCACTCCAAAAGAGTAAAAGCTCTCTTAACCAGCATGTGAAGGAGCTCTCGCTTTATTCAAAGCAGGGTGCTTCCAAAATGAACAAGCAAAATAAACGCTTGCGAAATTGGCTTGAAGCAGATGCGGAAGCATGTCTCAAGTATGCTTTGCTCTATCGCGCGTTAAGAGCCGATCTCTCAGATAAAACTGAGGAGACAAAGATCAAGTCGAGAGATGATCTAGATAAGTTTTTTGATAATCTTGGGTGATCATGTCTGTAGAGCTTAGTTTAACTTCGACCTTCGAGAAAAGTATTAAAAAGTTACCTCCAGATCGACAGAAGGGGGTTAAGAGTAAGCTCAGCTTGTTCCTGCAGAATCCGAAGACCAATTCGCTTCGCTACCGCGTTTTGGAGCCATTTGATGATATTTTCATTATTAATGGAAAAGGTGGTGATCGTATAATTCTGAAACGAATTTCTGACAAAGAGTACGAAGTGTTGGATGTAGGTCCGCATGATAACGTATATCGACGTTGGAACAGACGCAGTCTTGCACCAGCTTAGAGCCACAATTCCCAATTCCATTGCTCATTGTTTGACACTTGAACAAGAACCGATATCCATCCAGATCTTCTCTGCTTGACCTCTTTCCTGGGCTACTGAAACAGCAGAGAATCTCAGTGATTTCAGAAACAATGTGAAGTAGACACCGCTCCCTGCCGAGCAAATGATCTCAGTTTTATTGCTAATGCAAGGGTATCGCGGCTCAGGCCCGCTAAAGGTTAAACTGAATGAGGCAGCTTCCCTGAACATAGAAGCTAGCAAAGGGTCTTCGGTTTGCCCCTTTAGCCGCCGGAAACTGAAGGTTGGCTTGGTGGAGCCAATCGAAGTAATGCGAAATTTTTGTCTGGATTTGAAGTCCTGAGCCTCATCTGTTCCCGGCAAGAAATAACCGGTACCTTTCTCAGATGAGCAGATATACTCACTTGAGAGTGCAGGGCTTGCGTAGATGATGGTTGCTGCGACTAAGACTGCCTTGATTAGGTATTTCATGGTGGAATGCTAGCTCGTGGGACAATTGGTACACATATCTTAAACGTAATAGCTCTCAAGAAGGTCGCATAACGCGCCATCAAGGCTACTTGTATTCGAACTTAAAATCTCTCGCATGTAGGATCTTTTTTGCAGCTTCATTCGCAAGCTCGCCAGCTGCTTCAGTTAAGTTCCAATGCATATCGCTGTCGGTTACATACAGGTGCCCTACAAGATTGAGATCCACTACATTGCTAAATCGAGTGCCCTCTTGCAGGTATTGTGAAGGGGCGGCAATGGCATACGAATTGACGGAAAGCTTTGCCTCCAACATGACAGCGCATCTCGATCCGGGCTTGAAACCAGTAAGTGTCAAATAGAGCACGGCGGCATTAGAGGCAGTCGTATCTTCAGTTACAGGTATGCCGTTCTTGCGCAGTGCGCCCTCCGATTTATCTTTCAGTACTTCGGGTTCAGGAGAGCAATCACCGTGTACGGTGTCTACTATCTGGACACGAACCTTTTCGACTGAAGTGAGTAACGCAGCAGTGGCGGATTCCTGAGTGGAAACAATCTCCGCTGATTGGGCAGATAGGCAGCCTGCGAGCCCAAACATGAAGGCGAGAGTGGCTTTACTCAATGTATTCATCTGCAATTCTCTCTTTGAAAAAACATCTGTTGGCCGGGTAGCTCTATCCAGCACAAAGCTCAAGAAACCAGAAGTTACAAATTGATGTTCGGCACACGGGCTGCGTGATCGGCAAAGAGCAACAAAGCGTCTGAGGCCAAAGCAAAACCACGCATGCCACGGAAGAAGGCTCCGCATAATGCCTCCAGTTACCCTCGAATTCGCAGACGACAACCATGTGCACTTTCGTAATGCGGTTGAGCGGATAGGAAACAGAAAGACAGCAGAGCGCGCCTACAGAAAGGTCATCAATAAAACCGGCACCAAGCTGCGTAAAGGCGTGCTGAAGACGCTTCCTAAGCAAACAGGCTTGCCATCCCGTACAATTAGGAAGGCTCTGGGGAAGCCTAAGAGGGCGAGTGCGAGCTATAAGGGCAACGCTGCCAGCCTGTCTTATGTGCTGACAACTAAAGGCGGCTTTATCAGCCTGAAGCACTTCAAACCAAGAGAGCTGAAGAGGGGCGGTGTAGTGGCGCGGCCAAGGGGGCAGCGGCTCTATCTGGAGAAAGCCTTCATGAAGGGCGGGCGCTTCCCTAACCGTAAAACCTTGAACATGGATGGGGCGGGTGCAGTATTTAGGGCAAACCTCAATGCAAGTAAGCGCTGGTACAGGGGCTTCCATAGCCTCAAGAGTAGCGTCCGCATTCCGGAGGAGATGGAAACAGGGCCGTCAAAGGCTGAGTACGACAAAGCGGCTCGGTCTCTAGCGCCAGCAGTGGAAGTGGAGATTAGGCGTCTGTTGGCGCCGAAGTAGTAACGCACTTCAGATATATAGTTTCGGGGGGATAGATTTTCTGGATAGCTTCTTGGCATTCATCAGGCCAATCACTTAATGAAATGTACTTGAGAAGATTGCTCTTGATAGCAAGAGTACGCCATGCGGACGTCTTTCCCTTTTCGGAGAAGGCAGCAAAGAAGATAAGGATCAAATCGGATTCACTCAGTTGTGATCTGAAGATTTCTCGATAAAGCTCCTTTCCACCAATGTTTGAATCCTCAATCATTTCGCAAATCATCATCACAAAACGAATGTAACCAATACTTTCGTTGCGCGTGCTGTCATAAGTGGTCCAATAATCTTGAAGCAGTTGATGGACGTGTTCTGGTGAAGTGCAACTATTCCTGAACTCTCTGGCCATCTGATTTAGGGCAACTTTCCCGACAGAGCTTTGTCTTTTTGGATTAATAAGCTGTTCCCTATGCTTAAGTAGTAACTCCAGAGTGTTATAGAAACTGGCTTCAAACGCTTGCTTGTTTAGTTGCTTTATTTGCGCGCCGATGTTGGTTTCTTGCGTGTTGAGGATTTGCCTTGTGTCGTCCCGCTCCTCTTTCACTGTAGAAAGCTCTTCTCGCTGCAACAGGATCGCATAGAACAGGCCAAGGAATGCGAGGCCAGCAAACAATGAGTTGACGATCCCAAAGGTATCACCAGTTGGGCCTCTTTCTGAGTAACCACCTACCGCTTGAGAGGTGCCAAGGATACCGAGCCTTTCCCATATGCTTTGTGACTGGGTTTCAGGTGGACTGATAAACATTTGTTGCAGTGGGAACTCGCCAGTTAGAGCGTAATAACCATTGAGCAGCCACAGACAAAGTATGAGTAGGGCAAGGCCACCGAAGACGCCACGAGCCCATGGCGAGCTTAATAGTAGCGCGTTGCGCTTGGCTTTCAGGCCCTTGGGTTGTTCACTCTTCGGCATATCAGCGCTCCCTGTCGGGCTTCGTGATACTTGATTCCCCATCGAGCGTGAAAGATGCAAAGGGCACGCGAGAGCTGAAAAAAGGCATGCGCGATGCATACCCCCCCCCGGTCTAGGGACCGTATTTCGATTTTTTCAGCCCGCTACGGTGGCGGAGCCCACTTTATGGCTCGTTACAGTTCAAAAAACAGCGGGGTTACTAGACGGGTTTTTAGCTCCACTAATCCCAAAAACCTAACAATTTCAATGAACGAATACGCTGTAGACGTTGCTAACCTGTAACACTGCGGCCTTTTTTATGTGAGGATACGTGTTGGGCAAAATTGTTAGCACTTTGGAGCTTTGTGAAGTCTTTGGAATTAGCAGACAGACGCTCCATAGGTGGAGGGCTAAGGGGTGCCCGATCCATGACGATAAAGGGGCGGGGAAGTTAACGACCTACAACACTGCAGAGGTGTTTGCTTGGCGAGAGATGTTCAGCAAGTCCTCATTAGGTGAAGACAAGATACCTGAGCGCGAACGGGCGCAAATACGCAAGGACAATGCATCAGCAGAGAAGGCCGAAATTGAGCTTGAGCTGCTCCGCAGAACTGCAATTCCAATCGACATTGTTAAGGCCAAGATCTCGAAGGAATACTCAGAGATCAGAGCTAATTTTGTTGCGTTGCCCGGTGAAATCTCTGCTGACCTTGAACTTCTTGAGGCTCCCGACATTGAGGAGATCCTCTCTTCAAAAGTGAGTGAAATCCTTGAAGCATTGGCGGACGATAGCTAGTGAGCGTATTGATGATGTCTTCGCAGAATGTAGGCAACGCGATCTCAAGCCACCACCAAAGCTTAACCTCGTAGAGTGGGCAGATGAATACCGCTATGTAGCGCGCGAGAATACAGCCAATCCGGGGCGTTGGAAGACAAGACGTGTTCCTGTTTCGATAGGCCCCATGATGGCGGTCACAGAGAAGGATACGCAAGTTCTCACAGCAATGGCCTGCACTCAGTTGATGAAAACTGAGTTTCTACAGAACGTTGCGAGCTACCATATCCATCAAGATCCGTCGCCGATCTTGTTCATTCAACCTACGCAGAAGCTTGCTGTTTCGTTCTCCAAGGAACGCTTTCAAAAGACGGTTGATACAACACCGGTTCTGAGGGAGTTGATACCGGACGCTAAGTCACGAGATTCCGGCACGACACTGGAGCACAAGGAGTATCCTGGCGGAGCATTGGACTTCGTGGGCGCTAACTCTCCAACTGATCTGGCGTCACGCCCCAAGCGCATTACCCTCGCTGATGAGGTTGATCTTTACCCCGCAGATGCAGGCGGTATGGGCGACCCACTGGCATTGGGTGAGGAACGATCATCGACCTTTAACAAGCGCCGCCTGAATGTCCGTGTGTGCTCACCTTCAGACGAAGAAACATCGAAAATCTATCATGAGTACATGGCCAGCGATCAGCGGAAGTGCTTTGTTCGTTGCCCTCATTGCGATGAAGAGCAGGTGCTCTATTGGTCCCGCGAGACTGTTCAATGGGACAAGGACGACAACGGCAACCACCTTTCAAATACTGCGCAGTACTTTTGCTCAAAGTGTGGGGCTGGGTGGAGTGAGAAAGAGCGCAAGTTGGCGCTGCTGCGCATTGCAGATGAAACAGATTATGGCTGGAGGCAGACGAAGCCTTTCACATGTTGCGGGAAGACGCATAATCCGCTCGAATGGAGTGGCGCAGGGCACTGGAACGAGAAGGGGCGCTCACATTGTCCCGAATGCAAAAAAGCTTCGCACTATGAAGGGCATGCGGGCTTTCATGTTTCCAAACTCTATTCAACGAGACACTCCCTTTTTGACGTCGTGAAGGAGTTCCTCAACTCCTACAAGAAGCCCTTAATGCTCCGAAAGTGGACAAACACCGCGCTTGCTGAGGTGGTGAAGGGTATCAAGCTTGCCCTTTCTGCTGAAGGGCTCGCAGAGCGGGTTGAGGGCTACTCCCATGAGGCAATACCTGAGGGAGTGCGCTTGCTTGTCGTGGGTGCTGATACGCAAGATGACCGCATTGAGATGACAGTGGTTGGCTATGGCCTGGATGATGAGAACTGGGTGATCCGGCATGTCGTTTTGGACGGTGACACAGCTGGCAAGCGGGTTTGGGATGAGTTTGATAGGGAGCTACGCCAAGTCTATTACCGGGAGGATGGCAAGCGGCTTTCCATTAAAGCGACCTGCATTGACTCCCAAGGTCATAGGGCTGCGATTGTGCAATCGTTCTGCGCGAAACGTAAGCACCGCCGGATCTATGCAATCAAGGGCAAGGGGAACAATGCGGGGCATCGCCAGATCTGGCCCAAAACGCCATCTCGAACCAAGAACTCAGGTGAGCATGTCTACATCGTGGGGGTTGATACGGCAAAGGACTTGATCGCCTTGCAGCTTGGGGTTCTGCTGCCGGAAGACGGAGCACCGACCCCTAACGCAACTCACTTCCCCTGTGATGACCTGCCAGCCGACTACTTTGCTCAAATGACCGCAGAGCAGGCGATCATCAAAGAGCACGCAGGCAAGCCTGTGAGGTGCTGGGAACCCAAGGAAGAAGGCATCCGCAACGAGGCGTGGGACTGTAAGGTTTATGCAGCCGCAGCCCGCTTGTCTTTGCCGGATCGTTTGATGAGTAAGCCGGGAGATAGGGCTAAGAAAGCCAAATCAGAGCAGTTAGTTGAACCTGACAAAGTGGTGCAGGAGAGCAAGCCAGCAACACCGCGCACTACCAAGCGCAGCCTACCGCGACCGGCAGCAGAGCCTACACGTTCAAGCAACAAGTTTCGGAGAAGATTTAAATGACAGGCAACGGTTTGACCCGGCCTAAGGTTCGTGTGCAAGCCAAGTCCAGGCAGCTTGCATCGAGCGGGCAACGCTTCACTATGAGGTACTTGCGGGGTGATCCGTCTGGCACCTTGGCAAAGCGTACAGTTTCTAATCGCTTAGGCTCCGAAGATGTGAGAGCGGCAGCGGTACGGGCATCAGCCCTTGCCACGGACTTCATGCACAATAGCGGATGGATAGCTGGGGCGATTGATCAGGTCATCACCGACACAATCGGTAATGGCCTTACGATCAATTACAAACCAGACCTTTCGAAGCTTGGCTATGATGAGAAGGAAACTAAAGAGTTTGCCGCTTTGGTGGAGCAGGAGTTCAGAGCATACGCTGATGATCCTCTTGAAGTAGATCTTGCGGGTGAGAAAAAGCTGTCTGAAATGGATGACGGGACTTGCCGGATCTATGCCACAAAGGGCGAGACCTATGGCGTTTATAGCTTCCTAAGCCCTGCTGAACGTAAGAGATACGGCATCAAGACCGGCACAAAGGTTTCCCTTGTTTCGCCAAGTCGCTTGAAGTGGGAGAGTAATCAGCTCGTTGGCCTAGAAGACGGCATCTTCAAAGATGTGAACGGCAGGCACCAGAAATACAGGTTTCAGCGCCGAGGAAAACTAGGGTCATGGGAAGATCATGACATTGAAGCTTTTGACCGTGCGGGCCTGCGCCAAGTTGTTCAGCTCATGGACCGTTCTGAAAACCCAGACGCATCTCGCGGTGTGCCTCTGCTGACTTCTGTTCTGAATAATATTGGCTATCAAGAGCAACTTGGGAACGCAACGCTTGCAACGGCATTGGCTCAAGCAATCATGGCGGCGACCGTCAAAAGCCCAGATGCTTCTCAGGAAATCTTTCAGGCGTTCCAGACGCTTGAAGATGACTATGAGGACATTGGTAAGGACTTGGCGGACCTTTGGCGGTCGCGCCTTGAGGCGTTGCAGGAAGGTACTATCAACCTCACTGATGGCGTTAGGGTAAACCACCTTGCGCCCGGTGAAGAGTTTGAGCTGCATTCCAGCAAAACACCTAACCCGCATTATGTTGCTTTCTTTCAGAACCTCTTGAGGGAGGTGGCTCGCAGGATCGGGGCAACTGCATCATCAGTGACCATGGATCATACAGGGGCAACCTACAGCTCTGTAAGAATGGAATACGCCTCGATCTGGCCTGTTGTTACGCGCAGGAGGAACCGGGTTGTTGCGCCTTTGACAAAGGTGACTTTTGCTAACTGGCTGGATGAAAGCATTGCAGAGGGGCGTCTGCCTTTCAAGGGTGGTTATGAAGCGTTTAAGGCCAACCGGAAAACTGTAAGTCAGGTTGATGTGCTTGGACCCGCGCAGCCTACCGCTGATGACGAGAAGAAGGAACGTGCTCGGAAGCAGCGCCTTGAAAATGCCGTATCCTCAGTGCGTCGTGAATGTGCTGCTGATGGCGTAGACTACGATCAGGTTCAGAAAGAGATTGCTGACGAAAAGAAAGAGTTCGAGAAATCTGGTCGAAAGCATCCCTCAGAGAAGGTGCAGGGAGGTGGCGGTAAATCTGAAGATGCGCCCAAAAAGCCCAAAGCCAAGAAAACTGAGGACGGCGAATGAACAAGGATTGGTGCGCTGAAGTTGAAAAACTAGAGGCGATCTACGAGGCCGTGCGTAACGGTGAGCAGGTTACAGAGAGCCGTTTTGGTGAGGACTTCATCAAGTATCAAGGCGCTGACTTGAACCGCATCGAGCGCGACCTCGATCATGCAAGAGCACAATGTGAAATCCAGCAGGGCAAGCGCAAGCGTAGGCGCTTTGCAGCCCGCGTGAGAGCATAGAGGTATTCATGGGCATTTATCGAGACGGGCAGATCTTTCTTTACGGCTTTGTGGGCGATTCATGGTGGGACGAAGGCTTCACCACTATGGAGGTGATTGAAGCTCTTGCTGAGCACGGTCGAGACGAAGATGTGACTGTGCGC
This sequence comes from Pseudovibrio sp. Ad26, assembly GCF_001623285.1. NCBI lineage: Bacteria > Pseudomonadati > Pseudomonadota > Alphaproteobacteria > Hyphomicrobiales > Stappiaceae > Pseudovibrio > Pseudovibrio sp. Ad26. The sequence goes on from NZ_LMCE01000062.1 coordinate 56,343, forward strand.
ATGGATTCCGGTGGTGGTTATGCCATGGAGGGCTTGAGTACTTACAACGCACTGAAGGCTCATGGCGGCAAAGTAACATTACAGGTTGATGCTATGTCAGGCTCAGCGGCCTCCTTGATCGCTATGGCAGCTGATGAAGTTGTTATGAAGCAGGGTGCCTTAATGATGATCCATGACCCCTCAGGCATAGCTTGGGGGACAGCAGAAGAGCATGAGAAGAGCGCGAAGCTGCTCAACATGCAGGCAACTGAGTTTGCCAAGATCTACGCATCCTTCAGTGGGAAGGATGCTGATGAGGTGCGCGGCCTCATGAAAGTCGAAACTTGGATGACTGGTGAAGATGCGGTTGAGCAGGGCTTTGCGTCATCTCATGAAGCGGGCGTGCAGTCTCTCATGTCTTGCCAGCCATTCGACTTCACAATGTACTCAAAAGCTCCAAAAGAGCTGGTTACCATGACCCGCTCGAACAAGTGGGACAAGGAGCCTGAAACAACACCCCCAACCCAAGAGGACGGGAAACATATGCCAAAGACTGACGAAGAAATTGCACAGATGGTGGCTGACGCTGAAGCCAGGGGTAAGGCAGAAGGTGCCAAGGAGGGTGCTGCATCCTACATGAAGCTGCAAAAGCAGGTCATGGCACTGCCGCAAGCCCAGACACAGCCAGCGCTTGCTGAGAGCTTTATGGCTGACGGCATGAGCTTTGAAGCCATCAAGGCCAAGTTTGATCTGATGGTGAGTGACGAAAAGCCTGATGACGACGGACAGGATGTTGATCCGCAAAAGTATGCAGAGATGCGTCAGAACGGGGCTGGACTATCTGGCGGCGGTGCTCCGCAAAAAAGCTCCATGAACACCCGAGATGTGTACCGGAAGCGCCGTGAGCGTGCGGTTGCTTAAGCCTTCACCTTTTTTGTTGATGTTTGCAGGTCGCTGAAGCGGCCTTTTTTTATGGAGTTTTGCATGTCTGAAAAGATGCGTGCTCGCGATTGGTCGTTTCTACTTTCTGAGGCAAGTGGCAATCGCTCTCGAGAATCCATCACTATGGCTTCTGGTAATAGTGTTGTGCTTGCTGGAACTGTGATTGGTGAAGTCACAGCAACAGAGAAATTTAAACCTTCGCCCGCAACTGGTTCTGATGGTTCGCAGGTCGCTAAAGCAATACTTGGGCAGACCGTTGACACATCAGGTGGTGATGTAGACGCGGTGATTGTACGCCGCGATGCTGAAGTCAAGAAAGACCTGATTGTGTTTGATGACTCAGTCAACGACGACACCAAGCGAGCTGCCAAGTTTGAGCAGTTGGCGGCCTCAGGTGTCATTGTGCGCTAAGCGCGTGTGAACCTTTCCCCCGATTGAATTTGAGAGAAACGTATGTCCAGCATTTGGAACGACGATAAATTTAGCGTGCATAGCCTGACGGCTGCAATCAATGAAGAACCCTCAACACCTGATCAAATCGGCAAGTCTGGCTTGTTTGATGAAGATGGTGTCGAGACCACTTACATCGATATCGAGCGACAGGGCAATGATCTGCAGCTGGTTGAGCCTACCCCTCGCGGCGGTCCAGGTGAGACCACGGGCGATGAAGCTCGCTCGATGGAAACCTTCAAGATCCCGCATTACCAGCGTGATGATCACGTTACAGCGGATGAAATCCAGAACGTTCGTGCGTTTGGGACAGATAACCAGTTGGAAGCGCTTCAAGGCCGTATGGTCAAAAAGGGAGCACGTCATGCACGCGATCTGGACAACACTCTTGAACACCAGCGCATTGGCGCTATCTCAGGCATTGTCACGACCGCAAAAGGCAAAGTACTTGCCAATCTCTACCAGAAATTTGGTTATGCTGTGCCTGCGCCGTTGGATCTGGATCACGCCAACAATGATCTGAAGCTTGGGCGTGTGCTCAAGCATTTCCTTTATGGCATTGAAGATGATCTTGACCGAAGCTACGGGCATATGCACGTCTTCACAGGGCGCAATCTGCACGAGTGGCTCTGGAACCGCCCTGAAGTACGCGAAACCTTCCTGAACACAAGCTCCGCTGCTGTGCTGCGTGATGATGTGCCGGATGCGTTCAACTTCGGTGCCTTCAAGTTCGAGCGCTATAAGCAGGGCAAAAAGGCGCGTGAAGCTGGCGGAGGTACTTACATCGGACATGATGAAGCGCGTGTTGTTCCGTTCGGTGTTCAGGACCTCTTCCTAACCCGCTTTGCACCAGCTGACTACGAAGAGACGGTAAACACTGAAGGCCTGCCGCTCTATATGCGCCAGTACGCAGACCCAAATGGCAAGGGGCGCTCGCTTGAAGTGCAGACCAACCCAATCTCGCTCTGCACCAATCCGGGCGTTCTAAGAAAAATCCGCCTGCAGAACTACGACCCTAACTCTTAAGGAATAGGCATGAGCAAGACAATGTGGATTGCCAGTCTCTACGGCCTCAAAATCCCTGCGAGTGTGCTTGGTGGTGAGGAAGTCAAGGAGCTTGATCCCGGTGAAGCGATTGAGGTTCCTGATGGTTATGGGACGCACCTGATTGAAGACGGGTTGGCGTATGAGGCTGAAGAACCTGAAACCGAGCCTGTGTCAGGCGGGGGCAGTGATGATGCCTACAGCGCCATGTCCAAGGATGAGCTTGAAGAAGTTGCGGAGGAACTTGGTTACAAGCCTCCCGGCAACATCAAGGAGGGAACCTTGCGCAACAAAGTTCGAAAGCTCGTTTCTGAGAAGTTCGCTAAACTTGAAGCAAAAGCCAAAGAAATTGGCATTGAAGCCCAAGACGACTGGACAATTGAAGAGTATGAAGCCGCAATTCAAGAGGCTTCCAAGTAATCAAAGGGCGCGGGGCAACTCGCGCCTTTTCTTTTAGCGAGGGATAGCCATGACACCTGAAACGAAGAAACACTTTGAGAAAGTGGCGAAGGCTGCGGATGCACGATGGGCAGAAGCTGTTGAGTTGAAGTTTCTAAAAGATGGCAGACAAGACCAATCACGCGGGAACACGACAATCCAAGCGATTTTGAGAGTAGGCAATGTTCGCAACACCAACTTGAGCGGTGGCGATGCTTTGAAATGGCGTGGCCGCGTCAACTCGGCGAAGACTCAATTGCATATCGCAAAGTCGCTTTACACCGGCCCTGAGATCAAAAAGGGCGACACCATCAGGGCAATTACACGCGATGGAAAGCCTTGGTTTGACGTCCTGCACGCAAGTTATCGAGATGAAATACGCATTGTACTGGAGCTGGGGGAAGCATGAGTCTCGTTAGAATTGCCGCACGGCACTGCCTCTGCGAAGCCCTTAAGGGCAAAACAAGCGTGGGCGATAATGTTCAGGACTCGGCTTTTGGTGCACTCAATTTCAATGAGGATGGCCTGCCAGAAACCAGCCAAGACCAACCTTTCTTGACTGTTTATACCGACGAGGCAGACATGCAGGCGAGCGGCAATAGTCTGGAGTTGCTCAGCCAAGCTGATACCAAAATCTATTTCGAATGGGGCATTACCTCTTCAATGTCCGTCAAAGATGATGAAACAGGCGAAGCTGTCATAGTGCAGGATATTCCGGTTACTGATGCCAACATGGAGTTCAAGCTTGATCTCATTGGTCGCGAGATCCTCAACGCACTATCAGATACCAGAGATCCGTATGTGAAGATGTTCCGAGAACTCTTGATGGGGGTGACCAGCTTCAAAAAAGGCCGCATTGCAAACGAGCAGGATGGATTGCGGCTCGCAGCTCACCAGTTTGAACTCAAGTGCATGCTTTTGGAAGAGCCGAGAACCGGTGCTGAAGTGCTCTCAAACCCATTCGGGGAACTGTTTGAGCTTATGGAGGGGAGTGGTGATCCGAGCATAGCCGCTAAAGCTGACTTGATGCGCACTGCCTTAGAGCCGGAAGCGCCTCCGCTTGATGTGTTCAGAATGGAGAACGGTATGCATCCTGACCAAATCGAGACGCTCGGACTAGACGAGGCAGTTCAAGATGGATGACCAGTGGGACGTCATCACCGAGCTTCTCACGCAACAGCAGGCCGAGTTGGAAACTTTAAGATCAGTGATAGCGGAGATGATACAGGTCGGGCCGGTTCACGCAGTTGATCCGAAAAAGGGCTACCGGATCAAACTGGGAGAGGATGAAGAGGGCGCCCCTTATCTCTCACCTTGGAAACCGCATCCAGAAACCTCCAAAACATCTATTCCGCTGAAGGTCGGGCAGATGGTTGGAACGCTCAATCCAAATGGCGACCCCCGGCAAGGAATACTTCTGCCAGGGGGCTACAGCAACGGCCATGAGACGCCTAACTCCGATATGGAAGCCAACGTTTTTCAAGATGCTGGCGTGCGCATCCAGATCAAGAACGGGACGCTTGAGATCTCAGCTGAGAACAGTATCGAAATCACTGTGAATGGCGTGACACATACAATCAGCGGCGATGGTGTTGATACTCAAGGCGGCAAGGTCACGCACAATGGCAAGAACACCGGCTCTAACCACAATCATGGCGGTATTTCACCGGGATCGGCTAACACCAAAGGCCCAAACTAAGGACTCCAGACATGTCAAAGCAAAGATACCGGATCCGCGAAGGTGCGGACACCGTTGATGGTGCGCGTGTGCCTGAGAATCGTATTGTCGAAATGACAGAGCAGGCGGCTGCCTATTACGTCGAAATAGGTGTTGCCAGTCTTGAAGACGGTGAAAACAGCGCCCCAACAGCACCGCGCAAGCGACGCAGTAAAGCCCCTGCAAAGCCAGAGGCCTGATATGGCAGGGATTAGCAGGCACGCCGGGCAGCCGATCTCTAACCTGCAATCAGCGCTCCAAGGCGTGGAAGTCACCCTTGGAACCCGGCTTTACTCTCGGGTGATGCGCAGGCAGTTCGGCGCGGGCTTTGTCGAGATCTTGGGTAAAAAGCTTTCACCAAAGCGCTTCGCTGTCTTCATGCAGTTGATTGCGGTTGCAATTGATCGTTGGGAGCCCCGGTTCAAGGTTCGGCGACTAACACCGCAAGGCACCGTAGAACAAGTTCGCTTGGGGGCTGTCGGCCTAACCATTGAGGCTGATTTTCGCCCGAAAGCGCACCTTTCACCACCAGATTTTACCGTTGAACGTTCTGTTTCCTTCGGCCTGTTCTTTCGGGATGGGAAGGTGCAAACACTGGAAAGTTAAGCCACATGAGCCAGACCAAGCTTCCACCACCGGAGTTGATTGAGAATATCGACTATGAGGCTATCCTTGCAGCCTCGCTTGACCGTCTGAAAGCCAAGTTTGATGCAGCCGGAATCCCTTGGACCGTTAGCGGCCTTGAAACAGACCCGGCCAAAATCTTGCAGGAAGAGCTGGTTTATCTGGTTGTCTATCTTCTGCAGCTGGGGAATGAGAAGTTTGTTCTCTACTTCGTGGATTACGCTTATGGCGTGGCGCTTGATGTGTTGGCGGTCTTTTATGGCGTCACACGGATGCAAAGCGAAAAAGATGAGCGGTTTCGCACGCGCATCAAGCTTCACATTGTCGGGCGTTCTGGCGGTGGACCTGAAGAGCGTTACAAAGCCCTTGTAATGGATGCCCATCTTGATGTGAGAGGCGTTGCGATCTGGGATAATGGCATCGACCCGACACTTTATGTGGGGGTTCTTTCTACCGTTCCCGGTGGCCATGCAAGCGATGAACTACTTGAAACCGTCCTGGCACATCTGAACTTGCCAACCAACAAAGTCACTTCAGATCGTTTTAGTGTGGTGTCTGCTGTCACCAAGACCATTGATGTGGCTTTGAAGGTTCAGCTTGAAGAGCATGCGCGCAACTCAGCCTTAGAGACATTGGAGGCAAAGTTGCGGGCTGCTTGGGAGGCTGAAGACCGCCTTGGACTCGATCTCACACGCGCTTGGCTGATCAACACAGCTATGGGTGATGGGATTAACAACGTGATTGTTGACGCGCCATTTTCTGACGTTGTGGCAGATCCTAATGAGGCCATAGCGCTTGGCACAATCTCAATTTCTTCCATAGGGCGCGGGCGATGACAGAAACACTTTTGCCAGCAGGCGCTACCCCATGGATGCGGGCTATCTCAGAGGTCAATCATGAAGCGCTTCAGCAGGTTCGGCAGCACTATGACAACTTCGGTATGAAGTGGCAAAACCCGCAGCCACGTATCATGCCGCACCTTATTCAGGAAACTGGGCTTGGTATCCTGAGCCCCTACGTGGACAACATCTATCAGCTCTATGATGTGGGCCTTGAATGGCTGCGCATTCGCGGCTTTGAGGCGGCTGTCTATAAGGGGCTAGGCTTTATCGACTATGGCGGGCTCTTGGAGATTGCACCAAGCAGGCGGCGCAAATGGCATTGGGACCAGCTGGCATTAGACCGGCTCCCGCGCAGTGAGGAGGATCTGCCTCGCATTGCAGGAATTGTTGGTCTTTCCGTTTCCCGGCGCACCAAGGTCATGCGGGCGTTCAACGGCTATGACATTCGTGCCGCTGAACTGTCTTACTCCAAGCTTGGAAACACGCTGTTGTCTTCGCACTCCGGGGCGAAGGTGGGGGATGTTCCAACAAAATGGAGCTTTGGCACGACACATGGGTTTCAACGAGCGCTCACAGATGCTGAAAAGCAGGAGATTGGCGTTTACATCGATATCTCTTCAGGCGGTGTGACTTGGGAAGAGTTGGCAGCGCTATGGAACGAGATTGAAACCTCATGGCAGGATTTAGGCGTTGGCGCCAAGCTTCGCGTCATGGCCCGCCAAACGGTGTTGCTGGGCGGCTATATGGGCTTTTATCGTGCCGATGGTTCCATGATCGGAGCACGGCGTTTTAAGGCACTGCATCAGGTTGCCCCCGGCTCCACTTACAAGGTCGGCTCAGAGCAGGTCACCCCACACGATCAGGGACAGCGTGTCTATGTAGAGGCGCTCACCGGATTTGGCGAAGGGGCAGGCGATGACTGCGCCTCTGTTGCTCTGCTGCTTGGAGCTACACCAAAGCCGAACCAGCCACAAGGAAAGCGCTGGCTTCTTCCTGATCAGATCGAAACACCGTTTGCAGCTGTTTGCTCGCAGGCACTCACTACAGATTTGCGGCTTACCAAGCGCACGCGCGTGAAAGTTCTCCTGAGCTTCGCATAAGGACCACCCAAATGGCTTTTGAACATCCACTCGTGCCAGGCGCGTTTGATCGCACGCCTGAGCGCGAAAACGACTCTGCTGCTGTATGGCCGGAAGAGGTCTTTATCACTGGGACGGATCTTAATGATGCGTTCGGTATTGGTCGGCGTCAGGCTGCTCGCATCGGCAACACTGTCTCGCGTGATGGTGACCGAAAGTCCGGCGCGGCCATTGAGATTGATCGCGATGGCAGCCGAATTCTGCTTGGTGCAGGAACTGTTTACATCGCAGGGGATGTCCGTCCGGTTGATGCTGCTATTTTGGAAGGTGTGGATCTGTCAGGTGATCTGGTGGTGGGCGTGCGTGTCAGCTCCATTGTGATCAATTCTGAAGATGACCCAACGCTTGCGGGACTTAAACCCGGCACAGAAGCCGAGGGCGAGAAGGGGGCATCAAGGATCGTGACCCGCCTTGTCTGGGGCTATGCCGGAGATGGCGCGGACGGTCAGCTTTATCCTGTTTACAATCTGGTCAAGGGCACACCTTTGGACCAGACTCCACCGGCAGAAATGAGCCAAGTAGCACAAGTGTCTGCTGCGCAGGATTTTGGAGCAAATGGCAACTACATTGACGAGGGTTGCCGCGTTACTGCAATTGAGAAATCTGACGGCAATGTGGTCTTTTCCATCGCTGCTGGCACCGGCAATATCAAAGGCTTTAAGCGTCCACGTCAATACGCGCTGCGCCTTGAGGTGGAAGAGAAGTGGGACACTTTCCAGATCGATGGTGAGCAGCACACCTACACGGTGCAGCAAAATGAAACCCAGCGCTTCCGAGTGCATTACGGGCCAATTGATACAATCGTTAACATTTCGCTTGAAAAAGAAATCACAGAAGTCGTCACACGAGAACAGATACTCAACGGTTCTGATGGGCTTGAAAATGATAGTGTAAAGGAGCTTGTTGAGATCAAGCAGGGCTCTAAAACCTTTACGAAGGGCGCCGACTATCAGCTCACCGCCGATAAAGTCGATTGGTCGCTGGCAGGGGATGAGCCGTCCCCCGGTTCCACATACACCTGCAAGTATCGTTATCGTGACTCGGTTGTCCCTCAAAACCCAACCGCACATGATTTTGAGTTGTCTGGAGGCCGAAAAGGTGGGGAGGTGGTAATCATCTACACGCGGAAACTGCCTCGCGTGGATCTGGTCTGTCTCGATCAAGCAGGCGCAGCAGTGTACCATGAAGGGCTTTCAGCAGCGCGCGCTATTGTGCCCGAAGTTCCGGGCAACCTCTTGAAACTGGCGACAGTTTACAATGACTTTGATGGGCTGCCTCGTGTTAAAAACGATGGTACTCACAATGTCACTTATGATCAGATCCAAGTAGCCTTGGACCGGCTCAATGGTGCACTAGATCTGATTGCCTTAAATCGCTTGCAGCTTGATATACATGATAAGGAGCCCGCGGCCAAAAGAGGCATTTTTATTGACCCCTTTACAGATGACCGTTGGCGAAATCCGGGTGTTAGTCAGAATGCGGCCACCCGCAATGGCATGCTCACCCTGCCATTGGATGTCACGATCCATAATCTGAACTCTAACGCTGTTGAAATGCTCCCTTATGAGCTGGAAAATGTGATTGATCAGCCCTTGCGCAATACCTGCAAGCTGGTCAACCGATTTGCCAACCATGACCCATTCCCAGCAAAAATGTCACTGGATCCGGCCCAAGATTTCTGGACGGATGTTGATGAGGTTTGGGATTCAGATGTAACCCATGAAGTGTTTGGTCCAACGGCGTCCACAACAACAGAGCAACAAGTGGTTGGCATTGCCGAAGAGAATGCAAAGTTTTTGCGGACCATTGAAATCACGGTAAGCATCGAAGGCTTCGGTGGAGGTGAAATTCTTGATCGTATCTTATTTGATAATGTGGATATGACACCAGTTCCCAAACCGGCTGCCGATGATGATGGACTTGTGACGCTCATCCTCAACATCCCGGCGCGCAAACATGCCGTTGGAGAGAAGCAAGTTGAGGCCTACGGTGTTGGTGGCTCAGAGGCCTTTGCGCAATTCGTTGGCGATGGCAAGGTCACCATTCAAACCATGCAACGGGTGACAACACTTGTTGTCGTTCCACCGCCGCCACCGCCGCCTCAGATTGTAAGAGTTCGGCGAGAGAGGAGTGAACGCACTCGAAATCGCGATCCAAGAGGGCAAACCTTCAGCCTTCCTGCGGGTAATCGCCATATTGCGCAAGCAACGCTTTGGTTTTGCAGAAAGGGGAGTCCTAAAATACCTGTAATCGTAGAACTTCGAGCAACCAATGGGGCAGGCTATCCGACAGATGAGATTTTGGCTCAGGCTGAGATTGATATGTCCTTAGTAGAACTGAATAAGCCAACGCCGTGCCTGTTTCCGGGGTTGCCGTACATACTCTCAACGAGAGAGTATGCGGTGATTGCTATTACACCGGACAATGAGCATTCGATATACGCAGCTACTTTGGGTGAGTTCGATGAGGTCAATCAGAGTTTCCTTGGTGTGAACCCTTACACTGTAGGAACTGAAATCGAGAGTTCAAACAACTCGACATATATCCCTGTACATGGCTCCGATCTCACATTTGGTATTGATTGTGCCAGATTTACTCAAACCACTAAACGTGTGGAGCTGGGTGAAGTTGAGCTTGATCGCTGCTCTGACCTGATGATTGCAGCTGCGGTCGATCTTCCTGAAACCGGCTGTTCTGTTACTTTTGAAATCACTCGTGCCGATGGATCCAAGATCCAGACGGTGGCTTATGCCGGTGTGCAGTTTGATGAATGGGTAAAGGAAACAGTCAGTATTGCCGCGATCATGAAGGGAACGGAAACGGCAACCCCGCGTCTCTTCCCTGGTGTTCAGGTGCGGGCGGGCAAGCTTGCCGAAACTGCTGACTACGTGGGGCGTTTGTTCAAGACTGGAAACGCAAACCGCTTCCCGGTTCGCCTAAAACGCACTCTTCCTAATGGCTCAAGTTTGAAAGTGTTTCTGCAGGACAACTCAGGGACGTTTGTAGAAGCCTCCTACAAGGAAGGTGAGGTTCTCGATGCATTGGGCACTGTAGATGCCACTTATGAACTGCCTCAAGATCTTGGAAGCGAGACGGCAGTAAAGCTCACTGTCACAGGTAACCCTGCTTCAAGGCCGGTTCTGGAAGACCTGCGCGCGGTAGCAACTATCTAGGAGAAGCTATCAATGGCAACTACGCCAAATCTAAATCTGCCACTGCTCGACAGTGCGGAAAATGTCTCCGAGGACCATCAGAAAATCAATGTGTTCTTGCAGGCTCTTGATGCACGCCTAGGTGAGATTGCAGTCACTCTGGCAAGTCTTGCTGTTGCTGGGCACTCTCACGAGATCGCTAAGATCAATGGACTGGCAGAGGCATTGGCGCTGCGGGCTTTGACTGATCATCTGCATAAACTTAATGATCTTTCCGATGTTAATGTGACGGATGCTCCGGATGGCTCAGTTTTGCAAAAGGTTGGCGGTGCCTGGGGTTTTGGTGGCCGAGGATATTCTGTTGCCGAGATAAATAACCTACTTGCAGAAAAGGTTAGTGTTGCAGGCCTGCAAAGTGATCTGGATGCTACACGCGATGCGGCGGTAGCCGTTGTCATGGGCGGTGCAACAACAGCACAGTTAGATACTCTCAAAGAACTGTCAGAAGCCTTGTTAGACAACGACAGTGAAATTGCTGCTCTTATCTCGTCAATGGCAACGAAAGCTGGATGGAATATCTCAAATACATTTGCCGCAAGACAGTATTGCTCAGTCGATGGCGGACATGGCAGCTGGGAGGCTTTTGGGTATGGTGGTGTCGATCATGGCTCTGCGCTTGTTCTGGGTATCGCAAGAGGCTCAAAAGCAAACCCTGAGTATCTTAAATATGGTGACTTAATTGCTTCTGTGCGTGCGCGGCCTTGGATTGGAAGCTTTGGTGCGACTAAAGGCATGTTGGTGTGGCTGGCAACTCAAGATCACGGTCCGGACCAGTTTGGCACCGAAGCGCGTGTGGCGGTGACACCAAACGGCCAAACAGCTCCACAAGTGGCGGCAATTTTCAGGAATGACCTGTCACTGCAAGTCAGCGGCGATAAAATATTCATTGGCCCCAGTAAGGATGAAGCTATCCATGAAGGGAACCTTGTTGAAAAAGCAGCAGCTGTTGGGATCGGCAGTGTCTATGAAGGGTCAAACGCCAACAACTTGAATTTTCCCATAGGGACAATCATTGCGGTTGCTGCACCTACTAACACTTACCTGCAGCGAAACAAGGCATACACCGTTCGGCTTGGCACCGACACGAGGTACTACAGCACTACTGGAGGCGGTTCTGCACTTATTGGCACCTGGGCTTGCCGAGGAATGTCAGGTGACTGGGGCAGTGGCAATTATGTCTACAACTTCCAGAGGATCGCATAATGATCAATAAACCTACGGATATTGAAGATGTCATCTCTGTTGTGCGAAGTGGTGAGTCCTACTTCGCCACGCTATTATTGATCTCTGGTGAGGACGTTACACACACTTGGTATTCTGCCGAAGATACGTTGTGGTCCGGTTGGCTTCAGCAGGAGATTGATGAAGAGCGCTTGGAGGTCACAGGTGACAACACCTCAAATGGCAGCCAGCTTTATCGTCAAATTGTATCAGATGAAGCTGAGCGCCGCATTGAACAAGGTACTCAGATCAACGGTACTCAGTTCAAAACAGATCAAGCGTCAGTCAGTCGCCTCAGAGAGATGCTTGATGGGTTCGGAGCGGGATTGCCGGAAGCCTCCCAGGTGAAAGCATGTACAGCCGAAGGCGTTTTGCTGGTGCTTGATACGCAGGAAAAGGTGCAGACGCTTTACCATGCGGCCATCAAGTACCGAGCTGGTATAGTTACCCGCTCTGCCGAAATCCAGCAGCTTGATCCAATCCCTGACCCGTCAAAAGACCCGCTTTGGGATCTAACCAAAACCTTACCTGAGGCTCTGGCTGCGCTCACCTAGCCAGTCCCCAAACCCTTTAAGACTTAACCCACCCGCACGGCTTTGCCGGAGCGGGTTTTTTCATGGAGAAATATCTATGAGCGCGCCCACAATCGGCATGCAGTTCTCTTATAAATCGGATGATCCGTATCCGGTTTCAGAAGGCGACCTATCAAAGGTCGTGGTGATCGAGAGTTCTGATGATGCTTCAGACACGGAATTTCCGCTTGATACAGCAAAGCGCATCTCTTCCAGCGACAAAGACGCGGTTGCAGCTCTTGGCTCCGGTCCTTTGCGGGATCACATTCGGGGCATTCAGGATCAGCTCAATGAACTTGATCGAGCTGCTGATGTTACAATCGTGCGAACCGAAAAGGGGGCAACGCCTGAGGCGAGTGCGGCTGCGATCGTTAGCATCATCAATAACATCACGGAAATCCCCTCAGCGGTCAACGCAACACCCGGCATTGTGGTGGCAGGTTCGACTGCATGGCGCCCTGATCTAGACACCGTCAACCCGGTGGTTGCTGCGCTTGAAGCTAACATCGGTAAGATCCTTGCAGTGGCACCGGTCGATGTAGACCCTACGAGCGCAGATAACGCTATTGACGCCCGTGAAACCATGGCATCAGGCCGTTTGATGCCGGTTGGTGTGGCTGCGCGTGTCTGGGAAGGGGATGCCGTTGTAACCCGTCCCATGGCCTCACGTGTGGCTGGCTTGATTGTTCGGACCGACACCAACAACGGCAACATGCCGTTCGAGACGATCTGCAATCAACCAATCTTTGGTCTTGCCGGTCTATCTCGGAAGATCCCGTTTAACTTCCTTGATGGTTCCAAGGAAGGGCAGCGGTTGCTTGCTGCTGATATTGCGATTGCTGCAGAAGGTGAGATTGGCGTTTATGGCGCGGTTGCTGATGGCGGCTTTACCTTCCTTGGCACCGACATGGCGCAGACCGACGCGATGTGGCCACAGCTGCACCAGTTGCGCGGCTCTGACTACATCGTCACACAGATGATGAAGATCACCCGGCGCCACTTGGGCAAGAAGCAGACAGCGCCACGGGTTGAAAGCTGGATCCGTGAAATAATCGGTGAGTTGCGCGGGCTGAAACAAGGTGGGCATATCCTTGGCTATACGCCTGCCTCTGAGATGTTCACTGCCGATAAGAACCAGCCTGAGTCGATCGAGCTTGGTCACATCAAGCTTGAGCTTGGTCAGGAAACTGCAAGTGCCTTCAAGCGTGCTGATTTTGAGCTGAGCCGCTATCGCCCCGCAACCGAAGGCTTGATCAAAGACATTCTGGCGCGTTTGCGCGCTGTTGTTTAATCCTCTTTACTGGAGAACCACACATGCAGCGCCCTATGCTGATTAACGGTGACATTGACCTGCGCTTGGTCAGTGAACCGGACGAATCCCGCGCAAACATTCTGAGCAAGCTTGTTCTGCCTGCCTTCAAATACACAACGGTCAACCACAACCCCGGTGGCGGTATTGGTGCCGTAGACTTCGGTAAACCGCGCACTGAAGCTTTTGAGCCCAAAGCCGAACACAAAGGTCTTGATAACAAGCTGCTTGAAAAATTGGGGAAGCATGAAGAGTGGGTTTTTGCTGGCAACTATCGCCAGATGCCGGGCAACCTTTGGCTACCTGTCCGCGGCTTTATTCACGCCACTCTCATGGAGTGGGAACCCGACGAAATGGGCGCAGATGATCTGCAAGGCTGCAACCTGGCATTCAAAGAAGTCACCCACGTTGAGCTCATCCTCGATGGAAAAGAGCTGTTCTATTGGGACTTCTGGGAACGCGAAATCCGCCCTGATCCAACAGACGGCGAGCGTAAGCGTGCCCTTGGCATCTAAGCCGCAAAATCAATCATCGTAACACTCAGAGCCTTCAGCATTGCTGGGGGCTCTTTTGCTTGAAGGACGTAGGCCGATGACCAAGAAAGCAACCACCGCTAACGTAATACTGGATTACCCCTTTGAACATGACGGGCGCGAGATCTCCTCATTGTCCTTCCGCCGTATGCGTGCTGGTGACACTCTCATCGGCGAGAAATACTCTAATGAAGAGCAAGCTGGTTTCGCTCTACTAGCAGTACTGGCGGGCGTAGATCTGGAAGTGATTGAGCGCCTCGATGTTGAAGACCTAGAGAAAGCCACGCGAGGTGCCGCTCCCCTCATGGGAAAGCAGGGAGTCTTGACCCTGAAGCAGCTCGACGCGAGAGACGAGTACCTGACGGAGTAGATGCTCCCCATTCTCGTGACTTGATTGTTGCGGTATCGCGCAGGCTCCACACACCAGTTGATGTGGTCATGAACTGGGAGATTGATTTCTTTTTAGAAACAGTCTCCAGCCTTGGACGTGTGCTCAAGGCAGAAAATGCTCCCCCTCCAAATCGGTAGAATGTCATGGGTGTTTTAACCTCCAAGCTGGTCATCTCAGTTCTTGACCGGGCAAGCGGTCCTGCGCGTGCAATTGCTAACTCCATGAAGGGTATGCAGGCCTCAGCTGATCGCAATAGGCGAGAGCTGAATCGGATGCAGGGGCAAATGCTCGGGGCGGTCGGAACTGGCTATATTCTGGCCCGCTCCATTGCTGCCCCGATCAAGTCTGCAATGGAGTTCGAGTCCGCTATGTCGGACGTGAAAAAGGTCGTTGATTTTGACAGCCCAGAAGGCTTCAAGAAGATGCGCAAGGACATCATCGACATGTCAACGCGCATGCCAATGACAGCTTCCCAGATTGCTGACATCGTGGCCGCAGCTGGTCAGGCTGGTATGGCCGGGGATGAGCTGACCCAATTTGCGGAGATGGCGGCAAAAGTTGGTGTTGCTTTTGATGTGAGCGCCGGCACAGCAGGCGAAAGCCTTGCGAAGATCAAGACTGCTCTAGGGCTGACCGTGAGCGAAACTGGAGAGCTGGCAGATGCGATCAACCACCTGTCAAATACCTCTGCAAGCTCTGCTCCTGATCTGCTCGACTTCATGCGCCGTGTGGGGTCAGTAGGCAAGCAGTACGGTTTCACCGCAGAACAAACAGCGGCCATTGGGTCAGCAATGATCGCGTCAGGCGCACAAGCTGATGTCGCGGCCACCAGCTTCCGAAATGCTGGCAAGGCACTGGCACGAGGTGAGGGGTCAACAAAGCGCCAACACAAGGCCTACAAGCGCTTGGGACTGGATGCGGTAAAGGTATCCAAGAACCTGCAAAAGGATGCTGTAGGCACGCTAAAGACTGTCATTGGGCAAATCAGAGAGCTACCCAAGGAATTGCAAACCTCCGTTATCTCTGATCTGTTTGGTGACGAGGCCCGCGCAATCGCTCCGCTGATTGAGAATGCGGAGCTGCTGGATAAAGCTCTTGGGGCAGTGGCTATTCAGGCTAATTTCCTTGGCTCATCTGAAGCTGAGTTCCAGAAGAGAAGGGAAACCAGCGCGGCCAAACTACAGGAGTTTCAAAGCAAAGTAGAGGCCGCGTCTATTGCAATTGGTGACAGTCTTTTGCCTGTGATCAATGATTTGGCGGATGCAGTCGGCCCACACATCAAAGCGTTTACAAAATGGGCTGAAGAGAACCCTAAGATTCTGTCGGATATCATCAAGTACGGTAGTGCAATTGTTGGCGTTCTCATAGCACTGACAGGCCTCAGGTTCGCTGCAAGGCTACTCAAGACAACCCTTATTGATACGGTGCTTGGTGTTGGCAAGATGCTCAAGAGGGCTGGTAAATTAGCCGGGCTCTCAATCGGGCGTGGCCGCAAGACCCGGAGTACAGCTGGTCCGGCAGGCGCGAAGCCTTCTTCAGTTAAGAAAACCAGCGTTCCTCAGGTGTCCCGCAAGATGCCAGCTGCCACCAACGATAACGGAGGCGGAAAATCCAATATCAAAGGGATGAAGGCTAGCAAGCTGTTGAAAGGTGCAGCGAGCCTGAATGCTATCGGTCTAGCCCTCAACGAGTTTGAGCACTCAATCAATACATGGGGAATGAGCTGGAAAGACAGAGCTCAATACGCCCAGAACAGGTTCGATGCTGGAGCCGCCAACGGTGAGGCAATGAACCAATGGCTTGAAGACCTCATCGGGGTGCGCAAAGGGCCAGTCGAAAAAGGGAACGTGCTGGCTGAGGCTCTTAAGCAAGACCTGGCACTAATCGATAGCCAGATTGCTGAGTTGGGTGACAGCCGAAGCGAAAGGCAAACCAAGCGCGGCCTGCAGACAGACCGTGAGGAAATTGTCGAGCAGTTGAAGACGCTCAACGCAGAGCTTGCGCAGACTGCAAATGGAGTTGCTGACGCTAAGGTGGCGGAAGCCCTTCAAACCAAAGCAAACCAAATCCTCGCAGTTCCAATCCCCAAACCTTCTGCTGGTTCTGGTTTGAAGGTGCCACAGATCGCTGGTGCACGCGCATTGGGCGGGCAGATTGTGGGTGGTCGCAACTATCTGGTTGGAGAGAATGGTGCAGAACTGGTGACACCAAGCCAGTCCGGATACGTCCACACCGCTTCAGAGAGTGCAAAGATGCTCGGCGGTGGCGGCTCAGGCTCATCTTCAGGTGAAACTCATTATCATTTCGGGCCGTTTTATGTAGACGCGGCAAGCAGTGCGTCTGAGATGGTCGAAGGATTTGTTGAACAGGTCGAAGATCGGATGTCCGGACTTCATGCAGACCGAGAATATGCGGTGCGCTAATGCTTTACATTCTTGGAGCTTTGCAGATGGACACCTTTCCATTCAACGTGGATCAGGTGTCCATCTCCGCAAAGGCAGATTGGGCGAAGAAGCCAGTTATGGGCGGGATAAAACCCGGTGAGTTCATGGGGGATGGCGGCAAAACCATCAACCTTTCAGGTCAGCTGCTTCCCATCCGCATAGGTGGCCTTACTGAGCTTGAGATAGCCGATCAAATGCGGCGGACTGGTCAGGTCTTTCCGGTTATGCGTGGCGATGGCAAACCGCTGGGGAACTACTTTATCAAGTCCTCAAAGCAAACGCACAAAGAGCTGGAAAGGGACGGCGTTCCTTTTGTGATCTCCTATCAGATTGGGCTTGAGCAGTTGCCGGATGAAACCCCGACTTCAGCTGATCTGATTCCGGATCTGATTTCTGTTTTCGACCTGCTTTAAGGGGCGGCCATGTCCACCAAGATTACCGTTACAGGTGAAGGGATCACCTTGGATCTGCTGCTTGTGCGCGTGCATGGCTGGAAGGGGCAAGATCTCATCACCGAGGCACTTAGCCTTAACCCTGGCATAGCTGCTGAGGGCGCATTGCTCACAGCAGGCCGGGAGGTGCTTATTCCTGACATGCCATCTGAAACCACAACCACACCAGAGCCGACAATAGACTTGTTTGGATAGCGCATGAACGAATGGACCGTAGATTGGAAAGTCATCTTGAATGGTGATGACATCTCGCAGGATCTTCACCCCTATCTGATGAACATTTCAGCGACGGATAAGGCCGGGATCAGCTCTGACAGTTGCAGTCTTAGCCTTGATGATCGTGCAGGCCAGATCAAATTGCCGAGTGCTGGCCACCGACTATCTGTAATCCTTGAAGGCAAGAAGGTCTTCGAAGGGGTGACTGACCAGCCCGTTTCCTCAAGCAACCGCTCAGGAGGCCAAAAGCTCTCAATCAAGGCGAAAGGCTTCGATGAACGCTCACCGGTCAAGCAACCGCTTTTCTTTCATAAGGATGAAGCAACGCTTGAAGAATTCCTGCAAGGCGCTGCCAAGAAAGCCGGATTTAACATCAAGGTAGACCCGGCATTCAAAGAAATCTTTCGCGACTACTGGTCGGCAAATGGAGAGAGCTTTCATTCAATTGGCCAGCGCTATGCGAAAGAGCTGAACGGGGCATTCAAGATCAGAGACAAAACGGCTGTTTTACTGCCGTTAGGGGCTGATAATGAACTCCCGATCATCAAGTGCACCTATCCCGGTAATATCATCACTTGGCGCTTGAAACCTCGTGACCTGCGCAGGGCTTTCACTGGAAGCTCTGTCCGCTATGTGGACCGGGAGAAAGGCAAGATAGTTGAAATCAAACGCCCCTACAAAGAGGAGGAAATCGAAGACCCAGCGCTAAAAGATCCGGTATTAAATGCCATCCGCTCTACGGTCAAAGATGAAGACCAAGCCAAAGAACTTCTTAAGGCACGTGAGAGCCAAAGCAAGCGAGAGAAAGCCTCGGGGTCGATCACGATCAACTTTGAGCCTGAGGTGCAGGCAGAAGCTCTGTGCGCCGTTGAAGGCATCAAGCAGGGCATTGATGGCAAGTACCGGGTAGAAAGCAGAACACATAAGGCGTCGAGGGGTGGAGGTGCAACAACCACCTTAAGCGTGAAAGATCCCCAAGACGGTGCAGGGAAAAGGGAAGGGGCAAAAACAGCGACTCCAACCAAGAAACCCGCCCTGACGGGAGACGGTCTAAATCGAAACGGTAGAACCGGGACACAACAGTAGCCAACCAACCGCCCTCAGAGGCGGTTTTTTTTATTGGAGATCCCTAACATGAAATCAACCAAAACCCGGTTGGTCGGCGCTTCTGCAGCCCTCATAGTTGCATTTGTGGGCGCTTGGGAAGGTCTGAAAACAACAGCCTACAAAGACATAGTCGGTGTGCCAACGATTTGCTACGGCGAAACCAAAGGCGTCAAGCTAGGTGATACAGCAACCAAGGCCGAGTGTGATGCAATGCTTGATGTATCCCTCAAAGAACATGAAGCCGGGATGCGTAAATGCCTGACAACCCCGGAAAAGATCCCAATCAAAACCTATCTTGCAATGGTTTCGCTGTCTTACAACATCGGATCAGGAGCATTTTGCAAATCGACTGCAAGGCGTAGGTTGAATGCAGGCAATTGGACGGGAGCTTGTCAGGCTGCCACTTGGTTCAATAGGGCTGGTGGTCGGAAAGTACAGGGCCTCGTTAATCGCAGGCAAGATGAATACAAGCTGTGCATGCAAGGGGCGAAGGGATGATAGATCTCATCTCCTCGTTTATCTCCACAGGCATTGAAACCTTGCTGGCTTATGGGGCGCTTGTTGGCGCTGTTCTTGCCTTTGTGGCTAGATTTGAACCTCGCACACCCAACTGGCTTTCTACTCTCGCAACAACGGCTCTGCTTTGCGTCTCGGTTTGGTTCTTCTCCGCCCTTCATCATGACAAACAAGCTGAAGTAGCCCAACTGAAGGCAGATAACAACGCGCTCACACGCGTAGCAACAGCGCACAAGGTCATCTCAAAGCAAGCAAGTGAAAAGCTGTTGGATCGCATCCAGCAGATGAGCACGCTTGAAGAAAAGGTAAGGGACTATGAACTTCAGCTGGAGAGGGGCAAGATTACCGCTTGTCCTTCTGATCCCGCTTATCTTAGCCGGATGCGGGCACTTCGGTTCCGGAAAGCTCGTTAAAAACTCTGGAGAGCTGTTCAAGCCTCCTGATCCTCCACCCGATCTAACAGTCGAAACGAAAGACCCTGGCATTACCGGCGATCAAGGCCGGGATGCAATCAGGCATAGAGCTGCATTGATAGCCTGCCATGCAAAAGAACAGGGCTGGCAGTCCTTTTATGGAAGCATTCAGGACAACTTGAAAGGTATTGCCAAATGATGCCGAAGACAGAGTTCGGGTCAATCACAGGATTAAGTGTCTATGGGGCTCTGGGGTATGCATCTAGCTATCTTGAGCCAGTACTTCAATTCGCCTTACTGCTTGCGGTGTTAATCGGAGCAATCTTGCTGGCTTATGGCCGCTGGGTTGATGCCCGGAACAAGCGGTTAGACACCCGTATCAAACTGCATCAGCTGAAAGATCTGGAAGAGGCAGACGACAAACGAGAATAGAAAATGATAGCCCCAAAAACGGGGCTATCCAGTTCCTTGATCAGATCCAGTCATCTGGCTCTAAGTCATCCAGCGTTGCTCCGAAGAGCGCTAGACGGTCCATTTCGTTCTGAGTGAGCGTCACATGCAGATGGATGAGTTCGCCAACGGTGGTGACTTCGCAACGCTGTGCAATAAAATCTAAAGCCGCGGATAGCATGAGTTTACCTTTTAAATTTCTTCATTATTCCAAAGAGCAGACTTCAAAAACTATTGGCAAAGCACAGTCATCCTGCAAGTAAAATATTTTATGTAAGCTGAAATAGATTGATAATTCTAACTAATTACATAAAGTGATCGATTAACAATATTGTATTGATAAGGATTGTGGGAAGAACAGTAAGTTTCAGTTTAAATAGCTAAATAATTTAAGGTAATAGTGCCGCTGCAGATTCTTGATAATCCATTTAAATTGGGCCTTTGGTTTAGTTTTGCATTAGAGGGGTATACTAATAATTGCTGCAGCTGGATTGGCGCACTTAAGGGTTACATATATGCCAATCGTGCACTGCACACCTTGGTGGACCACCTAGGTAGATAAGTTGATTTACTCTTATAGGCACATCAAGGCAGGATGATCTCTACCAAAACATAAGCCCCACTGCGTCTTTATCCGCAGCAGGGCTTATGTCATTAAAGAATTTCGAGTTTAAAACTCAAAGCTAAGCCGAGCATTTACACCATGCTTGCTGCTCTCAGCTGCTAGCTGCCCAGCATAGGAAAGACCAAACTGTGTCCGTTCGTTTACAGCTAGGTCGAAGCCAGCTTCCAAAATGCCAATGTCTTTGGCAATCGGGCTGCCTTCCACCGTAAAGGCGCTGCCACCACTGGCAAAGCTCTGGGTGAAGTTAACCGTATCAGTTGAGGCATGCTGCCAGCCCACAACACCGCGCGCGGTCAGGTTTGCACCACCAAGAGTAAACTCACTGGCAGCTCTCAGACCCAGTGTTGTAAAGGTCACATCCGTGCTCTGATCACCAGCGGAAAGGGCCGCGGCACCACCATCTTCAGCAAAGCTGCGGCTGATCAGGTGCACATGAGCCAGACCTGCAAAGGGTTCCAGCGTGGTTGCGCCAAAGTCAAACGCATATCCCAGCTCACCAAAGGCTTGCAGAGTAGCTGCGCTCTGATCTGCTTCCAGCTTATCGGTAAACGCACCGCCAGAGATGGAGACTGACCGTTCAGTGTCAATCTGATGCCAGGACACCGCAGCGCCAGTGCGCACAGCAAAGCCATTTACCTGTGTGCCTGCGTAGCCGCCAAAGGTGTACGTATCAGCCGTTGCTTCAGAAGCACGGTCATCCGCGTCCATGGAGCTGCGGCTGTAGCCGCCCGTCAGGCCAACACGCAGGTTGCTGAAGGCATCGCCATCAACACCAAACAGCACGCCGCCGGTTGAATGATCAAGAGCCGCCGTATTGCCATCACGTTTTGCTTCGCCCCAGCTGCCA
Organism: Pseudovibrio sp. Ad26; assembly: GCF_001623285.1. NCBI lineage: Bacteria > Pseudomonadati > Pseudomonadota > Alphaproteobacteria > Hyphomicrobiales > Stappiaceae > Pseudovibrio > Pseudovibrio sp. Ad26. The sequence goes on from NZ_LMCE01000062.1 coordinate 77,826, forward strand.
TAGCTCATGTTCCAGAGCGTCAATAACCCCAGTTGGGCAGTTTCAGCCCCACCTGCCTTGCGTGCCTGAGCAGCAGAGGTATGCAAACGGTCATTGACCGCGTTGCGAACGAAACGGCTGTTTTCAATCAGCACACCACGCGCTGAAGCATTGATCTCGCCGGAAAGGCTATCAAATGCCGCCTGCGCTGCTGTCTCATCGCTCACAGTCCCGATCAGAGCGTTATAAACCGCACTGCCAGATCCAAGGCGTTGAGCGGCCTCAGCAGAAGCTTTCTGGTTCGTCGTGCGCGCTGCGCTGGCAAAATCAATGTCATTGCGCAGCAAGGTCAGCTCAATATCGTTACTATCAGTACCCGCCTCATAATCCAGCGCGGCATTCAGGAACAACAGGTTGTTCTCAATGGAAGAGAACTCGCCTGTAATCGCATCGATTCCGTCATTTTCAACAATGATGAACGGCCCCGTCGGATCAAGACTCCAGTCTGCTTTGTCCGCAGGCGTCAGCACCAGATCAAGGACAGTGTCGCTCACATCCACACTGCCATTCACCACCAGCTTGTCCGCAAGCTTGGTGTCGCCTTCTACTTCAATTTCCAGTGTACCTGTGCCGGAGTAATCGCCGTTGATTGTAGTCACCCCGATGGAGTTGCCCGGTGCAATGCGGCCATTGTTGTTGGTCACATTGCCCTTAATAGTTCCGTGTCCGCCCAGCACGCCAGAGCTTTCCACCTTAACATCACTGATCAGCTCAACCCCGCTTTTGCCGAAGGAACTACCAACAATCAAAGCGCCATTTTCAACAGTGGTACCACCGCCAACAGAGTTGGAGGCCCCATCCAGCACCAGTTTGCCTGTACCGGATTTCTCCAGCTCACCAGTTGAGCTGATATCCCCTGTCAAAGCCAGGCTCTTGCTGGAAACATCCAGCTCACCACCGGCAGAGTCCAGATCAAAATTGTCAAAAGACAGATCAGAATTACCAGTTGTCTGGAACGTACCACCGTTCAGTGTAACTTCCCCAGTTCCCAACTGCGCCATATGCGAAACGGAGAGCAAACCACCGTTAATCAAAGTGCCTCCAGCATAAGAGTTGGTGCCTGTCAGCATAATGTTGCTAACACCGGACTTGATCAGCTGACCACCACCAGAAATGTTCCCTGCAAAGGTTCCATTCAGTTCCTGATCCAGCTCCAATTCAGCATTCGCAGCAATCTCAACATTCCCCTGAACGTTGTCAGTGGTGCCTTTCAGCCGTCCTGCCTCAACGCTAGTTCCACCGGTATAAGTATTGGAGCCGGAAAGAACCAGCGTACCAGCACCGGTCTTGGTCAAATAGGCACTACCGCTAAGGTCACTGGTGACGTCAAGAGTGGCACCTGCATTCACAACATCCAGCGTTGCACCAGTGTTTCGGAGTGCTAGACTTGATGCCGTTTGCGTGCCAGTTGCATGGCTCAGTGAAAGCGTGCCCCCATCAAAAGTCGAGGTACCTGTTCCCAGTTTGGTAATATTATCAACAGAGACGGTTCCACCGACAATATAGTTTCCACCAGTATGAGTATTGGAGCCGGTTAGTACGATGGTTCCAGTCCCCAGCTTGACCAGAGACCCCTCGCCAGACAGGTCGCCGGAGAGGGTGCCGTCAATGTTTTGATCAAAAATGGCATGTGTGCTACCAACCATTTTGATATCGCCTTGCAGGGAGTTTGTATTGCCGGTCAAAGAGCCGGACCCAATAGTTGTTCCACCGCTATAAGAGTTGGTGCCGGTCAAAGTTAGATTATAAGAGCCATATTTTTCGAGCGCACCTTCGCCAGACATGTTGCCTGCATAAGTACCTGCCGCCGACTGAACAAACTCGACACTCGTACTTGCAGCGGTGAGAATATCACCTTGCAGGGTTTTCGCATCTCCCTGAAGCTTACCCTCATTTATGACGGTTCCGCCAGTGTAGCTATTATAACCTGACAGGATCAAAGTACCCGAACCTTCTTTGACCAGCGAACCAGCACCCCACATTATTGCTAAGTAATGTCCATTTGTATCTTGGTCAAAAACGACACTAGTATTGGCAGCTGTGTTGATATGACTATTCAAACTAGTGGTATCGCCTTGCAACGTACCCGCCTCAACCTTCGTCCCCCCATTATAGGAGTTAGCGCCGGAAAGGATGAGTGTTCCGTTCCCCGTCTTGGTCAACCCACCCGTGCCGCTCAAGTTATTGGTTACATCAAGGCTGGCTCCCGAGTTCACAACATCCAGCGTTCCACCGTTATCACCAAGTGCCAGTTGGGAAGCTGATTCAGTGCCGGTGATATGGGTAAGCGTGAGCGTCCCACCATCAAGCTTGGTGACACCGCCTCCCAGCCTGACAATACTGTCAAGACGAAGAGCACCAGCTTGTATGGTGGTGCCGCCGTAGTAATTGTTGGTCCCGGCTAGGGTGAGAGTACCTACACCGGTTTTGATCAGCGAGCCAGCACCTTCAATATTTCCAGAATGTGTGCCTGAGCTGCTTTGATTGAACTTAAGTTGAGCACCGCTCTCTACAACAACATCGCCTTGTATGCTGTTTGAATGACCTTCCAGGACGCCTTCTGTAATAGTCCAGTTCTGATCGCCAGAGCCAACCAATGTCCAGGTGGAAGAGTCGGTTTTCTTAAAAGTCTCAAAGCCTCTGTACTGGTTCGTATCCCCAATTGAACTGGCATCAAAGCTGCCGTCAGTCGTGCCCCCCAGCGCAAAGGTATCGTTGAGCCCTCCAGTCGCGTCAACATTACCTTCAACGGTTGAGCCCGCATGATAGGTGAAGCTGTTTGTGCCACCGGTAAACTCAACAGCATTTGCACGCTGATTATATGGGTTGAGTCCACCTGATATACTGCCACTGTTTGTGATCGTTAGATCAGCGCCCTTGACCCCAGCTGCGCCAGATCCGCGGTACCCATTGGCGTTGACAACCAAACTGTTTCCGCCGTGAATATTGCCACTATTGCTAATAGTGTAGGGGCCGCCAGACAAATCAACAGCAACTCCGCCATCCCCACTATGGGAGTGACTGGTGTTATCGTTTTCACCACCATCACCGCCGATGATGCTGCCGTTGTTCGTCAGTGTTAGGTTGCCAGCAGTTGCCGTGGCACCAGAACCGCCTTCACCACCAGAGCCATGGTTGAAGCCGCCTTGACCACCATTTCCTCCTTGAACGGTTTTGCCAGAGATAACCGTCACATCGCCGATCATGTTGACCGCATCACCGCCACCGCCGCCGCCGCCGCCGGCGCCGCCGCTTGATCCAGCACCGCCGCCACCGCCGTCGCCGAGATTCGTGCCATCACCGCCATCGCTTGAGTTTCCTCCAGACCCGCCACCGCCAATCCCGCCGACTCCAGCGCCACTCAGATTAGCTCGACCTCCTTGAGAGTTGATTGAAGACCCACTTAGTGTGCCGCCAGCACCACCATCTTGCGGAACCAGATAACTACCGCCAGCTCCGCCACCGCCAGCATACATATCTGCGTTAATGACACCGACAATGTCTTTTCCATCTGCGCCATCGCCACCGTTGTAATACGCATTCAGGAATGATTCACCTCCCTTTCCGCCAGCATGGGCAGACTGGGACAGCGCGACAAAAACAAGGGCTGTTGTCCCGAGAAGTTTGAAAGTAAACGAAGACGGCATGAAAATTGCGCTCCAAAATGCATGTGTATGGAATGAAAATAATTGTAAAAACACCTACTGCAATTTTTAATTGATTAAAATAGCTACAAGAAAATTAATTAGAAGATATCCTCTACTTGCAAGCCAGCCCAAATTTGTGACGTTAAGACATGAAGCCAGCAATATTGCCTTGGTAAACAAAGCAAGCTTTGTAGCACCCTCTGAAGTGAGCGTTGTAGACTAGGCGCTGAACGATCAGATTACAGTGACAATCGGCACTCAAATTCTGTTAGGGATCGGCCTCAATTTCGTTAGAGATTTCAAAGGCCCATATTTGGCATTTTTGCCCCTAACATTCGCTAAAATCCGCAGAAACCCTAGATTTTGCTAATCCTGCAGGGATCGCCATTTTTCTTCCCGAAAATCACAAAACAGAAATCAACGTTCTCAAAAGCGAACGGTTTTCTGCATTCTCGCGCCTTATGAGCAAATCCATCTCATCTTTTGAGTTGTGCAGCTATTTATTCCAGGTCGAACAAACCAAATAAACGCCGCAGTTTTGAAATGCTCAAAATCCCAGCAAAACTGAGGGGATGTAAGGTGTTCAATCAGCAGCAGTTTTAATAAATTCCTCTAATAGATCATTGTGCACGCCACATTTTTGCTGTATTTGACGGCAAAACACGCCCTAGGGGAAATCAACGAGTTGAACTGCGTGCAAAAATCATCTGACATTCGTACGAACTGGACGCGTGAAGAGGCTGAGTCTCTTTACAACCTGCCGTTTAATGACCTGCTGTTTAAAGCTCACTGCGTTCATCGCGAGCATTTTGACCCCAATGAGGTCCAGCAAAGCCAGCTCTTAAGCATCAAGACAGGCGGTTGCCCGGAAGATTGTGCTTATTGCAGCCAGTCGGCTCGCAACAACACCGAGCTCTCCGCCTCAAAGATGCTTGAAGTGCAAATGGTGCTTGAAGAAGCCAAAAAGGCGAAAGAAGGCGGCGCAACCCGGTATTGCATGGGTGCAGCCTGGCGCTCTCCGAAAGATCGCGACATGCGCGCCATTGAATTGATGGTGGAAGGTGTCAAAGATCTTGGCATGGAAAGCTGCATGACGCTTGGCATGCTGACGCCTGAGCAAATTCTGCGCCTCAAAGATGCTGGTTTGGATTATTACAATCACAACATCGACACCTCAGAGCGCTACTACAGCGAGGTTATTACAACCCGCAAGTTCTCTGATCGTATCGATACTCTGAATCTGGTCAAGGAATCAGGTATTAAAGTCTGTTCAGGCGGTATCGTCGGCATGGGTGAAAAAGACATGGATCGCCTCGACATGCTGGTTTCTCTGGCAACATTGGAAGAGCATCCGGACAGTGTGCCGATCAACATGCTTATCCCAATTGAAGGCACACCGCTGCAGGACGCCGAACCGGTTGATCCAATTGACTTCGTTCGCCTGATTGCTGTTGCGCGTGTCATGATGCCAAAATCTCATGTTCGCCTTTCTGCGGGCCGGACAGAAATGTCTGATGAGACGCAGGCAATGTGTTTCTTTGCCGGAGCAAACTCCATCTTCAAAGGCGACACGCTGCTCACAACAGACAACCCGGAAGACTCCAAGGACGCGGCTTTGTTCAAACGCCTTGGTATCCGCCCTATGGGGCTGAAAAGCTGTGCGGCTGAGCATGAGCCTGCTGAATAAGCATCAAGGAGCGCTAGAGCGTCTGGCAGAACGGGGCAGGTCCCGTTCTCTGCTCAAAGCGCATGGCTGCGATTTCTCATCCAACGACTATCTGGCGCTGACAACAGCGCCAGAATTGCGTTTGGCGGCAGAAAATGCGCTTGCGCGTGGTGTCGGTCTGGGTGCTGGTGGCTCGCGTCTCTTGCGTGGCAATGACCCGGAGCATGAAGCCCTTGAGCTGGAAGCAGCAAACCTGTTCAACACAGAACGGTCCCTGTTCTTCGGTGGTGGATACAACGCCAATATGGCGCTGTTCTCAACACTGCCGCAGCAGGGCGACCTTGTTTTGCACGACAGCCTCATTCACGCCAGTGCCCATGACGGCATGAAGCTGGGCGCTGCCCAGTCCATGGCCTTTAAGCACAATCAGGTTGAGGATGTGCAAGCACGCATTGCCCAATGGCGCCAACAAGGCGAAACCGGGCGGATCTGGATCGCCTGTGAAAGCCTTTACAGCATGGATGGTGATCAGGCTCCAATCAAGGACCTGATGGACCTTGCAGATACACACGATGCATTCTTGTTGGTAGATGAAGCCCATGCAACAGGCGTGCTGGGTGAGGGCGGCAAAGGCCTGGCAGCAGGGTTTGAAGGCCGCGAAAACGTCATTTCGCTCCATACCTGCGGCAAAGCTCTTGGAGCCTCAGGCGCACTTGTCTGCGGGCCAGCTGTTCTGATCGACTACCTCATCAACCGCGCGCGCGGGTTCATCTACGCGACCGCGCCATCACCTCTGGTCGCAGCCATCGTGCGTGCATCGCTAAAACTGGTACAGGATCAACCGGAACGACGGGACCAGCTTGCTGACCTTGTAAAACATGCAAATGCTGAGATGAACCGTCTGTGCGGACAAAAGGGCAGCGGAACGCATATTCTTCCGTTCCTCATTGGCGATGACAAGCGCACCATGTTGATTGCAAAAGCACTGCAGGAACGCGGCTATGACATCCGCGGCATTCGCCCACCAACCGTTCCACGGGGCACATCCCGCCTGCGCATTGCGTTGACCTTGCATGCCAGCAAGTCCGATGTATCCAACATGTTTGAAGTGCTTGCAGAAGAAGTGGGGCTGGTTCGCTCATGACAAAACCAATCGTAGTTACAGGCACCGACACCGGTATTGGCAAAACAATTTTCTCTGCAGCGCTGACGCAAGCTTTAGCTGCCACCTACTGGAAGCCTGTTCAATCTGGACTGGAAGAAGAAACCGACACACAAGCAGTAATACGTCTGACAGGTTGTAAAACACTGCCAGAGACTTACCGTTTGCAGGTTCCCGCATCTCCGCATTTCTCAGCGGAAGCAGAAGATGTCCTGATCGATACGGAGAGCCTGACACTACCCAAGGTCGATGGACCGCTGGTCGTTGAAGGGGCAGGTGGCGTCATGGTTCCGCTCACGCGTGAGACGCTTTACATCGACCTCTTCAAAAAGTGGCAGGCACCGATTGTGCTGTGCGCCCGCACCGGCCTTGGCACCATCAATCACAGCCTGCTTTCCATTGAAGCACTGCGTACCCGTGGCTGCAATCTGCTCGGCATTGTATTTGTCGGTGAGGAAGTGGCAGATTCAGAACGCACGATCGCAGAGTACGCAGGCGTCAAAAAGCTTGGCCGCTTGCCACTGCTGAAACAAATCACCCCAGAAACAATAAGAACAGCGTTTGCAGAGAATTTCCGTCTGGAAGACTTCTGCCTGCAAACCGGGGAGAACGCATAATGTCTAAGCACTCACCAATCTGGCATCCATTCACCCAGCACGCTGTGCTGACGGAAATGACCAAGATTACGGGCGGTTCTGGCGCATACCTGACAAAGGATGACGGCGACAAACTGCTTGATGCCATTGCTTCCTGGTGGGTCGTAACCCACGGCCACTGCCATCCGCACGTCATCGGCGCAATCAAGGAGCAGGCGGAAAAGCTGGATCAGGTGATCTTTGCAGGTCACACCCATGAGCCTGCAGAGCGACTTGCGCAGCAGCTGCTCAAATGCACGCCTGATGGACTGGATTATGTCTTCTTTTCAGACAGTGGTTCCACCAGTGTGGAAGTGGCGCTCAAGATGGCGCTCGGCTATTGGCATCATCTGGGCGAGAAACGCCAGCGCATTGTCGTTATGGAAAACAGCTATCACGGCGACACAATCGGCACCATGTCCGTTGGCGAGCGTTGCGTCTTCAACCAGCCTTACAATCCGCTGTTGTTTGATGTGGCCAAAGTGCCGTTCCCAACCGCTGCCAATGAGCAGAACACGTTAGATGAACTGGATAAGCTCTGCGCCCAAGGCGATGTAGCAGCGTTTATCGTAGAACCGCTCGTTCTGGGTGCTGGTGGCATGCTCATGTATTCCGCTGAAACACTGCGGGCGCTCCATGAGATCTGCCAGAAGCACAATGTACTGTTCATCGCTGATGAGGTGATGACGGGCTGGGGCCGTACAGGCAAGATGTTCGCCTGTGAACATGCACAGATTACGCCGGATATCGCATGCTATTCCAAAGGCCTGACTGGTGGTTCTTTGCCGCTTGCCGTCACCATGTGCTCTTCGGCAATTTATGATGAGCATTATTCCATGGACAGAAGCAAAACCTTCTTCCATTCCAGCTCTTACACAGCAAACCCAATCGCCTGCGCCGCTGCAGTCGCCAATCTGGAAATTTGGGAGAATGAGCCGGTCTATGACCGCATAGCAAAGCTCATGCAAATGCAATCCGCTGGCCTTGCGCGTTTCAAAGACGATGATCGTTTCACCAACATCCGTCAGACGGGCACAATCGCGGCCATGGATATCAACGTGAAGGATCACGGATATCTGTCTGACGTTGGCCCGCGCCTCTATGAGTTCTTCAAGTCAAAGAACCTGCTGCTGCGCCCACTGGGCAACACGCTCTATTCTATGCCGCCATACTGCGTCACTCAGGGCGATATTGACCAGATCTACGATGCGATAGCTGAGGCTGCTGATGAACTCCTCTAAGGACCGTGGCGGGCTGATCGGCTTCGGACATTACGCACCAGAACGCCGCGTGCTCAATGCGGAGATTGAACAGGATCTGGGACTGGAAGAGGGCTGGATCGAACGCCGCACCGGCATTCGGGAGCGCCGCTATGTCTCCTCTGATCAGGCTCTCACAGACATCGCACTGCCAGCAGCTCAAATGGCGATTGAGGACGCTGGTATCGATCCGGCTAAAATCGGCCTGACACTGCTGGCAACCAGCACACCTGACCACCTGTTACCGCCCTCAGCACCTCTGCTGGTGCACAAACTTGGCCTGCCAAACTCCGGCGGCATCGATATGGCAGGAGCGTGCGCAGGGTTCCTTTACGCACTGGCCATGGCCGATGCCTATGCCAAAGCGCAAGGCATTGCAGTTCTCGTCGTCGCAGCCAATATCCTGAGCCGCCGTATCAACCCGGCAGAACGCGCCAGCCGCGTGCTATTTGCCGATGCTGCAGGTGCCGTTGTGGTTCTGCCACCAGCACATAAAGAGCAGGGCATCCTTGCTGCTGATCTGGCATCTGATGGTGCTTATTACGACCTCATCAAAATCCCTGGAGGTGGCAGTCGCAATCCGTACAGACCGGATATGGACCCCAATGAGTACCTGATGAGCCTGCAAGGTGGGCAGACGGTCTTCGCCAAAGCGGTCAACACGCTCACGGACTCAGCAATGAAAATTCTGGGGCAAGCCGACATCAAACCGTCAGAGGTGGACCACTGGGCACCCCATCAGGCCAACTCCAGGATCATTCAGGCTGTCGGAACCAATCTTGGAATAAACGCCGATAAGACACTGATGACACTGGGGGAATACGGCAACAGTTCAGCAACCACCATCCCATTCAGCCTCTCCAAGTGTCGGGAAAACCGAAGCTATAAGGCGGGTGACAAAATTCTATTGTCTGCCATAGGCGCGGGCTTCGTCAGCGGGTCCTTGTTGATCGGCATGTAGCAAAAGCGCCCACTCGTGGTGGAAAGACGAGCGGGCGCGTGCGCATCAAACCGCAGTTATTTTGATGCGCTGTCCAGATAAGCCAGCAGGTTCTCGATATCTGCTGGCTTCTTCAAACCGGCAAATGCCATACGGTTTTTTGGCAAGAATTTCTTCGGCTTAGTGAGAAACTCTGTCAGAGATTCTGTATCCCAGGCCACATCAGCGTTTGCCATGACCTTGGAATATTTGAAGCCCTCAACAGCAGCGGCCTGACGGCCAATCACACCGTGCAAGCTTGGGCCAACTTTGTTCTGCCCTTCCTTCACGCTGTGGCATGCTTTGCACTTCTTAAAAACTTTCTTCCCCGCCTTCACATCACCCGCAAACGCCACCTGAACCGGAGCAGGAGCGGCAACTGGTTCAGCTGCGGCCTGCTTTCCCTCTGTTGTCAGCATAAGGCGAAGAGTAACCGGCACCGTCCGTGTAATCCCATTCAGCTTGGCAAGTGTTTTCAGCTGATCCACGCCCGCGTTCACGCCCGCTTCCTCAGTTCCCAAAAACACCATGTCATTGGTCGTCGCCAAAACTTTGCTGTCGGAAATGCGCGCCACAAAAACTTCCGTTTCTACCGGGATCTCAGTGCCCAGCAAATTGAGCGTGGCTTCCAGATCAACAACAGTGGTTGCGCCAACCGCAAGCTGGCTCAGCTCAGCAACGTCCAGCTGTGCAGTCAGATCAGCAGACCCGATGCTTTGGAACACAATCTGGCGCATACGTTCATTGCGGATATCGATGTTGGTCTCAACGGACCCTAGATCGATCTTCAATTGCAGCTTGCCATCTTCCGAGACAGAGCCGGAGAGTTTCTCAAAGCTGTTCACTTCCCCAACGGAGTTTTTCTTGATGGTGCCGTAAGAAAGCCGTGAGCTGTCGCTGTCCACGGTCCAGGTTTGTGCAAGGGCGCTGCCAGACAACAGTAAAAGCATCGCGGAGGTGCGGAAAAAGGTTTTTACCATAGGTATGTCGCCTTCGTGATTTGATGTGATTGACGATTTTTGGTTGCTATCAATTGAGAAACACACGACAGCTGGCTTTTATTCGATGTATTTTGGAAAAAAATATCAGAAACGTTTTCAAAGTGACCTAATCACCCTCATGCCCCGCCTCTGGCGCTTTGCACTTTCGCTTGCAGGGCAGAAGGATCTGGCCGACGATTTGGTGCAGGCCACATGTCTGCGGGCATTGGAACGTGAAAGCCAGTTTCAGACAGGCTCAAACTTTGCCGCCTGGACCATGACAATTTGCCGGTCCATCTGGCTGAACGAAATGCGCAGCCAACACCTGAGAAAAACCGGCCAGCTCGACACCGCCATTGAATCCAGCCTGATTGATCCGTCTCCATCCCCTGAAACGAATATTTTCGCAGCTGAAGTGTTTAAACAGGTGATGCGACTGCCAGAAGGTCAGCGATCAGTGGTGGAACTTGTCTTCGTAGAGCAATTCACCTATCGCGAAGCAGCCGCAATTTTAGGTATTCCTATTGGAACGGTTATGAGTCGCTTATCTGCAGCCCGTAAAACGCTTGCTCCTTTACAACAGGAACAAGCTAGTCAGATGAAGAAAGGAGAGCTGGCATGACATACACCGACGAACACCTACGGTCTTATCTAGCTGGCTCTTTAGACCCTGAAACCGCCCGGCAAATAGAAGCGGATCTGGAGAACGATCCAATTCTGGAACAACGCCTGCTGGCACTTGAGGGCCTGCTCCCCGTCGTTCAACAAGGCTTTGCAGAGATCCCTGAAGCAGATCACCTGAAAGAGCTGGAACACAAGATCTTCGCACAGCCAACAGCTGCAAACGATCATGCACCCTCTCCATCCTTTGTCCGCACATGGGGTGCTCGCGCAGCAACGCTTATGGTCGGGTTGGCCATGGGAACAAGCCTCATGTACTGGGCAGATGACACTCCAGACTGGCGTCAGGAAGTCGCAAGCTATCAGGCACTTTACGTCAAAAAGACAATTGCATCTCTGGACAGGTCTGAGCACGAGTTGAAACAGGAACTTGTTGCAGCTTCAGCCGCCGTAGGGCAGCAATTGAACCTTTCAGACCTCAATGATCTGGACGGATTGAAACTACTGCGAACGCAGGTTCTGGGCCACGAAGGCGCACCACTCATCCAGATCGTCTTTGCTGACCCCAACGGAGCTCCGGTTGCGTTCTGCATCCTCAAAGACACCGATGCCGCCGGAACCTCCATGCAATCCACCAGCCTCAAAGGCATGGCCTCAGCTGACTGGACCGGGAACGGCTATCGTTACCTCGTCATTGGCGGACAAAACCAAAGCCGCATCGATACGGTCGCCGAGCAAATCCACTCTCGCGTATTGTAGACAAAGAGAGCCCCTCGCAAATCTTTCTGTCAGTATCTGCCAGAGCGGGCGGCGCAAGTGTTGTCAGTATGCTAGGTCTTTCAGATTGCTGATTAGGACTTTGCATTGATGAAGACATACGATGAGATTGAAACGGAGGCTGAAGACAAGCTTGCAAGCCGTGTCTGGTTCCACCTGATGCGCGCCCACCGCTATCTTTACCCACGCTTTGAACGCAGTTTGCGAACACATGGCATCGATAATCCGGTCTGGTACGAAATTCTGCTGGAGATTGAGCGTGCCGGAGAGCAGGGGGCAAAGGCCGCTGATTTGCAAGAGCACCTGCACATGGCACAGTTCAGCATGTCACGGCACATCGCCCGTATGGAAAAGAAGGGGCTGATTGAGCGTCGCCCGGATAAAGAGGACGGACGCGCGCAGTTGATTTTCCTGACGCCTCAGGCCGCCCATGCCCACGAAGAAATCTGGCCGCATTACTTCAAGATCATCCAGCAGGAAGTCGGAGCACGCCTCAATAAGAAAGAGGCGTTTGAGCTTTTCAAGCTGCTGACCAAACTCTACGAATAAAAAGGGCCGCTGAACAGCGACCCCAACATCTCTTAAAATCTGTAGTTCGCCGTAAGGCTAAAGGAACGCCCCGGTTCCTTCAGAGTGCCAATAACGTTGTAATCGCCCCCATAGGTTCCCCGGTCTGAGAAGCCCTCATCAAAAATGTTGTCCGCTTCAACACGAAGTTTCAAACCATCAATTTGCTCTGGTTCATATTCCGCAAACAACCCGACAACCGCATAACCTTCCAGTGTTCGATCTGAATCTCCGGATCCGGTGCTATAGTCAAATGCTCCTTGCACATCTCCGCCGATTATCAGACCGTAGTCTTCCAATTCATGGGAAACATTGAAAGCTATGACTTGTCCCAGTGGGGCAGCAAAGTCCTGAGCAACATAGGAGTCAGCTGCATTACCATCGACTTCGACACGCGTGTTGGAATAGGTGATTTTTGCCGAACCTGAGGCCCACTTATAGCCCACAGCCAAGGTGAAGCCTTCGGTAAGAACATCGACATTAGCGTCGCTCGAGCGCGCATCGCTAATGTCAGTTCTGAAGACTTCACCTGAGAGCAAAAAGCCGGAACGTTCAAACTCCAGCCCAGCAGTCACATTGTGAGAGCGTGATGGCTTGATACCAGAGTAATCCCATGAGGAGCTGAAGGTATAGTTGTCTACAAGGGCGATCCCACCAAAAACAGTAGCATAACCTGCTTTAAGCTTCAGTCCGTCCAAGACCTCATAGGATGCCGAGCTGTTGCCACTCAGACCAGTGACAGAAGTATCGAAATCTCCAAGACCTTCAAAACGCTGATGGTCAAGACGTAAGCCCGCTGACAGTTTCAATGCTGACGATGGTGTCCAACGTACCTGTCCAAAACCGCCAAAGTTATGAGCAACCTCTTCCAAATCAGAGGATGGGTCATCGTAGTTGGCGGTCTTCCTGTAAAAATCAAATCCGGTAGTGAAGCCAATATCCTCAGTTAACCGGAAAGTGTTTGCGACTTTGCCGTTCAAGGTATTGGAAGTTCCGTTGCTTCCATGTGGCACAGGCACATCAATGTTACTCTCACTGAAGCCAAGCACGATCTCTGGATCATAAAGGTCCGTAGGTTCCAAATGCTCATAACGGAACGAGAAGCTCTTACGCATCGTATCGTAAATACGGGTCGGTGAAGTGCCTTTGAAAGCACCAAAGTTAGCACGATAAGGACGCTCTTCCTTATCCTTCAGCATCATACCGGAAATCTCAAACCGGTGTCCGCTCTCTGAGGAGTAGCCGGCTTTGAGTAGGCCGGTCTGCAAGTTTGCTCCGGTTCCCGGGATTTCCCAGTCGCCGCCAGAGGTGTAGTCCTGCCCCTTGGCGTTTTTAGCAAAGGCCAGAATATCAAAGCCGTTGTGCTCCGCAAAGCCAGTCAGAGCTTGAGAGAACGTGTTGCCGTTTGTATCGAAGCTCAACGTGGCTTTGCCGCCCATGGTCTCGCCATCTTCCAGCAGGTCCAGTGCATCAATCAGCTGAAAGGCGATCGAACCACCCAGAGCATTGGGGCCAGAATCAGCTGCAGCAACACCCGCATCTACACGCACCGCACGTAACAGTGCTGGATCAATGGCATTGGCCGTCACATGGTGGAACGCACGGTTGTTCTGCATCGCGCCTTCAATAGTCATGTTCAGGTTGAGAGCATCCACACCATTGACGAAGATCTTCTGGGCAATTGGGATACCGCCGCCAACCGTTACTGAAGCATCTTCAGCAAACACATCGCGAAGATCACCCATCTCAGCGGCTTCAATCGCTTGAGTTGAAACGTAGATTGAGGTGTTTCTGTCAGCAGCCACTGCAAAGCGGTCATTGTTGAAACTATAAACAACAACAGGGTCCAGCTCCTCGCTGGCGTCCACACTATCCTGCGCCGCAGCCCCGGTAGAAAAATAAGCTCCGTTTAAAACATAAACGGAAACAAGCAAGCGCCACCGAAGTTTCTTCATTAGGATCCCCACCCACATATTGGCCGTATTACCTACGGCGAATCAAATATGAGATAATTACTCATGTTTATGCGCGAGGGTATATGGGAGCGTAATTATAGATGCAAGTGCATCTATATACATAAACGTGTGCGACACGATCAATGAATTGAAATCACCATAAAATGCAATGCGTTATGTAATTTTTATCAAAATATGATCTGTGTGTATCTGCTGAATTTGACAGGAAGTGTTCAAAAATCACCGGGCGCAAAACAAAAAAAGCCCCCGCTAAAAGCATAGCGGGGGCTTACAATAAAAAGAAGTTTAAGCTTGGCGCTGGCCCATCTGATCATCAAGCGTCAGCAGGTGCCAACGGTCATCACCAGCAGCTTTCACTTGGTCCAGAACACGGCGGAACAGATCTTCTTCTTCAATCTGCTCTTCCAGGAACCAGTGCAGCATGTTCTGCGTCCCATATTCCTTTTCATCATGGGCGAGATCAAACAGAGCATGGATTTGCGACGTGACCTTCACTTCCATCTTCATGGCCAGCTCAATAGCTTCCTGTGCTGAATCAAATTCAACAGTAGGAGCAGATATGCCTTCCAGAGTAACGCGGGAGTCCCGTTTCACGATGAAGTCATAAATGCGCATCGCATGGTCAGTCTCTTCTTTTGAATGAAGACGGAACCACTTTGCAAAACCTGGCAGCTCAATGGAATCAAAGTAGGCAGCCACAGCGAGATAAACGTAAGAGGCACTCAGCTCAGCATTGATTTGCTGGTTAAGAGCTTCTGCGACTTTGGTGTTGAGCTTCATCGGATTCTCCAATCAGTAATTTTGTGGAGACAGATTTGAAGAGCTACAAACTATTCGCTTTGACTAAAGTCAATTTGAGAAGAATTATCTTAGCAATTGCAAGTGATTAGCAGTTTCACAAATAACCATTTTGCGAGCTCAGGCCCTATGTTCGCCAGGTCTTGGGCGCTGATCCATAGATCCGCTTAAAGGCATTGCTAAAGCTGGACGGGCTGTTATATCCCGCCATATAGGCAGCTTCAGAAACAGTAATGCCGCCTTTGTTGATGGCTTGCCGCGCCTTCTCCAAACGCTGTTTACGAATGAAATCAGAGACAGTCAGATTGTACTTTTCCTTAAAGTGGCGCTGAATGCTGCGTTTGCTAAGGCCTGTTTCTTTAGAGATCCGCTCGATGGAAAGGTCTTCCTCCAGATGCTCCAGCAGAAATTCCCGCACCTTCAATCCTTTGATCCGTAACTGACTGTCCGCTTCCCGCTTCTCGGCCTGGACTGCCCCTTGCAAATGCGCACAGCTCTGAGACATCAGGCCAAACGCCTCAGCTTGACGTTGAAGGCCACCGATTTCATCAGTTCCGTCATTGGTCATAGCCAAAATCCGCGCAGCACAGTCCACCATGCGCTCATCCGGCTGCCAGATGAAGTAATTCAGGTGGCCATTCATAAAACTCCGCACTTCCGCAGAAAGAGCAGAGGCCTGAAACCCAATTGCACCGTACCAGTCCGGTTGAGCTGCAATGCCAACCTTGCGCAGCGAGTGCCCGGCCTCACTCGGCTTCAGGCGCAAATTGGCAGGTTTTCGCAGGTTGAACAGCAGAGCCTGAGGCTTGGGTGCTTCGCGATCCCCGGCATCCAGATCAAAATAAACATCATCAATGTAAAACTGCTGCTGACCTTCCAGATAAATGAAAATCTGGAAAATAGGTGAGAGCTCCACCAGACCGTCATGGTCATGGTGGCCCATAGTCTCATCCAGGACTTTGACTCGGATCTGCTGCTCAATCTGCACGGAAAGTGCCCCCTGACTTTTCACTGGCGCGAATGAATATGTTTTTGGCGCACACGCCAATGCATTTCCAATCGACGAACACCCCCTCATAAATATATTATGAGTTTTGAAGTCAAGTTTAAAACTTCGTATAAATGAAGTAAGTCCAGCGCGACCTTCCAGCTCACGAACATCTCGGTAAAGAGGTGCCCAAAGTGCTCGCTACGTAATGCGAGCGCTCATGGCGCTGTGCTGTCGCGCGGATACGATTGGAGAATGTCTCGATGTCTAGCCGCGACGTTGATAGAGCACTTAAGAACGCCCGTTTTACGCAAAAAACGCAAATGAACGCACTAAACCTCTTATTGGTTTCAACCGCGCTGACTTGCGCTTCAATGGCGTCCGCACAGGAGAATAAACTGCTGGATGAAGTGGTCGTCACAGCCTCAGCTTATGAAGTGACCTACAAGAACGCGCCTGCAAGTATCTCCATTATCACCGCAGAAGACTTGGAAAATCAGGGCGCTCGAGACGTTCGTTCCCTTCTGGAAAGTGTAGAAGGCCTCACTTTCAACAGAGCTGGCAATCTCAACAAGGTGCAGATCCGCGGTCTGAACGAGAATTACACGTTGTTCCTGATAGACGGAAAACGCGTCACCTCCGCTCCAAACGCCTTCCGCGGAAACGACTACGATTCCGGCTGGGTTCCACTCGAAGCCGTCGAACGTATTGAAATCGTTCGCGGTCCGATGTCCTCACTCTACGGTTCAGATGCAATCGGCGGTGTTGTCAACATCATCACCAAGAAGGAAACCGAAGAGTGGCACGGCTCACTTACCAACGAATATACCCTTCAGGAAAACCGCAAATCCGGTGATTATGGCCGGACGGGTTTCAATCTTTCAGGTCCGATCCTCAAAGACAAACTCTTCATGCGAACCTACGGCAGCTGGGATTTTCGCCGCAAAGATTCAAGCACTCTGAACCCCGACAGCGCAAGCGGGCGCGCCAATGCAGGCTTTGCCAAGAGTGATAACAAGCACGTTGATACGACTGTAACCTGGGATGTGAACCAAGAAAATTCCGTTGATTTCAACGCAGGTTACAGCAAGCGCACACACGATAAGACAACATTGGACAGATACTCAGCGGGCATAACTCATCACGGCTCCTACGAGTTTGGCGAGACTGAGTTGCGTGTCTTTGGTGACCGTATCGACAACTCCTACGGCCACGGAAACGCCGCTGGCGATGACATGCCGAACACAGCCTATAACTTCAATGGCGATGGCAAAGTCAGCTTTGACGCAGATCTTCTGGTCCCGAACTTCATCACCGTCGGCGCGACTTACCAACATCAATCCCTCGAAGACAAGTATGTGCTTGTAGGCGAG
Organism: Pseudovibrio sp. Ad26; assembly: GCF_001623285.1. Taxonomy (NCBI): domain Bacteria; kingdom Pseudomonadati; phylum Pseudomonadota; class Alphaproteobacteria; order Hyphomicrobiales; family Stappiaceae; genus Pseudovibrio; species Pseudovibrio sp. Ad26. Next base: position 95,293 of record NZ_LMCE01000062.1, read on the forward strand.
GGTGGTTCAGACAGCTCCCTCTGGCAAGCCGCAGCCTTCATTGAGGACCGCCTTGAAATCACTGAGGATTTTGAGGTCACACTTGGAGGGCGCCTGGACAAACACGAAAAATTCGGCTGGAACGCCAGCCCCCGCGTTTACGGCGTTTATCACCTCACACAAGCCCTGACATTCAAAGGCGGCTGGTCCTCATCCTTCAAAGCCCCAACCTTGCTGCAACTGTCCCCCAACTGGAAACAGGTCTCATGCGGAGGGGATTGTTTCTTAGAAGGCGCTGAAGATTTGAACCCGGAACTGGGCAGTAGTTTTGAGGTTGGCTTCAAATATGACGAAGCAAAATGGAGTGCAGGGCTAACCGGTTTCCATAATACGATCAAAGACATGATCCAGTTTCCACCCGCCAGAACAGCTGATGTTGCTGTTGCTCAGACCTATTCCAACTATGTTGGTCTCACTGCAGATGGCAAACCGATCTTTAAGTTTGAAAACATTGAAGAAGCTCGCACAATGGGGATAGAAGCCAACCTGACCCTGCGTCCAACAGATGAGCTGACTGTCTCTGCCAACTACACCTATCTGGACGCAAAAAACACAAGCGCCAACGATGCACCGCTTGCCTTCCAGCCAGAGCATACCGCAAACGTTAAACTAGATTATAGTTTCAGTGAAAAACTCAGTTTCGCGTTGTCTGCCAACTACGTAGGCGAGCAATACACCTCTGTTCCCGCCAACGGAGACATGGCCTTTGCCCGCAAAGTAGACGGTTACATCACAGCAGACTTCACAGGTCGCTATGACGTCAATGAGAACTTCACGTTGCGCGCTGGCGTGTTGAACATTGCAGACAATCAGATCCTAAAAACGGATTGGGATGAATTCAACGTCGATGGTCGCCGTTATTTCATCTCAGGCACCACTCGTTTCTGATAATCCAATGATGAAAGAGTAGGGAGGTGGGCTCACGCCCACCTTCAATACGTATAGATGTATCGCTATGTTTTTACTCAGGAAAACTCTAATTGGGTTGATCGTTTTTATGATGTCTCAAAGTTTATCGTCGGGGTTCACACTCGAACTTTCAAAAGCGGACACCCCGGCTGAAGTACGTTTTCTTCAACAAGGTCACGAGGAGACCTTTGAACTGCAAGCGAAACCAGGGGACTACGTCCAACTTGGTTGGCAAGTGGACTCGGGCCGCTTCAATCTGGACAGTATTGACCGTTTGACCGGCGCTCATATCCGCAGGTTTGTCTCTGCCAACACCGGACGTGCACCATTCCTGTTGGTCGCTGGTGGTGCTCCAATAAGCCTCAAGGTATCGGCGATAGAAACTGGAAACTTCACACTCTCGGTCATCAAACAAGTTAGTATTGAACACCAGGAATCCCAACAGATCAAATACCTTAGCCCGCGTCTTTCTCGCCTTGCAGATCAACTAGGAGCAGGCAGTTCAACCGATACCTTCTGGACAGAGGTCGAGCAGAAAGGCACACCGTTGATCGAAGACAACGGGAATGGCGAAAGCATCCTGACATTCCTAGCAAGAGGTGCCAAAACCGGCGTCCGTCTTCTTGGTGCCCCAACAAGCAATCATGAGGAACTTGAGCGACTTACAGGCAGTGATGTCTGGTTCAAGTCATTCATCATTCCAAACACCACTCGTCTTTCCTATCAACTGGCTATTGATGTGCCCGTGATTTCAGGCACATGGGTGGAGCGCCGCAGAGCAATTCTGGCAACTCTGGCAGCAGATCCGCTCAACAAACATCCTTGGCCTGCTGATGCAATCGATCCCTACAATCAGCACTCAACAGTTCTGCTACCAGAAGCAGCATCTCCCCGCTTCCTTGGTGATCAGGTAGTCGCAAAAAGCCAGATCAAGCAGTATGAAATTGAGAGTAAAGACCTTGGGAACAAACGCGATATCTGGCTATACCGTTCCGAAGGCTATGAAGCATCTAAAGCAACCGCTCCGCTGCTCATCATGTTTGATTCAGAACACTATAATGGCCGTGTCTCAGTTCCAGATATTTTGGATAACATGGTCGCAGACAGCGTAATTCCGCCAATAGCTGCCATTCTCATATCTCACATAGATTCTAAAACACGAACCGTTGAGCTCCCCAACAACGCTCAGTTCGCTGCCTTTATCTCCAAGACACTACTGCCATTTGCGCAGGCGGAACTTGGCACATCCATAGCTCCAGAAAGAACCATCTTGGCAGGTTCCAGTTTTGGTGGACTTGCATCAAGCACCATCGCTCTGCGCTACCCACAGCACTTTGGAAACGTACTCTCCATGTCTGGATCCTATTGGTACTCAGAGAATAATAACGAGAATTACGTCGCAAGCCTTGTTGCAAACGCCCCTCGCCAAGATGTCCGTTTTTTTCTCAGTGCTGGTCTCTTTGAGAAAAGTGCAGCCGGTCGAGGACAAGGGATACTTTATTCCAACCAACATCTTAGAGATGCTCTGATTGCTAAAAATTATCAGGTGAAGCTGGAAACCTACGCTGCGGGACATGACTTATTCTCGTGGCAAACCATCCTCAGTGATGGTCTTATTCACCTGATTGGGAAGGACGTTCCATGACGCATCCGGAACCCGTTTAGATGCAACTGCATAAATATCTGAGTGTAAATCTCAGGTATTATTGGACATCCTCATTTTTTGATTTTAGATAGAAACAAAGCTCAACAGCCAGGCTCTGACGCCAAGCCATGAGACATCTATCCAACGGAGTTAGAAATGTTTCATCGCATAACGAGATCAGTTGCCGCTTTCGCTTGCCTCGCTCTGGCAGCTTCTCCAGCCCTTTCAGAACAGGTCGAAATCAACACCGCAAATGGCAAAGCCAGCGTCGTTGTTGAACCAAAAAATCTGGTCGTGTTTGATATCGGAGCAGTCGACAACCTCAACGCTTTGGGTGTCCAGCCGGCAGGCGTCGTCAACAAAATGTATGTCGACTATCTTGATGGTGTTCAGTCTGAGGCAGATGTCATCGGAACTCTCTTTGAGCCAGACTTTGAAGCAATCAATGCGCTTGAACCTCAGCTGATTATCGTTGGAGGCCGCTCCAGTAAGCAAACAAAACCGCTGTCTGAGCTTGCCCCAACCATCGACATGACTCCAAGTTCCTCTGAAGTTTCAGTGACACTGCTTGCGCACCTGGAAGCCTACGGCAAGATCTTCAACAAGCAAGATGAAGCTGCCGAACTTTCCCGCAATTACAATAACTTGCTGGAGCAAGTGAAGGCAGCGGTTAAAGGCAAAGGTAAGGCTCTGTTTGTTCTTACCAATGGCCCCAAGGTCTCTGTATTCGGCCCGGGTTCCCGGTTTGGATGGTTCCATGACGAGTTAGAAATTGAACCAGCAATGGCTGAGGTTGCAGTCGCTTCTCATGGTGAAGCAGTGTCTTTCGAGTACATTCAAAAGGCTAACCCAGACTGGCTGTTGGTGATGGACCGTGCAACCGCAATCGGCAGTGATGCTGAAAACGCGCGTCAGGTTCTGGATAATGAACTCGTGGCCAGCACAACAGCATGGAAGAAAGGGCAAGTGATCTACCTTGATCCAGCCGCAACCTACATTGCGCAAGGTGGTTATCAGGCAACCACGCGCATCTTCAAACAGCTGATCGAAGCCTTCAATAAATAATCGTTCTCGCCAAGAGCTGGGCACATGTTGCTCAGCTCTAGCCATTTCCTTGGTGTCCCATGAAAAACATCGGCGTTGCTATCGTCGCTCTGTTCGCACTTTCCTGCTTCAGTTTATTTGTTGGTGTCAAAGAGATCTCCATCTCTGACTGGTGGCAAAGCCCTCAGAACATTGACCTCTTTTTCATCAGTCGAATACCACGCACATTAGCGGTTATCCTGACAGGCGCATCCCTTGCTGTTTCAGGAGCTGTGATGCAAATGCTCGCCCGAAACAGCTTTGTCGAGCCCTCCAGCGTCGGCACAGCCCAAAGCGCAGCACTGGGCATTTTGCTCGTCACTTTGCTTTATCCGGGCAGCCCGCTGATCGTGAAGATGATTGTTGCTTCCGTAACAGCGATGATCGGCATGGCAGTCTTTCTTGCGATGATCTCCAGATTGCCGGTAACATCTCCTTTGCTTGTGCCACTCGTTGGTTTGATTTTCAGTGGTATCGTTGAAGCTTTGACCATCTTCATCGCTTTTCAGACAGAAATGCTACAGTTTCAGGGGACGTGGATGAGCGGAGAGTTCTCCGGCATCTTACGCGGCCGCTATGAGCTCTTGTGGCTCTGCGGCGTGCTGGCAATCCTCACTTATGTTGTTGCCGATCAGTTCACCATCATCGGCATGGGCAAAGACGCCAGCATCAATCTGGGTCTTAATTACAAGCAAGTGGTGATCGTCGGCCTGTTCATTCTGGCACTCTCAACCTCCTTGGTTGTTGTAACAGTGGGCATGATCCCGTTTGTCGGACTGGTTGTACCAAATATCGCCCGTCGTCTGATGGGCGATAACCTGCGTGCCAGTTTGCCGTGGGTTGCCGTCCTCGGCGCGCTTTTAGTGCTTGTGTGCGACCTTATCGGGCGTCTGGTTCATTTCCCCTATGAGATACCAGTAGGCACAGTGCTGGGTGTTATAGGGTCTTTCGTATTCCTCTATCTGTTGTATGCGAGACCGGCTCATGCACGCTAAAAAGCTCATAATCCTGAGCGTTTTGCTGGCACTTGCTTGCATCGCTTTCATGACCCTTGGTGCCAAAGGAAGTTGGAGTTTCCTGCTGGTCTTCCGTGGAACAAAACTACTTGCACTTTTGTTGGTATCAGTCTCAATTTCTGTTGCAACATTACTGTTCCAGACCATCAGCGGAAACCGCATCTTAACGCCCTCTATCATGGGCTTTGACGCCTTGTATCTGCTTGTTCAAACTCTGCTGGTGTTCACGCTCGGCGGGTTCACCTACGTGGCCCTTGACGGACAAATCAAGTTTCTAGCTGAAGTCGGCGTTATGCTGCTCGCAGCGGTATTGCTCTTCTCAACAGTGATGGGAAAAGGTAGGCAAGACCTTCACCGAATGGTTCTGGTGGGTATTATATTTGGAGTGTTGTTTCGAAGTCTGACAGGTTTCCTGCAAAGGATCATAGATCCGAATGATTTTGCCATTTTACAAGGTGCAAGCTTCGCCCAGTTCTCCAGCGTTGACAAAGACCTGCTGGGCCTCAGCATCCTTCTCGTCTCAGCATGTTGCCTTATCATTTGGCGGCTCAGATACACGCTCGACGTCATTGCACTGGGACGCAGCAATGCAATCAATTTAGGTGTGAGCTATGAACGGTTAAGTTTTGTCGTTCTGGTGCTCGTTGCCACACTTGTTTCTGTCTCAACGGCTCTGGTCGGCCCTGTCGCCTTCTTTGGCCTGCTGGTGACGAGCCTTGCACATTTCATCATGAACACTCACCGCCACGCTATTTTGCTTCCAGCCTCAATGCTAATTGCCGCTCTTATTCTCGTCAGCGGCCAGACAGTCTTTGAACGCATTTTGAAAAGCCAGTCCACCTTGAGCGTTACCGTAGAATTCTTCGGCGGCCTTCTCTTCCTGCTGCTTCTCTTTCGAGGAAAAATGAGATGATTGAAATTAATGGTGTTTCTCATAATTACGGGAAGAGTAAGATCCTCCAGAACATCTCTCTATCCATAAAAGAGAGCGGGATCACAGCCTTGATTGGACCCAACGGGGCAGGGAAGTCCACGCTTTTATCGCTCATGGCACGCTTACAGCCACTACAGACCGGCTCAATCATGTTTGATGGCCACTCAGTGTCTCAAACACCGACCAGAGAACTCGCGAAGACCCTCGCGATTTTAAGGCAAGACAACGCACTCAGCAGCCGCATGTCTCTGCGGGACCTTGTTGGTTTTGGCCGTTACCCACACCACAAAGGTCGCCCGACAGCCAAAGATCATAAGGCGGTAGAGGAAGCGCTGGATTACTTTGATCTGCAAGATATGTCCGGTAGGTTCATTGATGAGGTATCCGGCGGCCAAAAACAACGAGCACTGGTCGCCATGGCATTTTGTCAGGAGACGAAATACCTCCTACTGGATGAGCCGCTTAACAATCTCGATATGTATTACGCCCGCAGCCTCATGAAGCGTCTGCGCGAAATAGCCGATACAGGCAAACGCTCCTTTGTCATCGTCCTCCACGACATCAACTACGCCGGAGCCTACGCCAACGAAATCATCGCCCTAAAAGACGGCACCCTCGCCATCCACGGCACCCCACAAGATGTTCTGGAAACAAACGCCCTCCAAACGCTCTACTCGATGAAAATCACAGTCACCCAACACCAGGGACAACTCATAGCCTTGCACCATTTGTGAGGTTGGCCCGCAGCGACTAACTGCGCACTGTACTCGCTTAGGCGCTACCTGACACTGATCCACCTCTGTTTTAATTTTAACAATCAGCATCAAAGTAGGATAGTTGAGGCGAACAATAAAATGTGCTGCAAGGGTCACTAATGTCCTGAAAGTGAAATTTCCTCAAGATCATTGATAAACCGCAAACTGGTTATATTGAATTTATTACACAACCTCAGATTGGCAATGATTAAATCGAGTCGCAAGAAATAGCGATAAAGTAATTTATCGTATTATTGATTAAATATTTTAGAATTACGTTTGGTAACTTAAAAATTATCATCTTTAACGGCGTTGACTTTAAACCCCATTTAAAAAAGAATTCTAGCACTGCATGCAGTGTGCTTAGGTTAAATCTACACAAAGCATTGAAGAACCAAAAGAATTCTGATTGTGCCAGCTCTTGAGGGGACGGCACTTCACCTGAACTTGGGGCTGTCGAAATGTTTGATTACTATGAGGAATTTCTTGCCGAAGGTATCGATAAGCACACACGTTCTTCGCGGGTTGCAATTGGCTGCATCGCTAGCCGGTTCTTGGGAGGAACCGACAGCACAGAAAACTTCTGGGAACCTCTTAGCCGCAGCATTTATGCAGCCAGTATTGCTCTTGCTTGCAGATTGAAGCCCACGCTTTTACTCCGTCTGGTTTCTTCAAAATCGGACAGTCTAATCAGCTCTTGTCGAGTTCATTCTGAGGCATTCATTGCTGCAAGATCTAAGGCAACCTTCAAGCAAAAAACGTCTCAAGTAGTAGCTTTCATAGCCTCTTAGCCAATCTATCCCTTCAGTCATTCTTCAATGCCATTGAATGCATTCGTGCATGCGATGTCGGGCTTTAATTGGCCGCACCATAAAACCAAGCAGCATTAAACACCCAAACTTTGTATAACGGGAGAGACAAAGATGCCAAATCAAAACCAACCCAACGATCAGTGGTGGGTTAATGACCAAACACCGGACAATCCGTTTGGTAAAAGTGACGACTACGAAGCTTATCTGGATTACGTTGGTGCGCTTCCTCGCAGTCTTTCACCTGAGATCGCAGCAGAACCGCTGGTGATCAATGTTACTGACCTCAATGACCATCCTGAGTACAAAGCTGCCGCTATTGGCGCACTGAAGATGTGGTCAGCAGTTACGCCTTTTGAATTCGTGATCGTTGATGATGCCCCATATGATGCAGATGTGCATTGGATGGAAATCGTAAGCCCTGAGTTGGGCGAGCCGAGTGATGGCAGCGCTTTCTCGAACAACCGAAAAGTCAGCATCGGTCAGCGTTTCCACGACACAGAGCCGAACAAGACTGATATTGGCGGTTACGTGTTTGACAGCTTCATTCATGAATTCGGCCATGAGTTCGGCCTGAACCATCCTGGCCTCTACAACTACAGCGGCCCTGGCGGCGTTCAGATCAACTACCTGAACAATGCAACCTGGATTTATGATCGTCAGCAATACAGTGTCATGTCATATTTCGATGGCATCGATGTTGGCGAAACAACACGTTGGTCCGCTTCAACGCCGTTGATGGCAGATATTGAAGCTACGATCCGTCGCTTTTTCTCAGAAATTGATGAAAACGGTGAACGGACCTACCAAACAATTGATCTCAATACAGGTGATAACACCTACGGCTTTAACAGCACTGAATACGGTTATGAGTTGACGTCCTCAGGCATGCAGCACGACATTGGGTTCGTGATCCATGATACAGGTGGTGTTGACACTATTGACTTCTCCGGATCAACCGCAGGCACGATCCTTGACCTGCGTGCCGGACAGTTCTCCAGTGTTAATGGACACAGCAACAATGTGTCTATCTTTGCCGGCCACAATGCAGATCAAACCGAATACTACATTGAGAATGGCATCGGCAGTAACTACGATGACATCCTGATCGGTAACGATGGCGACAACGTTCTGGACGGTCGCGGCGGCGCTGACAAAATGGCTGGTGGCAAAGGGGACGATGTCTACTTCGTCGACTCCGCTGATGATATCGTACGTGAAGAAGCCGATGGCGGAAACGATACGATCATTGTGCTGAACAGCGATCTGGATCTTGGTGAGGTTGAGAACGTCGAGAACATCATCTACGTGGGTGGCACACCGACCCAACCTGTAGATACCGGTGACGACGACACTTCAAGCGATTCCGGAGATTCTCTGACCAGCCTCATCTTTGGTGATGAAGACAATAACACCCTTGAGGGTGGAGCTGGTGGCGACACTATCTTTGGTCTGGATGGTGATGATCTCATCATTGGTGGTCGTGACTCTTTGGCGAGCCGTGATATCAACAACACCATCGCAGTCGAAGATCTTGAAGATCAGACCGAAAGCGATGACGGAAATGATGTGCTTTATGGTGGTCGCGGCAACGATACCATCTTTGGTGGTGCTGGTGACGACATCCTCGATGGCGGCGACGGCGACGACACACTGATGGGTCAGGATGGTGTTGACATCTTCCGCGGTGGAGATGGCATTGACACAGTCGATTACAGCCATGAAAGCCCGTTCCAGCTGCTTGTCAATCTTGAAACCAATGTTGCCAGCGGTGGTACTGCATCAGGTGACACGTTCTATAGCATCGAGAACCTGATCGGCTCTGATGACCGTATTGACCGCTTCATCGGTACAGACGACAACAACCATTTCTGGGGTCGCGGCGGCGGCGACGTCTTCAACGGCGGCGGCGGCGATGACATCCTCGACGGCGGTAATGATGGTGACCTGCTGTACGGTGATGAAGGCAATGATACGCTCATCGGCGGTTCCGGTCAGGATTATCTTGACGGTGGCGAAGGCATTGACACGGTTGTTTACTCTGGAAGTTCTGAAGGAGTAACGGTTGACCTTGCCAACGGCACAGCACGCGGTGGTGACGCAGATGGTCCAGTCCAGATTGTAGGACGAGGCACGGTCATCAGGCATGATATTATCGTCGACGTTGAAAACGTTGTCGGGTCTTTCTTCGATGATCACCTCATTGGCAATGACCAGACAAACGAACTCTCTGGCGGTTCAGGCAACGACATTCTGACCGGTGGCGAGGGCGCTGACGTCCTGAACGGTGGTCGCGGCAGTGATACTGCGGACTATTCTGACGCAACCAGCGGTGTCAATCTCAATCTGGGACGCGGTAAGTCAGAAGGTGACACTTACATCTCGATCGAGAACCTCTCTGGTTCTGGACACAATGACCGCATGAAGGGTGATAACGCTACAAATACCTTGACTGGTCAGGGTGGCAACGATGTTCTCCGTGGTGGCAAAGGCGACGATGTCCTCTTCGGTGACTTCGCTGATCAAGGTGAGCCTATCCCACGCCCAGGCATGGGTACAGGGTACGCGACGCTTGGTCCGGATGCGACGAATAACTCAATCGCAACTGCATTCGATATCTCCAATAACTTCTCTCTGACTGAAGATCCTGACATCTTCGACTCCACAACTGTTCTTCATACAACAGTTAATGCGACCGGAAATGGCCAGGGTGGATACTATGGTATCGAGCTTGCTGCAGGTACGACCATTACAGTCGATATCGATGGCATTGCAGATCCAAACGTCCATGACAGCTGGGTCAGACTGCTCGATGCTGATGGTAATATTGTCGAACAGAACGATGATGGTGGCGGAGATCCCGGCTCTACAAGCAACCGTGATTCAAGCATAGTCTTCATTGTTGAAGAAACCGGTACCTATTACATTCTGGAGGGGGCATGGTCACCAGATGCTCCAGGTAATGGTTGGTCAGAAGCAGTGCCTGAGGGCTCTACCTACAAACTCAACGTATCAGTTGAGTTCCCGCCTGAGCCAATTCAGCCGGGTGAAGCTGGCAACGATAAGCTCTACGGCGGAAAAGGAAGTGACTTCCTTGACGGCGGCCTAGGTGCAGACATTCTGGTTGGTGGCGCAGGTGAAGATTCCTTCCGTTTCTCAACAGAGCTTGGCAACGACAATGTCGACAAGATCAAAGACTTCAGTGTTGGCGAGGATCTGATCCTTCTCGACAATGGCATCTTTGCTGAACTGGGAGGCACTGGCGCCCTTGATCTGACTGCATTCCACATGAGTGCTGCAGGTGTTAGTCAGGATGCTGCTGACCGCATCATCTACGACAGCGACAGCGGCGCTTTGTTGTATGATGCAGATGGCTCAGGAGACATTGGTGCAATTCAGTTTGCACAGATGCAGACTGGTTTGTCACTTTCTGCAGATGACTTCGTTATCGTCTGATAACTTACAGGAGGGGGGCTTTCATGCTCCCCTCCTGCTATCTTCATAGCTACTTATGCCTCTAAACCGTTTTGATGGCGTAATCCAAAGGGGAAAAGAATGAAGCCTCTGATCAATCGTAGTGCGGCTTTGTTGACAGCCGGTCTACTGGTCGCCGGAACCGGCGCCGTCTCTAAGACCACAGAAGCTCAAGCGTCAGATATCCGCGGTACGCTCACATTCGCAGGTGATGCAGAGATCCCCAAAGGCCAAATCAAGATCTACATCGAAGATACTGCCATCAAGGACAGTAAGCGCGAACTCACTTCCAAAACCCATCTCAACAGCACGGGCAAATCAGCAGCCATTGTCTTTTCCGTCACACGCCCCGCCAGCATCCAGACCTCACCCACACTCCGGATTATAGCCCAACTCCAACGCCCCGACGGCTGGCTCCTCGCTGAAGGTAGTATAAAGATTAAGGACGACAAGCCTGTAGATGTAATGCTCTACGAGGCTATGTATTAATAAATCACTGTTGATCTTACGCTTAGTGTTTCTTTCCAAGTAGAGTAATGCGCTCGCCCTATGGATGAGGACATCTCTCTGAACTCAGTGCAAATTATACGGGTACTTGCTCTAAGTGCTCACAGGCCGATCTGTACGATCACATTTGTAATCGTAGATGTATCGATCTGAGGGCCGAACTTTAACCAAGCGTATTGGTTTGGAGGTGAGGTTGAGTGAAATGGTGCAAACTGTAGAGAAAGGTTGCATTAGGTCAGGCTCCTGTTAATTTGCTTAGATCTTATTGAGTTTGGTCGTTGATGGACCTCCGAAGGGCCGCTTGCCGTTGTCGAGCGCTTTCATTTGCTTACATAGTGCTGACACAGAACGGCAAGCAGATAGTTTTTGATCTATGACGGTTTGGATGCTGTTTTGCACAGGTCCTAAAAGAAAGCACCAAAGGTCGTCAAAAGCTGTCATGCCGTCAGAAACAGCTGCAAACGGAGGCGTTTTTCAACTTCAAAATTCGTATGTGTGGTGGCTCCTGTCACGAGCCGTCAGCGGGAGAGGTATGTCTATGCCG
>NZ_LMCE01000063.1:0-229366 GCF_001623285.1 Pseudovibrio sp. Ad26
TAATAACATTTCACGGTGCGTTCTGTTTTTAGATGGTTACAATCGGATAACTACGCCACGTAGATAAGGAAACGTGGTAACAACATAATCAAGCAAGAGTTGTTGGTAGAGTGCTCAGCAAATTATCAGAATCTATACTGGCACATAACGCAGAGAATAGGTAACTTGGTGAACATGACAGTTTCTGAAGACTTAAGACATCTCCAAAATGCTTGCATTTGATTAAATGAGGCATATTCAGGATACGTGTAAAATAGTCCAGACTTGTGCCAGAGTAATGAAGCCTCAAATTTGATAAGCGCCTATTGATCCCATAGTGAACTCTCTATGTAGCGCGCTTGAACAACTGTTCTGCAGACAAAGTAGGCATTGCTACGGTGCCGAAAATTGGAAATGAGCATGGCTACTACGAGGTGTCTCGAGCCAACAACAGACATTCGAGCGTTTCTTTCTGAGGTTGAGGCAATTCTTTTAGAAGTTACTGCTGGCGTTTTCATGAATGCTTTTCGGTTGGACCTATGTGCTCACTTTTGCTGGATATGTCACTGGTCGTTGAGCCCTCTTTACCAATTGCCGCGGTTTGCACCAATATCGGATGTCTCAGCTTGGCGTTGGGCATGGAACGTTGAATCAAGTCGGTAATGCTACGCCAATTCAGTAGGATCAGTGTGCTGCATTGAAAGATAGCAAGGACATCTGTACCCCCACGCCAGATGCCCCATGGAGTGCCTCAGTTTAATTCAAAGTGATCCGCCAAGGCGTCGATAATGGTGTTAAGCACTTGAGTTCGATCCGTCCCCACCGGGTCGGTGCAGACAGGATCGTCTTGTTCTTCGATCAGAAGAGCTTCACCTGCGGGCTTACACAGTCCAAGTGCTGTAAAATGCGTAGCGGGTGCGATAGTCTTAACAGAAGCTTGCGGCACCAAAGCCTCAAAATTGCTGCCCATAGCGCTCGTGTCTGTCGCATTGAGCCTATAGGCTCCTTCGCCCAACCCTATAAGAAGAAGCGGAACCTTTACATCCTGCACATCCTGCGGCGCAAGATCCCAAGTTAGACCAGGATCAATAGCCGCGACGCCACTGATACGTGGATCCCTGTAGGATGCCTCATACCTGTCTTGATCAATTGCCGTGATGTCGACGCCTTCAGCTGTCAGTTCAGCGCAAAACTGTGACCCTGCACCCGCAGCTTTGCAATAGTCGAAAAACCCGTCCCGATTGCCTTGTACGCCTGCAAGTGAAAGGGCAGTCCATCCCCCGTAGGATAAGCCTGTGGCATAGATCCGTGTTTCGTCGATGATGGGTGCGAAAATCGGATCTTGTAAAACATAGTCCAATGCAGCGGACATTTCTTCGGCGCGGGTCCAATGATTGAATGCGGTGTCGAAGTCCAAATCAAAAGTTGTACTGCTTGGATGGTTTACTGCCACAACGATTGCCCCTTTGGAAGCCAACCCCGCGCTGAGCCACGCCATCCGAGCGTAATTGCCACCCCAGCCATGAGAGAGAAGAACGACCGGATGGCGTCCCGGTACCGGTTCGGCATCTTTGAACACAGATGTTCCATAAAATATCGCATTTTCAGCAAACATGGTCTGGTGCTGACCCACGGCAGGGAATATGACAGCCATTTGCATATCTTGGTCATGATGGGGAACCGCTATAGTCAGCTCGTCGAGGCCGACATCGTGTGCTGCGATTTCAGTGTCAGCAGAGAGGATCGAAGCGAGGGCAAGGACAGTAGTTTTCATGGAGTGCCTATCGGTGAAGTGGTTTGAATGTTGACACCTTCATTCAAACGCTGACAGGATTTTATTCGACCTGAATCAGGTTTAAGGTCACGCAGATCTGGATTTAGGTCCTATTAAGTAAGGAAAAGGACCTCGCCTGATGCCAGTTCTACCAATACCCATGATTATCGCTCTGCTGCTATTGGGCCTTCTTTTGCACTGTGCATTAACTCGCGGGACGCGCACAACCAGAAATAGCAAGAACATAAAACCGGCGAGGCCCTGTACTGAGGAGAATGTCGGAAAATAGTCAGCTGCTACGTGTCGGGAATGTCAAAAAGTTCGGGCCAATCACGACCCTTCAAACACTTCAATCAAGGATTGAACAGCTCTCTTGAAAGATGCCATGGATGCTTTAGTGAGATTGCTTGTTTGTTTTTCCGGCTCCTTAGCCGACCTTCATTAGTGCTTTGCTCTCAACAGGGTTGCCTACGCAGCAGCTGTGAACGGGGCTTGAGATAAACCACAATGATATGGGCTTTCATGTGGTGATTTCCTGATCCTTTTTGGGGGTATGGTTAGTGTGAAGGATTCGCTCGATCCAAGGGCTGGCACTGACAATAATAATGCCAATCAGTACACCCACGGCTCCGGTCAAAAACCCTGTCGTCAGAGCATCTCCCAAGAGAAAATAGCCCAGTATGACCCCGATCAGAGGGGTCAGGAAGGAAAAGACACCCAACTGCGAGGCCTTGTAGCGCGTCAGCATCCAGAACCAACACAAGAAACTTGCGAATGCAACAATCACGCTCTGGAAAGCAAGGTTCCAGAAAAGTGGCGCTGACGGGATGATCCCAGCCTGTCCGGTAAGCGCAGCGATCATAATCAGAACGACTGCGGTGATCGCAAGTTGATAGAACAGAACATGGGTGGCGGACAACTCACTGAGGCGGGTCGTCCGGATTAGAACGGTTGTCGCTCCCCAAAGAACTGCGGCCAATAGAGCCAATGTATCCCCTAAAAGCATCGAGGCAGCAGCTGGTGTGCCAGATTGATCGGGGCCCGGAGTGAGGAAGGCATAAGCAATGCCAATGACGGCCACCAGAATACCGCCCCATTGAAGGGCGGAAAGACGCTCGGTTGTGAGTTTCAGATGAAGGCCCAAAGCGGCGAACACTGGAGCTGTGTAAAGGAAAACAACCACGTGAGATGCAGTGCTATATTCAAGTGCTTTCCCTATAAGGAGGAACTCAAGGGCGAAAAGAAGTCCCGCCAGTCCTCCGAGCAATGCAGTTCGTCCCGATAAGAGGGGGCGCTTTTGCCGAAACGCGGTCAGAGTATATACACAAGCGGCAGCTAGCCCTGAGCGAATGCCGATCTGAAACACAGAAGAAGCATAAGATTCAGTCGCCTTGAGGCCAATTTGTTGCATGGCCCAGATTGTGCAAATAACGACCATCAAGCCGATAGCTGTGATATCAAGTGGCTTGCGTTGATCCAAAACCATTCTCCTTGTTGTGTTCAAGGACAATAGCTTTTGTCATTTGGTCAGTATATATAGATTAAATGACAGTTGCTGTAGAAAATCTGACAAACAGATCCGGAGAAGTCTCTCGCATACATGAGGTTCCGTTTCGTGAACACTTGCCACAGCCGCTTTATTTCCGGTCGGCGCAGATGCCAAAGAATGCGATTTACCCACGTCATAGCCACCCATGGGGTGAACTGGTTTATTCCTATAGTGGTGTAATGGAAATCAACCTCAGGGATGGCCACTTCCTTGCTCCGCCACAATATGCCGTATGGTTGCCACCAGACGTGGAACATCAGGGATTGAACAGGCAGGCTGCTGTGCATTGCTCTCTTTATGTTTCCCTTGATCTCTGCGGACCTCTCCCCCAGCGGACCACAGCTCTCGAGGTTAACCCGATGCTTCGTACCATGCTGGAGCATCTGAGAGAGAAGGAAGGTACGTGCCCGTCCAATCCTACGCATCTTCGGTTTCTGCAAGTCGTGGTTGATCAATTCGCAGAAGGACAGCAGGTCGGTTCTTTTCTGCCCTCGACGACAGACCCCATACTAGGGCAGGTGCTTCAGCATCTACAAGATAATCCGCATGACAATCGGTCATTAGCGGAACTTGCCCGGCTCCATGATACATCGGAGCGCACGCTGATCCGTAGGTGCAAGAGTGATCTCGGGATCCCCTTTGCAGAATGGAAGCAAAGGTTGCGCGTACTCAAGGCGATGCCAATGCTGGAAGCTGGAGATCCCGTGCAAAGCATCGCTGATCAACTGGGCTATGGTAGCGCCTCATCCTTCATCGCCATGTTCGGGCGGATGATCGGGAAAACACCTGACGGCTATCGCAAGTCACTTCTCAAATAGGCATTCCAGAAAGTACCATCTAATTTGAGTGCCCGTCGTCGAATGAGTACAGAGTGTTTCTGCTAGCGAGTAGCAACTTCTTCCAGTCGAGCGTATCAATTCCCGATAGAGAAACTTGAATGTCTGTCCCTGGCCCAAGCTAAGGCCTGAGTAAATTCCGCTTTAGGTTGACGTTTCACAGTAGCTTTGATTTCGCCATGAGCAGCCTAATGTCCGCTGTTGGTCACTGAGTGATTGCATATCGCAATAAGAGCTACTGCAGAAGGCTCTGGGTAAGCGCGTCTTAACTTATGATCGAACTAGCTGAAAGTCGGCTTTTGGCTCTGCTTTTCGAGAGCAGTATTCCTTTCGTTCTAATCGTTACTAAGCAATTTTTTTCAGCAATGTCACTCCCCAATACGCGCTAGTCTACAGTGGTGTCCGTGATTGTTGGGTTAGAGGATCTGATGGGGGATATTGTAAAGTGTGATTTGGCACTCGTCGAAGGACTTTTCTTCAAAGATGCTTTCGGCAGATTACTGTTTGATCGAGATGAGGTGAGTGATGCAATCTATCGCGCGAGCGAGATTGCATCAGTTTACGATTGGACACTCGAGGGCATCTGCTCTTATTTTCCCGATCTCACACCTAATTGTTGGTCTGTAACTGCTGACTTTCGAACTTTAACTCAACACCACACCACAAGAAAACAGTTCTTCCCGAGTGGCTGGATGATCATGGGTTGATGGAAATCCTTGAGAGCGGCAAGGTTCCCAGGAGAGCTGAGGAAAAGCTTGCAACTCAGCTGATATTTGAAACGTATTTGAGTCTGATATCTGCGCTACAGCGTGGTGAGCTTATCGTGAAAGGCCGTGACAGAGCCTTAGCGGGTGCCCATGTGGTTCCTGCCTCTTATTGGCACTCGGAGCTTTCGTATGTCTCATGGCGGAGAAATGAACTCTTGCGTATTGATGGTGATCAGCGGCAGGTGCTGGCCGAAGATTTGACGGTATTTGTAGCTCAAAGCAGTAAGACAAAACGCGGCTCAAAATCTGATAATAAAGCCCGTTTTGTTGAGGCTGAAGTTATCCGTTTTCTGGAGACACTCGAAGACCAGCCACGGGCAAAGAAGGCGCATGTAAGAAAGGAAGTATTGCAGCGTTTTCCGGGAGTAAGTGGGCGTCAGTTTGATCGCCTGTGGGGTGATTATGCGCCGCAGTCGTTTAAACAAGCAGGCCGTATTCCCTCAAAATAATCAAAGACATAAATTAAAACACCCGCACTGATTAATCGTGTCGCCTATTTTTGCGGGTGGAATCCAATCAGCATTTCCTCATCGCAAATGAGCGGAGATGATGGTTATGAGGACGGAACTTAACAGCGTTGAGAACGCTTTGATTACAGAGGCGGCAGCGGCGGATTATCTTGGAATTTCTATAAGGACCATACAGGCGTGGCGGGTGCGTGGTGGTGGGCCGAAATATGTGAAGCTGGGTAAGGCGGTACGCTATCGGCCTTCTGACATACAGGTATGGATTGAATCTCATTTGACCAGCTCCACGAGTGAAGTGGGGGCGAGGTCATGAGACGGCGACACAATCCCCGCATTGATTTCCAGCGCATAGCCAGAGCTGCTTTATTGCATGGTGATACGATCTGCAGGCAGTGGCTCCCAGGTGGGCGGCTTTGTGGCTGCGAGTATACCGTGAAGAACCCGCGCCGAGTGGATCGGCGGGCTGGTTCCTTCAAGGTCAATGTAGCTTCGGGCTTGTGGTGCGACTTTGCCACCGGTGAAGGCGGGCGGGATTTTATCAGCCTTGGGGCCTATTTGTTTTCGCTCTCGCAAAAGCAAGCTGCATGCAATCTGGCGGATAAGATTGGAGTGGATGCTTATGAGTGATCCGTTTGCGCCAATCAAAATAGGCCAAGCAACCAAATCCAATCGAACGCAGCCACAAAAAGCGATTGTGATACCGGTGCCAGATGAGGCACCGGAGCCACCTGCTTTTCATCCTAAGTTAGGGGTGCCGTCGCATCGATGGACATACCGAGATGCGAATAGTGAGATGCTCGGTTATGTCTGCCGTTTTGATATCGAAGGGGAGGGCAAGAGCTACCGTCCGCTGTGTTTGTTCCAAGTTGGAGAGCGGTTGAAATGGCGATGGGAGACGTGGCGGCAGCCGAGGCCGCTATATGGCTTGGAGCTTCTGGCAAAAGCTCCAGATGCGTTCGTTGTTATTGTTGAAGGCGAGAAAGCAGCAGATGCTACAAGGCAGTTGTTACTGAAACATGTTTGTATCAGCTCTCCCGGTGGCTCCAACGCAGCTAAGAAAGCAGATTGGTCTGTGCTTAAAGGGCGTGATGTTTTTATCTGGCCTGATGCGGATGCGGCTGGGAAGAAATATGCGGATGATGTTGCCGGTTGCCTTGAGAAAGTTGGGGCTGCATCTGTAACGGTTCTTGTGCCGCCGGGTGATGTTTCCAAAGGTTGGGATGCTGCTGACGCCTTAGCTGATGGGTGGTCATCAGAACAAGCTGAAGCCTTCGTATTGTCTTCTCAGGTAGAGGACGAGTCAGAACCCGAAGCTAAGCCGCGTGCACGTGGTGTGAGTTTGCTTTCGGTCGCGCAGGATCTGGAGCTTTGGCATTCTCCGCAAAAGGATGCCTTTGCCACTGTGCTGGTGAATGGTCACAATGAACATTGGCCGGTTGAGAGCCAAAATTTCAAGCGTTGGCTGGTGGGGCGATATTATGAAAAGACCGGGCTTGCACCTTCAACGCAGAACTTAGGTGATGCCTTGCGGGTATTTGAGGTACGGGCGTTGGAGCAGGGCGCTTGCCATGCGCCCTTTATGCGTACTGGCTGGCAGGATGGGGAAAGCTGGCTCGATCTGGCAGATGAGAGCTGGAGAGCAATCCGTATCACCCGTGACGGTTGGGAGGTGATCAGCAATCCTCCCGTCAAGTTCATCCGCAAGCAGACTATGTCTCCCTTACCTTTACCTGAAAAAGGGCATGGGATTGAGGAGATGCACCATCTTATCAATGCGGAGGAAGAGGACTGCAAGCTTATTCTTGGGTGGATGGTGGCGTCGTTGTGGGGGCGTAGCCGTAGCTATCCAGTTCTTGCACTTGGTGGAGAGCAAGGCAGCGGCAAGAGTACTATGGCGCGTCTGTTGCGGTCGATTACAGATCCCTGTGCGGTTTCTGCATCCTCACTTCCCAAGGATGAGCACGACCTTATGGTGATGGCGCAAAACGGGCATGTGCTTAATTTCGATAATGTCTCGAAAATGGAAGGCTGGTTGTCTGATGCTATTTGCCGGATGGCGACGGGGAGTGGATTTATCTCTCGCAAGCTACATACAGATGGTGATGCCTATTGGTTTCAAGGGGCGCGGCCTGTGCTGCTTAATGGCATTCCTGCGCTGACTGAGCGGGCTGATCTGGCAGAGCGGGCGCTTTCTGTTCGCCTCAAGCGTATTGATGAGGTGGGTCGTCAGCCGGAAGAGGTGTTCTGGCAAGAATGGGAGCAGCTCAAACCGCGTATGCTTGGCGCTTTGCTGGATGCGTTGAGTACAGCTATCCGCAACATTGAGAGTGTGCATCTGGAACGCCATCCACGTATGGCGGATTTTGCACGGTTGATGGTGGCTGCGTCTTCTGGTCTTGGCTGGGAAGAGGGCGAGTTTCTGGAAGCTTATGAGAGTAACCGGCGCGGCACGGCGGAGGCTGTGTTTGAAGGTGATCCGGTTGCGGTGGCTCTCCATGAGTTTCTCATGGTTCGGCTAAGTGGTGAGAGCTGGGTGGGGACGGCAACTGAGCTGCTGGCAGAACTCAATATGACTGCGAGTGACCAGATCAGAGTTTCACGCTTCTGGCCAGCAAAGGTAAATGCTTTTGGCAGTGCGGTAGATCGAGCGGCTCCACTGCTGAGGCAAAAGCGTATTCAGGTGCAGAAGAAGGCGACGGGTTCAAAGCGGTTGATTTATTTGGGTGTGATTTAGGCGTTTCCCCTTCAAAATATCATGGGTCCTTCCTGGGCTTTTCCTTGCCTACGGGTAGTTCGAGGCCACGGCGCAAGCGGTTATGTGGTTTTCGCGAGGGCTTGGTGTTGAGGTTCTTGTTGTTGTTCTCCCTTTACATCGTCTAGTTTGGCCCAGTTAATCCTATGGGTTTGTGGAGGAATTCAGTTTCCCTGCATTGACACCTTGTCTCATACATCGCATGGTCATCTTGAGGCGTCAGAACCTCATTTACGAGCGGTCACCGCAACCGTTAATTCGCGGCTTTTTTGTGTCTGGAGTTGGTTCTCCAAACGCAAACTCTCGCTTATGGGCGGGAGGGCGGTGAATACAATACCCTTTGCGGGGGAATAAACCCGCCTGCCTCGTACAGGTTCTGAACCTCCCGCTCGCCAGTGGGCCATCAGAAGCCTTCTGTTGAGTGGTGTTCTAACTACTTACGAGGGTTTTTAGATGACTGATACTGGTAAAGAGAAATGTGCCCATACGTCCCTTCGCAACGAAGTGGATCAGCTCCACCTCACAGCCAACCACCTCAAAAATCTAGTTTATTCTATGAGTGTGATTCTGAGTGAGCGCATGGAGCACACACAGGAATATGAAGCGCTGCTGACACTGTTTGATACTGTGCGCAATCAAGTCGAAAATGTCGAAACCAGCGCAAACGCAATCTCTGAGTTTGTAGAGATCTGCGCCCCGGAAGCGCCTGCTTCCAAATAAGCGGAATGAAGGGGCCAAGCGCCTCTGATGGAATGATATCTGGCCTGAGAAGCGGAGTGCTTCTCAGGTCTTTTTGTGTCAGATGCTTGGTCGATAACCCACAATTATGTTTTGCTCATTGACGCTCTCGACACGAACGCGCAGCCAGTTTTCTACATCTGACAAGGCCCACTCCACGATTTTGGGATCTACCCGTTCAGTTTTATCAAAACTTGGCAATTTTTCCCCTGTCTCTAGATCGGTGGCCTGAATTTTAATCTCTGGTCTTAATGCGACCAGTTTGTCAGTAATTTGTTGTAGAGTACTTCGTTTATCGACGTCGTCTGCAGGGAAGGTAGCTCTCAACCAAAGTGTCTGATGTAGGCATTCATTGTCATAGCCAGCGATTTTGATGCTTCGACCTACATTCTCAAGCCGCTTGTCTATGTAATGGGATCTTGCGAACGTTGGTGGTGGGTACTGAAATCCTATGCAAGATAAGTCTACTACAAGTGAGTTAGAATATAGATCTTCAAGCCAGACATTTTGGGAAACTTTCGCAAGCTTGGATGCGGATGGTTTGACACCAAATATGATTGTGGGATCACTAGTTTCAAACTCAGCGGCTGTATTTCGTAAAACAGCCCCAACTATTTGATGATCATTATTTCTGATAGTCTCAACGAAGTATGCTTCTTCTAAAATGTTGTGCGCAATGGTAGCTGCATGTTTTGCAGTTTCTACCGTGCATTCCATATAGAAATCATAAAAACTTGAGGCGCCGCTTAAGTCCAACCAGCCGTTCTTACGCATTTCAGGAAGGCTTGGCATTGGTGGTTGCATGCCATTTATGGTTATTCCTGCAATGGAGCATAGTTGACCCAGTGACATCGCGCCGTGAAGTTTTGGTCCCAATCCTGCTACAAGGATTTGGTATCCATTGTTTAGTGGGTCTCCACCTGGTTCATTGCTTATCTCAACCCACAGACAGCCACCCCGGTACCTGCAGTAGATATTGTAGCCTTCCTGCGTTTTTCCTTCAAACTGTGATGGAGCCCAACCGCCACCATTCAAGCTTATGCAGTCCAAGTTCAGAGGTGTTACTTTGGGTGGAGTATGAAATTGGTCAGGGTCGAAATCGGGCATGTTTTACCTGTCAGATCGGATCGTTGGCGCCAAATAGAACTGGAGTTGAAGCTTGCAACTCCATCTAATATCAAACGTCTCTGAACTCAGGCTGATATGTTTTGATCGGCCCGGCTTCTTGCGAGGTTTGAAAATGTCGAGGTTGTGCCTTTCATATCCTGATTGAATATCTCGCAAAGTAAGATTTGCGATCATAAATAAGGATGGTGTTGAGTTTGACGGCTACTGACAACTGCTTGCCAACTCTTGCCTCTCCAAAACTCTCAGAATGACTTGCTTCTGACAGCTAGTGACGGCATTCACAGCTTTTCCAGTATTAAGTTGAAAGGGATTTTGGAGGGGGTAGGAGGGGCGAAATCCTGCTTACAAAAATGCCCTTTTGCTTACAATATGCTGACAAAAGCCAGAAAAGCAAAAAGCCTCCCGGAGGAGGCTTTGAAATTCCCTTGATAAATCAAGGAGAAGAGTGGTGCCGGCAGAAGGGATCGAACCCGCGACCCCCTGATTACAAGAAGGCGACAAAAATGGGGTTTAATCTAACGATATCTAGGCTTGACAGGTGCTCGGCTTGGTAAGCTTGCCTTGAGGCTCTGACGACTTATGACAGCTCGTTTTCAATTCTGCAATCTGTCAACCCAAGTGACTTGCTCGTCTGCTGACAACTATGACGACATTCACAGCTTTTCCAGAGCTAAATTAGAGAAGATGTTGAGGGCATTGTGAGAGCAAAATCGGCTTCTGAAACACTCTCATTCGTTGACATAGTGCTGACACGAGGCCCAAATGCAAAAAGCTCCCGGGAAGGAGCTTTGCTAAACCTCTTTATATACCATGAGGTTAAATGGTGAGCCCGCACGGGTTCGAACCGTGGACCTACTGATTAAAAGTCAGTTGCTCTACCAGCTGAGCTACGGGCTCTTGGGCGGGACCGTTAGGTCGCTGCCTGTGAGGGGTCTTCTAAGGATTGCAGGGGCTTAGCGCAAGCGGTTTTTTCGATTTTCCACACGGAGCCGCAATCGCACTCCGGAACCTTCTGAAAGCAACACGCTTCAAATACCTTCCCCTTCAAGATAGTGGCAATCGACCTCGCCTAAATTCAATCAAGTATCAGTGAGCACAGAAACACCCGCCAACGCGTCGTCCTCATCTAAACTGACGAGCAATCCGATTTACGTACTAGGGCAAATTGTCTCGATTTCTCAGTAGAACTACAACCTAAACACCGTCGCGCTACGTATTTTCACGTCAAGGTAAGAGCTCGCGTGTCTTGCTGACATCAACGCTTATTTCAAATAATATCAACAAAAACAATTATATAGGCAAGTTAAATAGACGACTTTTCAGAGCACATAAGCACAAAATCAATCAAAAGTTGTGAAATATCTAAATACTGTGGAGAGGATCGTTTTGATCGATTAGTGGAGTTGGCTTTTTGATCTGCCGCAAAGAACTCACCTCCGAATAAGCGCACCTACTTAATGTATATTTTTCATGCGAGATAAGGTTTCTCGGAAATGCGAGCTCTCAGGTTGCGCACTGTCTTCCTTCTAATTTTTACGTTCTTTCTCAGTGCGTCGAACTACGCGATAGCTGCGTCGGACTCTTCAAACCGTGTTCTCGACTTTGCCAAAAAAGTTGAGGTCACTAAGTTCTTCCCTAAGGCCGACAGGTATGGTGCGCTGCGCGAGGACATCGCAGTGTTGCCAGCAATGGCTGGAGATGACGTTCTAGGTTGGGTCTTTCTGACCACCGATCTCGTCTCCACAACAGGGTATTCCGGCAAGCCTATTGATACGTTGGTTGGTATCAATCCTGAAGGCATGCTTACAAGCGTTCAATTGGTAAAGCACGCAGAACCAATCGTTCTGATCGGCATCCCTGATAGCGAGATCAAAAAGATCACTGAGAATTACGCTGGTCTCGATATCAAGAAAGAAGCAGAGCAGGGCGGGTCTGCTCACGAGCTGGATATTATATCCGGCGCGACCGTCACCATTATGGTGATTGATGATTCCGTCGTGAGAGCAAGCCTGAAAGTGGCGCGCACCCTCGGACTTGGTGGCCTGAAAGGCGCTGTTGCTGACACTGGTCCAAAATTTGTCGTCGATCCAGACAAAGCAGAGGTTTCTGACTGGATGACAATGACTGGTGATGGTTCTATCCGTCGTCTGACGCTCGATGTGGGCCAGGTCAACGCCGCATTTGTAGAGCAGGGCAATCCTAAAGCCATCAAACGTCCAGAGAAGGGGCCAGAAACCGACTCTTACGTTGATATGTTTATGGCGCTTGCTGACGTCCCAACTGTAGGTCGTACGATCCTGGGAGACGCAGAGTATGCCAATCTGAAAAATCGTCTGAAAGAAGGTGAGCACGCAATCGTGGTCCTCGGTCGTGGTCGTTATTCTTTCAAAGGCACAGGCTACGTACGTGGTGGCATCTTTGATCGTATTCAGCTGATCCAGGATGACATTTCAGTCCGCTTCAGAGACCGTCAACACAAACGTCTCGGCGTTGTGGCTGCAGATGATGCGCCAACGTTTAAAGAACTGGACATGTTCACCATTCCTGCAGACTCCGGTTTCGATCCAAGTAAACCATTCCGGCTGCAGCTTCTCGTACACCGTACAATTGGTGCGATTGAGAAAACCTTCCTGACATTTGATCTGGGCTATCAGTTGCCGCAGCAATACCTGAAGAAGGTAGAGGATGCACCAGTTGCCGCAGCAGATGCAGGAAAGGGAGAAGGCGCAGTTGCCGCTCCTGCAGAAGAAGGCCGCGTAGAGCTTTGGCAGCGCATTTGGAATGACCGTCAGGTTGATATCGCAATACTAGGCATTGCTCTTACAATCCTGACAGGCGTTTTCTTCTTCCAGATGCAGGTTGCCAAATCAGAGAAGTTTACCTTCTGGTTCCGTATTGGCTTCCTAACCTTCGTCTTGGTCTGGTTGGGCTGGATGGAAAACGCGCAGCTCTCTGTTGTAAACGTTCTGGCGCTCTTCTCAGCGCTGACGACAGAATTCAGCTGGACCGCGTTCCTGATGGATCCACTCGTGTTCCTGCTGTGGTTTGCTGTTGCAGCAGCACTCATCTTCTGGGGTCGTGGCGCATATTGCGGCTGGCTCTGCCCGTTTGGTGCACTTCAGGAGCTAACCAATCGGATCGCGAAGTTCTTCAAAGTTCCTCAAATCTCATTGCCTTGGGGTTTGCATGAACGCCTCTGGGCCGTGAAGTACATGATCTTCCTCGCTCTGTTTGGCTTGTCACTCTACTCCTTGGCAGTTGCTGAGCATTATGCAGAGGTTGAACCATTCAAGACCGCAATCATTTTGAAGTTCCAGCGCGGATGGCCGTTTGTCCTGTTCGCCGTGGCACTCTTGACCGCGGGTTTGTTTATCGAGCGGTTCTACTGCCGTTACCTCTGTCCACTTGGTGCAGCGCTCGCCATTCCAGCACGCCTACGCATGTTCGACTGGCTGAAGCGCTACAAAGAGTGCGGCAATCCATGCGCACGTTGCGAGAAGGACTGCATGGTTGGAGCGATCCACCCAGAGGGCAACATCAATCCAAACGAATGCCTGAACTGCCTGCACTGTCAGGTTCTGTATCAGAGCGACGACAAATGTCCGGTCTGCATTAAGAAGCTTGCCAAGCGCAAGAAATTCGAAGCGCAGACGGGTATTTCAAAGACGGAAAAGGGCACTTCCGTCAAACAACCGGCTTAGGCCAAATCTACTAGAAAGTATCAAGGGAGACTTTCATGACTGATAGAAAAGAGACAGGTCTGTCACGCCGCGCATTGCTCGGTGGTACTGCTAAAACAGCCGCTGTTGCGGGTCTGGGCGCAGTGGCAGTTGCTGGCGCTACTGGTGGCATCACTGCTGCACAGGCAGCTGAAGGTAACGACTTCCACGTTGCTCCGGGCGACCTGGACGAATACTACGGCTTCTGGTCTTCTGGACAGGCAGGCGAGCTGCGCATTCTGGGCATCCCATCCATGCGTGAACTGATGCGCGTTCCTGTGTTTAACCGTTGTTCCGCAACCGGTTGGGGCCAGACCAACGAATCCAAAAAAATTCTGACAGAAAACCTGCTGCCAGAAACCAAAGAGTTCCTTGCAGCTCATAATATGGACACATATGACAACGGTGACCTTCACCACCCACATATGTCCTTCACTGACGGCAAATATGACGGCCGCTACCTGTTCATGAACGATAAAGCAAATACTCGTGTTGCACGTATTCGTCTTGACGTGATGAAAGCAGACAAGATCATCGAAGTGCCAAACGCGCACGACATCCATGGTCTACGCCCTCAAAAATGGCCTCGTACAGGTTATGTCTTCGCAAACGGTGAGCACGAAGCTCCACTCGTAAACGATGGTAAAATCCTTGATAAGCCGGAAGAATATACCTGCATCTTTACCGCGATTGACGGCGATACCATGGAAGTGGCATGGCAGGTGATTGTATCCGGTAACCTTGATAACTGCGATGCGGACTATCAGGGTAAATATGCATTCTCAACCAGCTACAACTCAGAAATGGGTACCAATCTGGCCGAGATGACTGCGTCCGAAATGGACCACTGCGTTGTCTTCAACATCAAGCGCATTGAAGAAGGCGTCAAAAACGGCGACTACGAAATGCTGAATGGTGTGCCTGTTCTTGATGGCCGTAAAGGCTCCAAGTACACCGCATACGTTCCAGTGCCGAACAGCCCACACGGCTGTAACACTTGCCCAGACAAAAAACACGTTATGATCGCTGGTAAACTGTCTCCAACAGTTTCCGTTATCGACGTGGACAAGCTGGATGCAGTGTTTGACGGTGCAGATCCACGTTCCGCAGTTGTTGCAGAACCTGAGCTGGGTCTTGGCCCTCTCCACACAGCATTCGATAACCGCGGTTTCGCATACACCACACTGTTCCTCGACAGCCAGATGGTGAAGTGGGACATCGACAAAGCGATCCGTCAGTACGCTGGTGAAGATATCGACCCAATCCATTCCAAGATTGATGTCGCTTATCAACCAGGCCACAACCACACTTCCATGGGTGAAACTCTGGACGCGGACGGTAAGTGGCTTGTTTCCCTGAACAAGTTCTCCAAAGACCGCTTCTTGAACGTTGGTCCTTTGAAGCCTGAAAACGAGCAGCTGATCGATATTTCTGGCGACGAAATGAAGATCGTTCATGACGGCCCAACATTCGCTGAGCCACATGACGTCATCATCGTTCACCGTTCTCTCGTGAACCCAGCATCTGTTTGGGATCGTAACGACCCAACATTCGCTGATGCAGTTGCACAGGCAAAAGCAGACGGTGTTGATCTGGAAGAAGCAGAACACGTAATTCGCGATGGCAACAAAGTTCGCGTTTACATGCACTCTGCAGCTCCGACTTTCTCTCTTGAGAAATTCACCGTGAAGCAGGGCGATGAAGTCACCGTTTACGTCACCAACATTGATGACATTGACGATCTGACACATGGCTTCTGTATCTCCAACTACGGTGTAGCAATGGAAGTTGCTCCTCAAGCAACTGCTTCTGTGACCTTCATTGCTGAGCGTCCAGGTGTTCACTGGTTCTACTGCCAGTGGTTCTGTCACGCACTGCACATGGAAATGCGCGGCCGTATGTTCGTTGAGCCTCGCGACGCATAAGGGAGCAGCGGGCATGACAAGGTTGTTCTGGCAAACATTGCTGGGAGCGACGGCTTTGATTGGCGTGAGCGTTTCTGCTCACGCCGCTGAAATCCCTGTTCCTGCACAGCCTGATGCCTTAGCCCGCGCCTTAGAAAAGGCGCAGGACGGAGACGTTTTGCGCCTTTCTGCTGGAATTCATCAGGGACCGATCATCATTGATCGGTCTTTGGTGCTTAAAGGAGAGCCAGGCGCAGAGCTTAAAGGCAATGGCAAAGGCTCAGTAATAAC
Organism: Pseudovibrio sp. Ad26; assembly: GCF_001623285.1. Taxonomy (NCBI): domain Bacteria; kingdom Pseudomonadati; phylum Pseudomonadota; class Alphaproteobacteria; order Hyphomicrobiales; family Stappiaceae; genus Pseudovibrio; species Pseudovibrio sp. Ad26. Next base: position 15,905 of record NZ_LMCE01000063.1, read on the forward strand.
TGTCGAAGCACCAGATGTGGTCGTCGATGGACTGGTCATTACCGGTTCAGGTCTTTCCAACCAAACAATCGATTCAGGCGTGAAGCTGACAAAAAAAGCAGATCGTGCCCGAATTACAGGCAATAAGTTCCTCAACAATCTGGTGGGTGTGGATGCGCACGGCCCAGATGATGCTTACGTTGCCGATAACCTGATTGAAGGACGTCGCGATCTGCGCCCCAACGAGCGCGGAAACGGCATATATGTCTGGAACTCACCACGACTTGTCGTGGAGTTCAACACCATCAAATATGGCCGTGACGGTATTTTCGTAAACACCAGTCCAAACGATACTCTGAGAAATAATTATTTCGAAAACACACGCTTTGCTGTGCATTATATGTATGGCAACAAAGGGACTATCTCCAACAACGTCTCAGTAGACAATCACATTGGCTACGCTCTTATGTTTTCCGACAAGCTCACCATCACAAACAACATCTCTGATGGGGACCGCGACCACGGCTTGATGCTGAACTATGCAAACAATGCCGTAATCACCGGAAATCATGTGAAAGCATCGCCTGAGAAATGTTTGTTTATGTACAACGCCAATAAAAACAAAGTCGACGGGAACACGTTTGAGCGTTGTGAGATTGGAGTTCATTTCACGGCAGGTTCCGCTAAAAACAAGTTTTCCAACAATGCTTTCATCGGAAATAAAACTCAGGTCAAATACGTGGGCACACGTCACCTTGAGTGGACCTATGAAGGTCGTGGAAACTTCTGGAGCGATCATTCAGCCTTTGACATGAACGGAGACGGAGTAGCCGACACCGCCTACCGGCCAAACGACATGGTCGATCAAATTCTCTGGACGCAACCCGCGGCAAAACTGCTTACCGGAAGTCCTGCGGTTCAACTCCTCAGTTGGACGCAGTCTCAGTTCCCGGCGCTTTTGCCAGGTGGAATCGTGGACACAAAACCACTGATGCATGCACCAGAGTTAGCAAAGCCGAAGGTAGGAGCAAGAAGATGAATAATACAGTTCTTCGAGCTGAAAACGTCCGCATGACCTTCGATGGACGGGATGTTGTAAAAGATCTTTCATTTGAACTGGGAAGCGCAGAGAGGGTTGCGCTCCTCGGACACAATGGGGCAGGAAAAACGACATTCTTTAAGATGTCACTTGGTTTTCTAACCCCAACGGATGGACGGATTGAAGTTTTGGGTGCAGAGCCCGGCAGTGACAAAGCACGTGCATCCACTGCGTTCCTGCCTGAATCTGTTGCCTTTCAAAGAACATTGACAGGTGTCGAAGTTCTCAAATACTACGCACGACTAAAAGGCGAAGATGCAAAGAAAGCCATTGGTTTGCTCGAACGGGTCGGCCTTGCAGAAGCAGGACGCCGCCGCGTTGGGACATACTCAAAAGGCATGCGTCAACGCTTGGGTCTGGCACAAGCATTGATCGGGACACCGAAACTTGTCCTACTTGATGAGCCAACAAGTGGCCTGGACCCCATTTCTCGGCAGAATTTCTATGATCTGGTGACTGAGATCTCAGGAAATGGAGCAACAGTATTGCTGTCGTCTCATGCCTTAACGGAAATGGAAGCACGTACTGATCGCATCTTGATCATGTCCAAAGGTAAATTGGTGGCAAACGATACGCTCGACCATTTGCGGACTGCAGCAAGATTACCGATCCGCCTCAAGGTGAAGTCGAAAGAAGAGCCGGCAGAGCAACTGGCAAACCGCTTGGGTGGTACTCCGGTCAATTGTCGCTCAGTAGAAATCATGTGCGCGCACGAAGACAAGATCGCAAGAATTGCTGCGGTCACCAGCCTTGGCGCAATGATCGAAGACATCGATATCCATCTGCCAACTCTGGATGATGTGTATAAGCACTTCTCTGAAAAAGCAGATCTCGAAGATAGTGCAGGGGAGGCATAAAGGTATGTTCCAACGTATCCTCACTGTAGCTCACCAAGAATTCCGGATCGGTTTACGAAATCGCTGGATCTTGCTTTCTGTTGTGATCCTGAGCGCGTTCTCCATGGCACTGGCCTTGCTCGGTTCAGCTCCTGCGGGCACGCTTGATGTAAGCCGCATGACTATCACTGTAGCTTCTCTGTCCAGCCTGTCAGTCTATCTTGTTCCGCTGATCGCACTGCTGCTCGCTTTTGATGCTGTTGCAGGTGAAATCGAACGCGGGACCTTGCTGCTGATCTTCTCTTCACCAATGACGCGAAGCGAGTTCCTAATTGGCAAGGCTGTCGGACATATCTGCGTTCTAATGCTGGCTCTCACACTCGGCTACGGGTCAACCGCATTGATGCTGGCAGCCACCGGTGGCGGTGACACCAGTGGTTTCATCGACTTTGCGCGGCTGATCGCAACCTCAGCCATCCTCGGCTTTGCATTCTTGTCCCTTGGATACATCGTTAGTGCACTCGTGCGCCAGGTGACAACAGCAGCTGCAATGGCAATCGGAATTTGGTTAGTACTGATTGTGCTTTACGATTTGGCACTGTTAGGAGCATTGGTCGCTGATAGCGAAGGCTTCTTTGCTTCCAGTGTGTTCCCATTCGCTCTGCTGGCAAATCCAGCGGATGCCTTTCGCTTGTTCAACCTTTCAGCACTTGATGCCAACGCCATGGTCGGCGGTATGGCAGGTGTCGCTGAAAGCCTTCCATTCCCGCCAGTCGTTGCTCTTGCATCCATCTTTGTGTTTGCAGGTACTGCAATGTCTGGTGCAATCCTGCTGCTTAAGAGGGTTTCCCCATGATGAAGAAACTATTTGCAGTCGTTGGTGTCACTTTGCTTCTGGCAGCGTGTCAGGAGAAAGAAGAAGTCATCAAACCGGTCGCCATGGAACTCAATGTCGAAGCTGCGGGTTTCTACTGCCAGATGACTGTCTTGGATCACGAAGGACCAAAAGCTCAGATTCACTTGGCAGGTAGCCCATTTCCGCTGTGGTTCTCGCAGGTACGCGATGCAGTAGCCTTCACACGTTTGCCTGAAGAGTCCAAAGATTACGTTGCGATTTACGTGAACGATATGGACAATGCAGTCAGCTGGGAGCAACCAGGCAACAACAACTGGGTTGATGCCGATGCAGCATACTTCGTTATAGAAAGCACACAGAACGGAGGCATGGGGGCACCAGAGGCAATTCCATTTGGCACACAAGCAGGTGCTGAGAAGTTTTCCTCTGGAAACGGCGGTAAGGTTGTGAAGCTGACAGAAATTCCTGATGAGTACGTGCTCAAACCAGTTGAATTCGAACTCAGTGATGCGTCAAGCAACTAGCCCAGACTATAAAATCAAAAAATACAAAACGCTCCAGAAATGGAGCGTTTTTTGCGTCGAAACCAGTTTCACTGAATGGCAAGTTGCTTCAGTACTTGCAACGCTGCGGATAGCCAACCCTCAGATCCGGATCTCCAACCACAATCAGCTCATCAGGATCACACGTCACACTTTCCGTTGGAGAGCTATCAAAAGGTCTGAACTTGAGTGCACGATGCCCGCAAATGAGTGTAGTTTCACCACAAATAAACCCGACTTCTTCAGTGCTTCTATGCTTAACAATAGAACCAAGTTCAGGCTCACCAAAAGACATATCCGCAGTCAGCAAGTTCAAAAAATCAACTTCAGGAGTCCCATCCGCAGCATGCTTACTCGCCGTTTTCAAGAGATCCTCAAAAATATCATGCCGCGCAGTCGAATGTTGACTATCTACTTCGTTTGAATGTTTAGCGCGATTTAAGTCGATGGGCATAAGAGTTCTTTCAACTAGAGAACTAAAAGCAAATGTAAAAATACCAATTCAGACGAACAATCTGATTATGTCCAATCCTTATGCGCCTTTCACATAATCAGGAAAGGAGCACAAATTAGAGTTGAATTGGATAATAAATCCATATCGTAGATTTCAACAGCTGGAAAGGTAAATAAACTCAAGTTTTAAATAACCTGAGCAATGCACATTAAAAGTCGAAAAACAGAGGCACGACAAAAAAGCAATTTAACCTTTAAGATACAACACCTTAATTAAATAATACATGAGATCGAAAAGACACATTCATGACGTATGCACAATTATTAAGTCAAATTCACTAGGTCAAAAATTGGAGAGAATAACTTCATATCGGCAGATAGAAATTAGGTAATTTCCCCCAACAATAACTATGAAGCACTCACATTCACTGAGAAGATTAAACTGAAGGAAGTGAACTCGAAACGACATTGTCGACAAGAGATTGACACGATATTCAATTTAGAGCGTGATATAACAAGTTGTTTGGAAAAAGACTTTGAATTTCTAACAACAGCGCCAAAGTGTCGGCAAGGCCGCAAGTAAATGCGTCTTATTGCTCATTTCGTTTCAGCATCTCGTGATAAATACGAGCAAACATCATGGAAACGAAATTCATAGGTCCTTTGCTACCCGAGCCATACACCTGTGCTTCGATTTCTAATGCCTGGGTCCACGCCTGATCGATTAAATCCAGATCAGTCTGATTCACTTGCCCTTCCATCTCACTTAGAATCTCAGTGTCTTCTATAAAGTCGACATCATTAACACCGTGAATTCCGAAACGAAGAAACTGTTCGTTGACACCGAGTGCTAGTGCCAACTTACCCAGAGTATCACCACGCGGATTATCTATTAAACCTTTTTCGATCTTATAAAGATTGTCATAACCAACGTTTGCACGTCGAGCTAAATCTTTGACCGTCAGATCATTCTGTTTTCTTAGTTTTTGAAGCCGCTGTTGCCAAGTCATGGTTGCTCTGCAGTCGCTAAAAACATAGTCCCGTGGAGAGGTATTACAGTTAGTGCAATTAATCTATGACTAGATTGGTCGCAAATAAATAAGCAAATGAGATATCCGCAAGAAATAGGGGAGCTGCCTACTGCATTGTCTTTAGCCAATCTCCCTCCTCTTTAAAATTGCTGAAACAGCACTCCCACCAAGATTTTAGGTTGTAGTTTTAGTTTCAGCAAAAAGTGACTTGTGCACCTGTTCTCCCACCTCTGATGTTTAGAACACCAATATTGGGCTTGTCAGATGGGAAGACCATGAGTAAATGGGGCGAAATCAATTCTGGAAGGGGATAAATGGTTGCCAAATAATCAAGGTACTGCCCATGCCGTCTACGGTATGGGGCGCTGGGGTAAAGATCTTCTCTCTGTGCTGCCAAACGGCGATATAGCACTTAGTAATCCTTTGATGCCGGACGCTCCCAAGGTGAGTCTGCCGGAGATCGTTCACGACCTTGAACAACGTGGTATCCATTCTCCACTTTTGCTGCGCGTCAGTTCGTTCCTGCAAAACGAAATCGCTCACATCAACAATTCCATGGCAGATGCAATCAATCGCGTCGGCTATAAAGGCAAATATCGCGGTGTTTTCCCGATCAAGGTCAATCAGCAGGCGCAAGTCGTTGATCGTATCGTTGAGTTTGGCCGTCCTTACTCCTACGGTCTGGAAGCTGGTTCCAAGCCTGAGCTTGTCATTGCCCTTGCGCACCGCTTGCCAAAAGACGCTCTCATTGTTTGTAACGGCGTAAAAGACGAAGAGTTCATTCGCCTCGCAATTCTTTCTCGCAAACTGGGCTTTAACACCATCATCGTGCTGGAAAGCCCAAAAGAACTTGATACCGTCATTAGTGTGGTTGAAGAGCTCGGCGAAGAGCCTCTACTTGGTGTGCGAGTAAAGCTTACCAATCAGATTGGCGGCAAGTGGGAAGAAAGCTCAGGTGATCGGTCCACATTTGGCATGAACACCGATCAGCTGGTCGCGGTCATCGATAAGCTGCGCGATGCGAAACTGCTACATTGCTTGAAGCTACAGCACTCCCATCTTGGCTCACAAGTACCAGACGTCAACGATGTCCGCCGCGCTGTAGGTGAAGCCTGCCGCTATTTTGTTGAGCTGACGAGGGAAGGGGCCGAACTAACCCATCTGGATCTGGGAGGCGGCCTTGGTGTTGACTACACCGGTGAGAAAAAAGCGATTGAGAACTCAACCAACTACTCGGTCGAAGAATACTGCTCCAATGTGGTGGAAACCGTTGCCTATGCAATGGATGAGGCGGAACTCACGCACCCCACATTGATCACCGAAAGTGGCCGTGCCGTAGTCGCCACATCTTCAATGCTGCTCTTCAACGTGCTCGAAGCAACGCTGTTTGATGCACCAACCGCACCAAAGCCTGAAGAAGATGATCACCACATGGTCTCAGACCTTGCAGCTGTGGAAGGTTACCTCAATGCAGAGCGGCTTCAGGAATGCTTGAACGACGCTTCATTCTACCGCAATGAATTGCGCGCACTTTTCCGGCGTGGATATATCGATTTGCGTCAGATGGGCCGTTCTGAGCGCATTTATCTGCACCTCATGTCCAAGATTAAGGAACTGGCCCCGCCACGAGGTGTCGCTCCTGAGATCGACGAACAGCTGGAGAAGGTGGCAGATATCTACCATTGTAACTTCTCTCTCTTCCAGTCCCTGCCAGACGTCTGGGCAATTGACCAGCTCCATCCGATTGTCCCGCTACAACGTCTGAATGAAGCACCGGATCGCCGCGCCGTTCTTTCTGACATCACCTGTGACAGCGACGGCAAAGTCGACAAGTTCATTCTGGCAGATGGCATCTCACCATCACTACCAGTGCACACTCTGGAAGAAGGCAAGCCATATTATCTTGGCGTTTTCTTTGTAGGGGCCTATCAAGAGACTCTGGGTGACCTACACAATCTATTTGGCGACACCAATGTCGCAACAATTGACCTGAGAGCTGACGGTGGATTTGATCTGCTTCAGGAAGTTGAGGGCGATACGATTTCACAGGTTCTCTCCTATGTGGAGTATGATCCGCGCGACTGCGTAGATGCCTTCCGCAAACTCATTGATGAGGCGGTTTCCGCCGGCACACTAAAGAACGCTGATCGACGCACGTTGGTTGCCGCTTACCGCGACAGCATCAACGGCTACACTTATTACGAATAATCCAAGGACCGGGGAATAGACATGAGTAAGACTCTGGTAGTCGGCGCAGGCGGTGTTTCCTCCGCAGCCGTACACAAGATGGCAATGAATTCGGACATGTTCTCCGAAGTTACGCTCGCATCTCGCCGCAAGTTCAAGTGCGATGACATTGCAAAAAGCGTGAAGGAAAAGACCGGCGTTACCATCAAGACCGCTGAAGTTGACGCGATGGACGTCGCGGCTGTTGTCGCACTCATCAAAGAGAGCGGCGCGGAGCTGCTGGTGAATCTGGCGCTGCCTTATCAGGACCTGAAGCTGATGGATGCATGCCTCGAAGCAGGCATCAACTATCTGGACACCGCCAACTACGAGCCGGAAGACGAAGCAAAGTTCGAATACCACTGGCAGTGGGCGTATCAGGAACGCTTCAAAGAAGCTGGGCTGACAGCTATCCTCGGTTCTGGTTTTGATCCAGGGGTTACTTCCGTCTTTGCAACATGGCTTAAAAAGCACAAGCTCGAGACCATCCGTCAAATCGACGTTCTCGATTGTAACGGCGGCGACAACGGCAAGGCATTTGCAACCAACTTCAACCCGGAAATCAACATCCGTGAAGTAACGGCAGATGCGCGTCATTGGGAAAAAGGCGACTGGGTCAGCTCACCTGCAATGACCCACAAAGTTGCTTTCGACTTCCCAGGCGTTGGCGAGAAAAACATGTACCTCATGTACCATGAGGAACTGGAAAGCATGAAAACGCACTTCACCGAAATTGAACGTGCGCGTTTCTGGATGACTTTTGGCGATGCTTACATCAACCACGTACGCGTGCTTGAAGGTATCGGCATGACCTCTATCGAGCCAGTTATGCATGAAGGCAAGGAAATCATCCCTCTGCAGTTCTTGAAGTCTGTTCTGCCAGATCCGAGCGATCTGGGCGAGCTGACCAAAGGCAAGACCTGCATTGGTGACATTGCAACGGGTCAGGCAAAAGACGGCTCTGGCGAAAAAACCTATTACATCTACAACATCTGTGATCACGAAGAGTGCTATGCAGAAGTAGGTTCTCAAGCTGTTTCCTACACCACCGGTGTACCTGCGATGATTGGTGCCGCCCAAATCCTGAAAGGGAACTGGAATGAGCCGGGCGTGTGGAACATGGAACAGCTGGATCCAGACAACTTCATGGACATGTTGAATGAGCACGGCCTGCCTTGGCAGGTTCATGAGCTCGACGGTCCGGTTCAGTTCTAAGCTCATGGCAGAAATGATGCAGACACAGGCTGGTGATGCGGGGGCCTTCAAAGAGTTTGATCTCTCCCGTGTGCCAAGTCCCTGTTTTGTCGTTGATGAGGTTGCGGTTCGCCGCAACCTCTCTGTACTTAAGGACGTAGCAGACCGCTCAGGCGCTCATGTCCTCGCTGCACTGAAGGCTTTTTCCATGTTCGCGCTAGCGCCAGTGGTGCGCGAATATTTGGATGGCACCTGTGCATCGGGGCTTTATGAAGCACGCCTTGCCCGGCAGGAATACGGCGGAGAAGTTGCAACGTTCTGCGCTGGATATAAAGCAAGCGAGATTGATGAGATCATTGGCTATACCGACCACATGATCTTCAACTCACCAGCTCAAAAAGATCGTTTCCTTCCAAACATCTGCGCTGCTGAGCACAATGTAGACGTAGGCCTGCGTATCAATCCTGAGCACTCTGAAGGTGAGGTCGAGAAATATGACCCATGTGCTCCATGTTCTCGCCTAGGCTTTCCAATCTCGCAATTAAATGCAGAGGCGCTGAAGGGCGTTGACGGCATTCATATGCACACATTGTGTGAGCAGGAATTCGAACCGCTCCAGCGCACGTGGGAAGCGATAAAAGACAAGCTTGAACCATATTTCTCACAACTGAAATGGATCAACTTCGGCGGCGGCCACCACATCACCCGTGAAGATTACGACCGCGATGCGCTGATTGCCTTCATCAAAGATGTACGCAAAACAACCGGACTCGAGGTATATCTGGAGCCGGGCGAAGCTCTCGCGCTGGACGCGGGCATTCTGATTGGTGAAGTGTTGGACCTACCAATTAACACCATGAATCTGGCGATTGTCGATATTTCCGCAACTTGCCACATGCCAGATGTGATTGAGGCTCCCTATCGTCCGGCGATGCTGGATGAAGCGGAGGAGGGGCATACATACCGCCTTGGCGGCCCTTCTTGCCTCGCAGGTGATGTGATTGGCGATTACACCAGAGCAAAGCCACTTAATGTTGGTGATCGCTTTGCTTTCCTCGATCAAGCTCACTACTCCATGGTTAAGACCAATACCTTCAACGGCGTTCCTCTGCCAACAATCGCGCTCTGGAGCTCTGAAAGCGATGAACTCAAGATCATTCGCGAATTCTCTTACAACGACTTCCTGAACCGTCTTTCCTAAAGGTACGAAATGTCTGTTTTTCTTGACAGTGAGCTGACTGAAGCAGAACGCGAAGCAGAAGGCGCTCTCTTTACGATTATTCCGGTCCCACTGGAACGCACCGTCTCCTATGGTTCGGGTACAATAAAAGGCCCCGAAGCAATCATTGAGGCAAGCAATGAGCTGGAGCGCGGCTGTAATGGCGTTGAGCCATGCGCTTCCGGCATTGCAACGCAAAGCCCAGTCGACTGCGACGGACCTCTGCCAGAAGTTATGGAGCGTCTCGCTCAACGTACAGAAGACGCGGTTAAAGCAGGCAAAATTCCAGTCACTCTGGGGGGTGAGCATTCTTTGTCCTACGGCGCAGTCTCAGGCGTGGCCCGTGCTCTCGGCAAGCCAGTAGGCATTGTGCAAATTGATGCGCACGCAGATCTTCGCATCGCTTATCAGGGCGAAAAGCATTCCCATGCTTCTGTCATGAACCTCCTAGTAGAAGAGGGGAACTCTCTGGTACAGTTCGGCGTTCGCGCGCTTTGCCAGCAGGAGATGGACAGCCGCAAAGACAACAAAGTATTTTTTGTCGACGCAGAAGAACTGGTCACCAAAGGGCTGCACACTGTTGACCTGCCAGAGGATTTTCCTGAGCACATCTACATCTCCTTTGACGTAGATGGCCTCGATCCCTCTCAGATGCCAGCAACTGGGACCCCTGTGCCGGGAGGCCTTGGATATTACCAGTCACTGCACTTGGTAGAGCATGCACTAAAAGGCCGCAAATGCGTTGGTCTCGACGTGGTTGAACTGGCGCCAGATGGAAATGCCGCATGGGATTTCACGGCAGCTCAGATCACCTATCGTCTGATGACGGCCGCAATGATCTCACAAGACTAAAAGTTTGGTATTTTCAACAAACACAAAGAGCTGCAATCACACGATTGCAGCTCTTTTTTATTGCAGGCAAGCAAGACGCCTCTAGCTCACCTCACCACAAGACCCAGCTCTTTCGCTCGCTCGCTCAATTGGATGCACACAACTCCGCTTGCGTCTTCCTCTGCATCTTCCAGTGTGTGTTGCACTTCTCCTGCCAGACGAATGCTTTCCTGAACCAGCACAATATAATGCGGTGCCGCTTTGAGCTTGTTGTCTCGAATATAGTCCAACGTCCGCTCATGATTGATGCCGATATCGCAAAAGTTATCCATGGTATCGACCAGGAAGATCTCTTTGATCATTTCCTCAGTCGTCTGTGCAGCAACAGGCAACACAAATAAGCAGGTTAAAGCACCAGCTAAGCTCAATCGCTTCATGATAAAAATCCCCGCGGATAAAATGACAGTCTGGCGTAACCATATTCACCTGTCCATTAGGTAGATCTCGCTAAGGCATTCTTTGATTGCTACGAGCTAAACACTTCCAGCCGCTCGTTTATTGATGGCCAGTATAGAGAGTTTGATTGGGGAGGTTTAGCGGAAAACTACCTGAACTGGGAGCGTGCCTTCAGAAGCAAGACAACAAAAAACCCACCATAAAGGTGGGTTCTTTTGTATTACCTATCAATAAGATAGATGGCGGAGAGGGTGGGATTCGAACCCACGAGACGCTTCCACGCCCGCTGGTTTTCAAGACCAGTGCATTCAACCACTCTGCCACCTCTCCGGCTGTGTGGTGTGGGCTCTATTTGGTTCATGCGGCCTTCAAAGTCAAGCCAGCGAAAAACTTGTTCCACAGCATGAATTTAATTTTTTCACAGCGGAATCAAACAGCCCCGCCAAAACCGCCAATTCCCCTAAGGAAGTTAGCCTTGACAAAAATCTCCCTTTCTTGTGGAGACATTTTGATCGGATTCAGTTAAGGTTTATCGGCTATCTTTTTAATATTGGTTCAGTTTGTAGTGAGCTCGGGTGTTTTTGCTCAAGCAGACTGAAATCCGTCAGTGCCGAACATGTAGTGAGTAACAACGGTATGACTTCTTTACTGAATTGGGGCTATTCGGTGAAAGCGCCAGCTCCCGAAACGATCAAACGTGTAGCGACCAGCATATCTGTGGTTGCCTTGTGCGCAGGCATTGCAGCCTGTGGTGGCGGCACAGACAAAGTGAAGTTCAGTGAAAAGAAATATGGCGTAGCTGCAAGTCCTCGTGTGGTGAAGGGCACCAAGCCAGTTCCCAAAGGGGGCGGACGCGCCGTTGTCGGCAAACCGTATAAGGTGGCTGGTAAATGGTACTATCCCAAACGGGACGATAACTACAAGAAAACCGGCAAGGCATCATGGTATGGCCCAACCTTCCATGGCCGCAAAACAGCAAACGGTGAAATCTTTGATCGCAATGCTCTGACAGCAGCGCACCCAACAATGCCTCTGCCAAGCTATGCTAAGGTGACAAACCTGCAAAACGGCCGCTCCATGATTGTGCGCGTGAATGACCGTGGACCGTTCCACGATAATCGCGTGATTGATCTGTCTGAGCGCGTAGCAGGAATGTTAGGCACCAAATCCAGCGGCGTCGCAAAGGTTCGAGTTGAATACGTCAGCCGCGCACCTCTTCATGGACAGGACGAGAAGAAGCTACTGGCATCTTATTCTGGCAATGGCGGAAAGTGGAACGGCGGCAACTCTGCTCCGCGCACCATGTTTGCCTTTGCAAATCCTGTGAACCGAATTTCCGGCCCGGCTCCGATGCCAAAAAGCAGGCCGTACGATACACCAATTTATGCGGCACAAAACGTGTTGGCGTTCAATTCCAGCCAGCTTGATCCAGCTGTGGTGTACGAGCGCAACTTAAGCACGACACAGGTCGCGTCCGTATCCAACTTCAAGAACCGCATCAACAGCGCTCTTGCGACAAACGCAAACCCAAATGCGCCTAAACCTGCGATTGCTGTACAGCCAGTTTCAACATCCTTTGGCAGCTCAATCCTTCCACCGCCAAGTTCTGGTGTTTATAAAACACCAACAAGTGGCGGTGCACCAGCGTTCCAGAGCGGAAACGCAGTTTCCTCTTACTCGTCACAGCAAAGGCTCAACAGTGCACATGAGGCATTTAAGTCGTTTTCAGGTAGAACTGGGTTGAAGAACTTACTGCTGCAATCTCGTACTGGTCAAAAACACTAAGTCATTTAGTTTTAAACGGCTTTACCCAGTCTGCTGACCTGCGTTAGTGTTTGTTTTAGGGGATGGGGCGTAGCATAGCCTCTCTAAAAACATTCAGGGAGACACAGGCGTGCAGGTTGGGTGGCAGAAGTGCAAACAGCATAAATCTCTAAGCAACTTTAAGCGCTGGCTATCTCCGGGTTGCTGGAGATTTTCAGCGATAGCAGCAACGGTGCTCTGCGTACTACTCGCATCTCCAGCAGCTCATGCAGTTGAGATAAAAGCCAAAGCAGCCACTCTTTATGACTTCTCCAACAAGTCACTAATCTTCTCAAAAAACTCTCAGGTTCTGCTTGCCCCGGCAAATCTCACCAAGCTAATGACCGCCGTAACGGTGCAGCAGGCACTGCATGCCGGTGACATCACCCCGCAAACCACCTTCAAGGTCAGCGAACATGCCTGGCGGACAGGCGGCGCACCCGCACGCGTCACCACCATGTTCGCCCGCCTGAACTCCTCTGTTCCCGTGAATGACCTGATGTATGGCCTTATCGTTCAGAGCGCCAACGATGCTGCTATCATTCTGGCAGAGGGGCTCGCAGGCAGTGAAGCTAATTTTGCGCGGGAGATGAACAAGCTTGCCAAATCCATTGGCATGGAAAATTCCAATTTTACCAATCCGACGGGTTTTCCTGACGAGAACCACAAAACGACACTGGAAGACCTGACAATCTTGGCGGCGTATGTCCTGGAACATGAGCCTGAGCTACATTCTGTGTTTTCCATGGATCGCTTTACCTGGAACAAAATCACTCAGCGCAACAAGAACCCGCTTATTCGGGATATCGAAGGTCTTGATGGGTTTGGAGCCGGCTTCTCTGAGAGAGAAGGCTTTGCTGCGCTTGGAACGCTTGATAGCAACGGTCGACGCTATGTAGCCGCTATTGCAGCATCCCCGACGATGCAAGATCGCGTTCAGGACATGAAAACCCTGCTGTTGCCAACATTCTCCGGTCTTAAACTCGAACAGTTTTACCGCAAAGGCGATCTTGTCAGCGACGCACAAGTGTATGGCGGCAAGAGAACAACAGTCTCCTTGAAGACAAATGACGCAGTAGCAACGCTCATCAACCCCAACGAAAAAGACAAATACCAACTGCGCGTTGTTTACAACGGCCCCATACCCGCACCGATTAAAGAGGGAATGGAAGTTGGAGAACTGCAGGTTCTTTCCAAAAATGACGTGATTTATCGGGCAACACTGGTTACAGGAGAGGATGTAGCCATGGGAGACCTGCAAGGCCGTGCTTGGGACGCGCTAGGTGAGTTCTTCTACCAGTTGTTCTAGAGAACCGGATTTCAGATCTACTGACTTCCGAAGGTCTTGGAGGCCTGTTCGACGTTGCCGGGTATTTTTATCAGTTTTGAGGGTGGCGAGGGCGCCGGTAAGTCTACTCAAATTCAGCGTTTACGCGACAAGCTCGCGTCCAAAGGCATTGAAGCGATCACCACACGTGAACCGGGCGGCTCTCAAGGCGCAGAACTCGTTCGCGAAGTCCTGCTGTCCGGTGCTGCAAAAGGTTATGGCGTAACGGCTGAGGCAGTCCTTTTTGCAGCTGCCCGCGCAGACCATATCGACACGCTGATCAAGCCAGCACTAGATGATGACAAATGGGTCCTGTGCGACCGATTTGCCGACTCATCCCGCGTTTATCAGGGTGAATCCGGCGTGCCTCCGCAAACAGTTGAAGCCTTGCAACAGGTCGCAATCGCGGGCCATAATCCTGACATGACCTTGCTGATCAACGTGACACCTGAAGTCGGCTTGGCCCGTGTCTCGAAGCGTACTGCTCCTGTCGAATTTGATGGTCCGGATCGCTTTGAAACAGATACTTTGGAAACGCACCGTCGCAGACAAGAAATGTTTCTGGACATGGCCCGTAATGAACCAGAACGCATTGTTGTGATTGATGGTGATCAGTCTCAGGACAAAGTGACTGAAGATATCTGGCAGGCCGTCCAAAGCCGCTTTGAAGAGCAGATCAAACAAGATACGGCACGTCCGTAGGCAATCAGGGAAAAGAGAGTATGGCGAAAGCTCCCATAATCGAAGAAGTCCCTGAGTTCGACGAGGTCGAAGGCCTTCCGCTGCCGCGCGAGCAATCCCGCCTTTACGGCCACGAACTAGCAGAAACCGAATTGCTTGATGCTTACAGATCGCAGCGATTTCATCATGCATGGATCCTCGGCGGTCCCAAAGGCATCGGCAAAGCCACACTGGCGTTTCGTTTCGCACGCTTCATACTGGAGCACCCGGACCGCTTTTCTACGCCTGTGATGGCTGCAAACAGCCTGTACGTCCCGCCAGAAAGCCATAGCTCTCAAATGATTGCCGCAGGTTCTCATGCAGACCTTCTGCATCTGCGGCGTCCATGGGACTTGAAAGGAAAGCGTTTCAAGCGCGACCTTCCTGTTGATGAAGTGCGCAAGACCACAGGCTTCTTTGGATCAACGGCAGCAGGTGGAAACTGGCGCATCTGCCTTGTTGATTCCGCTGATGACATGAACCAGTCAGCAGCTAACGCTCTGCTTAAGATTCTCGAGGAACCACCAAAGCAATCGCTCTTCATCCTGCTTTCGCACAATCCCGGACGTCTTTTACCAACAATACGCTCCAGATGCCGCAAGCTATCCATGCGCAAACTGGAAGAGCAGACTATTGAGCAAGCGCTGACTGAAATGGGCTGCGCCCCATCAGGCAACACGCAGGCTCTTCACACGCTGGCAGATGGCAGTTTGCGTCAGGCTGCATTGGCAGCAAACGGCGGAGCACTGCAAATTGCGCAGGAGTTTACGGGCCTGGTCGAAACCGTCACCAATCTGGATATGATCCGTGCGCACAGCTTTGCAGATAAAGTTTCGGCACGCGGCGCAGAAGACGCATGGAACACATTTTTGGAGCTGACCCGCACATTCTTGAGCAATCAATTGCGTAAAGATGCAAGCACAAAGCCGGATGCGCTTGTCAGGTGGGCCGACTTGTGGGAAAAGGTGGGCCGCGCTGCCTCAACAGCAGATGCTTTAAACCTCGATCGCAAGCAAGTTGTATTGTCTTTTCTCGCTGACCTGCGGAAAGCAAGCACGAGCTGACCTACGTCTTTTTGGGCCACAAACCCAAAGAACTTTCCAGATTTAGATCCCGGATCAAAAGATCGCTTTAGGATATGACAGAAAAATCGCCTTTCTATATTACAACAGCAATTTCCTACCCAAATGGTGAGCCGCATATCGGCCATGCCTACGAGGCAATTGCAACTGACGTGCTGGCCCGCTTCCAGAAACTGGATGGCCGAGAAGTACACTTCCTGACAGGTACCGACGTACATGGTCAGAAGATGCTTCAGACCGCCGTCAAGGAAGGCATGTCACCTTCAGATCTTGCTGATAAGAACTCCAAGCTTTTCCGCGAAATGGTGGAGATGCTGGGCTGTTCTAATGACGACTTCATTCAGACCAACGAAGAGCGTCACTATAAATCCTGTCAGGCAATCTGGCAGAAAATGGCTGATTCTGGCGACATCTACAAAGACAGTTACGCCGGTTGGTACTCCGTACGTGACGAAGCCTACTATCAGGAAGGCGAAACCGAAGTTCGCGAAGACGGCGTTCGTTACGGCCCTCAGGGCACACCTGTCGAATGGGTCGAAGAAGAAAGTTACTTCTTCCGTCTCTCAGCTTACGAAGACAAGCTGATCGAGCTCTACGAGAAGAACCCGGATTTCGTAGGTCCAAATGCGCGCCGCAAAGAAGTCATGAGCTTTGTCAAAGGCGGTCTGAAGGACCTGTCCATCTCCCGCACCACCTTTGACTGGGGCATCCCGGTGCCAGGTGACGAGAAGCACGTCATGTATGTGTGGGTCGATGCGCTGACCAACTACCTTACTGCGCTTGGTTACCCGGATTTGGACGGCGAAATGGCCAAGTTCTGGCCTGCTAACGCTCATATCATCGGCAAGGACATCATTCGCTTCCACGCAGTCTACTGGCCAGCATTCCTCATGTCTGCAGGCGTACCTCTGCCAGAGCGTGTGTTTGCTCACGGTTTCCTGTTCAACTCTGGTGAGAAGATGTCCAAGTCTCTGGGCAACGTCATCGCACCACGCGATCTGGTAGAAACCTACGGCCTCGACCAAATTCGCTACTTCTTCCTGCGTGAAGTTCCATTCGGTCAGGATGGCAACTACAACCACGAAGCAATGGTGAACCGCATCAACGCAGACCTTGCCAATGACATTGGCAACCTTGCACAACGTTCGCTCTCCATGATCTTCAAGAACTGCGAGGGTAAACTGCCAGTTCCGGGCGAGTTCTCTGCTGAAGACAAGGCAATCTTGCAGCAAGCTGATGAGATGCTCGAAAAGTGCCGTGGTTTCATGGCTAAGCAAGAAATCCACCATGCATTGGCATGTATCTGGTCAACGGTTGGCGAAGCAAACCGCTACTTTGCCTCTCAGGAACCTTGGGCACTGAAGAAGACAGATCCCGAGCGCATGGCCACCGTCCTTTACACCACCGCTGAGATCATCCGTCAGGTTGGCATTCTCGCACAGCCAGTCATGCCGGGCTCCGCAGCCAAACTGCTGGACTTGTTGGTGCTGAACGAAGACGAACGCTCATTCGCACTGTTGGGTGAAGCTGGTCGTCTGCAAGGTGGTCGTGATCTGCCGAAGCCACAGGGTGTGTTCCCGCGCTATGTTGAGCCGGAAACAGCGGAATAAAACGCCAGATTATGTAGCTTAAAGGGGAGGCGCATATGCCTCCCTTTTTTATGAGGTAAATACGCTGGTATTTACCGCTGAGATAAAACAAGAGGTCTACAGGACCTATTGACAGAATCGCGCTGGAGGCGCTTTTGCTGTGACCATGTTAGTTGATAGTCATTGTCATCTGGATTTTCCGGATTTCGCAGAAGAACGCGACCAGATCATCGAGCGCGCCCACGAAGCTGGCGTCAAACTGATGGTCACCATCTGCACACGTGTCCGCAAGTTCGAGCAGATCAAAGAGATAGCTGAAGCCTACGACAGCGTTTACTGCTCTGTTGGAACCCACCCGCATCAGGCCGGAGAAGAAACCGACGTCACCACTGAAGAATTGGTGGAGCTTGCAAAGCACCCCAAAGTCGTCGCAATCGGAGAAGCTGGTCTGGATTACTTCTACGACAACGCATCTCCAGAAGATCAGGAAAAGGTGCTGCGCACCCACATCGCAGCAGCACGTGAAACCCAGCTGCCGCTGGTGATTCATAGCCGCGATGCAGATGAAGATATGATGCGCATCCTAGAAGAAGAAATGAAAGCTGGCAGCTTTCCAGCTCTGCTTCATTGCTTCTCCTCTGGCAAGGAGCTGGCAATGAAAGGACTGGAGCTCGGTCTTTACGTCTCCTTCTCCGGCATTTTGACCTTTAAGCGCTCCACCGAACTGCGCGAGATCGCAGCAGAACTTCCGATGGATCGCCTTCTTGTTGAAACAGATGCTCCGTATCTTGCGCCGCAGCCATGGCGTGGCAAGCGTAACGAACCAGCTTATGTGGCGCACACCAACAAGGTTTTGGCTGAAGCATTGGGTGTTTCTGAAGAGGAAATGGCCAAAGCCACGACACAAAATTTCCTGCGCCTGTTTTCCAAAGTGCCACATCCGGCTTAATTGGCTAAACTAACGCGGCTTGTACTGCCATTCTATTTTGAGAGGACCGATGACCAGCAATTTTAAGGTCACTATTCTGGGCTGCGGCTCATCTACCGGCGTACCAAGGATTGGTGGTGATTGGGGCGAATGTGACCCCAATGAACCCAAAAACCGCCGCCGTCGATGTGCTTTGCTGGTCCAGCGGTTCTCTGAAAAAGGCACGACAACGATAATCGTCGATACCGGGCCGGATTTGCGTGAGCAGATGCTGGCAGCCGGCGTCACACAAGTGGACGCAGTACTCTATACCCATGCCCATGCAGACCACTTGCATGGTATTGATGACCTGCGCTTTTTCGCACTCATGCAGCGTGCCAAAGTGCCGGTCTACATGGATGACTTCACATCAAAGCGCGTCCGCTCTGCCTTTGATTACTGCTTTGTTACGCCACCAGGTTCCGGTTATCCGCCCATCTTGAGCGAGAACCGCCTGACGGATAGAGTACCTGTCACCATCGACGGAGCAGGGGGCCCAATCACTGCGCTCCCATTTCTCGTTCATCACGGCGACATTGATGCACTGGGTTTTCGCTTTCAGGATCTGGCATACACACCTGACGTCAACGACATCCCGGACAGCAGCTTTCATGCATTGAAAGGGCTGGATACATGGATTGTAGATGCACTACGTCAGAAGCCACACCAAAGCCACTTCTGCGTCAACGATGCATTGGAGTGGATTGAGAGGATGAAGCCTGCCAAGAGCATCCTCACTAACCTGCATTGCGATCTGGATTATCGGCGCTTGCAGACAGACCTTCCAGAAGGTGTTTCACCCGCCTTCGATGGTCAGGAAATCGAGTTTCCAGCACATGCGACGGTCTGAGGCCGTCGCATTTTTTATGATACCTATACAGAATCATTGCTTGCCAGAACTCCGCATTTCGTGCTGATATAGATATATCAGCGACACCTGCGTGATAAATATATTTTCCTACCCATGTAAAACAGTTCGCTACAAATCAAAAATAAATTCATAAAATACAGCATGTTAAACCGAAAACCGGCAGCATTTCACATATTTTATGCTTAGATATTTTATGTTTGAAATAATTTAAAAAACCTGTCACGCTTATCTCAAGTTGGAATTAGGCAGTTGCAGCCTAAGGGGGAGAGAGCAATGAAAGTCGCATGTCTTGGAGGCGGCCCGGCAGGTCTTTATTTCGCAATCAGCATGAAGCTACGAGATCCTCAACATGAGGTCACAGTCATCGAGCGAAATAAGTTTGACGACACCTTCGGTTGGGGTGTTGTTCTTTCAGATGAGACACTGGACAACTTCAAGGTCAACGACGAAAAAAGCGCTGAAGCCATCCGCGCGCACTTTGCTTACTGGGATGATATCGCGGTTCACTACCGAGATACCTGCCACGTCTCCAGCGGTCATGGCTTCTGCGGTATTGGCCGCAAGCAGCTACTTCTGCTCCTTCAGGACCGGGCTAAAAAGCTTGGCGTAAACATGGAGTTCGAGCGCAACTACACAAGCGCAAAAGAGTTCATGGGAGATTATGATCTCGTTGTAGCAGCAGACGGCTTGAATTCCACCAGCCGCACCGAGTTTGCTGAGTATTTCAAGCCAGACATCGACACCCGCAAATGCAAATTCGTCTGGCTCGGCACTCACCAGAAATTCGACGATGCTTTCACCTTCATTTTTGAAGAGACAGAACACGGTTGGATCTGGGCGCACGCCTATCAGTTCGACAATGATACCGCGACTTTCATTGTAGAGTGTACAGAAGAGACCTATGAGGCGTTCGGCTTTGCTGACATGAGCCAGGCTGAATCGTGCCGGACTTGTGAGAGGATTTTCGAAAAGCATCTTGGCGGCAATGAGTTGATGACCAACGCAAACCACGTCCGTGGCTCTGCTTGGATCAATTTCCCGCGTGTGCTCTGCGATAAGTGGTCCCATGAAAACCTTGTTCTTATGGGCGATGCCGCAGCAACCGCACATTTTTCCATCGGTTCGGGCTCCAAGCTTGCCATGGAAAGCGCCATCGCACTGGCAGACTACTTGCACAGCGAAAACTCTATTCAAGACGCCTTCCAGAAATACGAGGATGAGCGCCGTCTGGAAGTTCTGAAGCTTCAATCTGCAGCTCGTAACTCCCTCGAATGGTTCGAAAATGTCGAACGTTACTTGCATCTGGACCCAGTTCAGTTCAACTACTCGCTTCTGACACGCTCACAGCGCATCTCTCATGAAAACCTTCGTGAACGCGATGCAGAATGGTTAGGCACAGCGGAAGGCTGGTTCCAAAATCAGGCAGGAGTGTCAGACACCGATAACGCTCCGCGCCCACCAATGTTCGCTCCGTTCAAACTGCGAGAAATGGACCTGATCAACCGCGTGGTCGTCTCTCCAATGGCGCAGTACAAGGCAGAAAACGGGACAGCCACAGACTGGCATCTTGCTCACTATGGCGAACGCGCCAAAGGCGGTGCAGGCATGGTTGTTGTTGAGATGACGTGTGTCAGCGCTGATGGTCGCATCACACCAGGTTGCCCGGGCCTTTACGCACCTGAACACCAAACCGCTTGGAAACGTATCACCAACTTCGTACACGAGCACAGCAACGCAAAGATCTGCTGTCAGCTTGGTCATGCCGGTCCAAAAGGCTCGACGCAACTTGGTTGGGAAGAGATGGATGCACCGCTGAAAGACGGCAATTGGCCACTTCTCGCAGCTTCTCCAATTGCTTGGTCTGAGCAAAATCAGACGCCAAAGCAGATGGACCGTGCGGACATGGACCGTGTGAAAGAAGAGTTTGTGAACGCGGCGAAGATGGCAGATGCATCTGGTTTCGACATGATTGAAGTCCACTGCGCACACGGATATCTGCTGTCCTCCTTCATTTCACCACTCACCAACAAACGTGAGGATGAATACGGCGGATCACTGGAAAACCGCATGAGATACCCGCTGGAAGTCATCAAGGCGGTGCGTGAGGCATGGCCAAAGGACAAACCAATGTCCGTGCGAATCTCGGCAACTGACTGGGTGGAAGACGAAGGCCTTACACCAGATGAGGCCGTAGAAATCGCCCGCATGCTGGATGCTGCTGACGTTGATATATGTGACGTTTCCGCAGGTCAGACCAGTACTCGGGCTCAGCCAGTTTATGGCCGCATGTTCCAGGTGCCGTTTTCTGATCGCATCCGCAATGACGCTGGCATGAAAACCATGGCGGTCGGCAACATCTACGAACCAGACCACGTAAACTCCATTTTGATGGCTGGTCGCGCAGATCTTGTCTGCTTGGCACGTCCGCACCTGTCAGATCCGTACTGGACGCTGCACGCAGCTGCTGATCTTGGCGACAAAGGTGTTTACTGGCCAGAGCCTTATCACCCAGGTCGTGACCAGCTATATCGTCTCGCTGAACGAGCTGAGACCATGAAAGTTCGGGTGTAAGGAAAAGCGGTTTGAAAAAGCATGCAATCATAACGGGTGGCGGGACCGGAGTTGGGGCCGAAATAGCCCGCCACCTCGCTGAGCTTGGAGTGAATGTAACCGTCGCCGGGCGGCGGCAGGAACCTCTGGACTTGGTGGCAAGTGCCAGCAGCCGTATTCGCGCAGTCACTGCAGACGTCACCGATGAAGGTTCTATAGCTCAGATGTTTGAAAAAGCATCAGAAGCAAACGGACCGGTCAACATCGTGATTGCCAATGCAGGGGCAGCAGAATCCGCTCCCTTTAGCAAGATCGACAAGAATGATTTTCAGCGCATGCTCGACATTAACCTGACTGGAACCTTCCTGACCTTCCAAAAAGGACTAGAAGCTCTGAAAGGGCAGGAGTACGGACGTATGATCGCCATTGCCTCCACGGCAGGCCTGCGCGGGTATTCTTATGTCTCCCACTATGCTGCAGCCAAACACGGTGTCATTGGCATAGTTCGTTCGCTCGCGCTGGAACTTGCCAGCAAGCCATTTACGGTCAATGCTGTGTGTCCTGGATTCACAGAGACCCCAATGCTGCAACGCTCGATCGAAAACATCATGCAAAAAACCCGAATGAACGAAGAGCAGGCCCGAGCTGCTCTTTACAAGGACAACCCACAGCAACGCTTCATCCAACCGGACGAAGTTGCTGCAACAGTGGCATGGCTCATCGGAGATGGTGCGCGCTCAGTGACAGGGCAAGCCATTTCGGTATCAGGAGGCGAGACCCAATGACAGCCTCACAGGAAATGCTCAAAGCTGACAAGACAACCGACGACAAGTCCCGCGTTCGCCTCTGGTTGAGGCTGCTCCGTGCCTCTCGTGCGATCGAAGGCGAACTGCGAGAGCGGCTACGGACAACCTACAACGTGACGTTGCCACGCTTTGACGTCATGGCAGCACTTTACCGGGAGCCAGAGGGCATGCTC
The DNA here is from genome assembly GCF_001623285.1 of Pseudovibrio sp. Ad26. Lineage (NCBI taxonomy): Bacteria > Pseudomonadati > Pseudomonadota > Alphaproteobacteria > Hyphomicrobiales > Stappiaceae > Pseudovibrio > Pseudovibrio sp. Ad26. The sequence continues at coordinate 38,515 of NZ_LMCE01000063.1, forward strand.
ATGTCCCAGCTCTCAAAATACCTGATGGTATCCAACGGCAACGTCACCGGCCTCATAGATCGCCTGACCACGGACGGACTGGTTCAGCGCACATTGAGAGACGGAGACCGGAGAACCTCTGTGGTTTTACTGACCAAAGAAGGCCGCGAGAACTTTGAGCAGATGGCAGCAAGTCACCGCGAGTGGATCAATGAGCTGCTCTCTCACTTTTCTCCTGATGAGGCAGAGAGTCTTGCTGAAACACTGAAGGTATTTGCAAGCGATTGGGAGGGGGAGACCCGATAATGCTGACAACTTACAAAATGGCAAATTTGCAGCCAAAGTATTTCATCTGGCGCATGGAAGGCGATGTCGCAGTCATCCAACTGGACCGCCCGGACCGCAAAAACCCGCTGACCTTTGAAAGCTATGCCGAGCTGCGTGATACATTCCGCGATCTCGTCTATGCAGATGACGTAAATGCCGTTGTGATTGCATCGAACGAAGGCAACTATTGTTCAGGTGGAGATGTCCATGACATCATCGGTCCACTTGTCGCCATGGACATGAAAGACCTGTTGAAGTTCACGCGCATGACAGGCGATCTGGTGAAAGCTATGATCAACTGCACCAAGCCTATCATTTCAGCTGTCGACGGCATCAGCGTTGGCGCTGGTGCAATCATGGCCATGGCATCAGATCTGCGCATCGGCACGCCACAAGCAAAGACAGCATTCCTGTTTACCCGTGTAGGGCTCGCAGGCTGCGATATGGGCGCCTGCGCAATTCTTCCGCGTATTATTGGACAGGGACGGGCTGCAGAGCTGCTTTACACAGGCCGGTCCATGAGCGCAGAAGAAGGGTACACTTGGGGCTATTTCAACTCCATGTCCACCACAGAAGCACTTGAGGCCGATGCCATTCGCATGGCACAGCGCATCACTGCAGGGCCAAACTTCGCGCATGGCATCACTAAGACCCAGCTCAACCAAGAATGGAACATGGGTCTGGAGCAGGCAATTGAAGCCGAAGCACAGGCGCAAGCCATCTGCATGCAGACCAAAGATTTTGAGACCGCCTACAAAGCTTTTGTTGCAAAAGAAAAACCGGTCTTTGAGGGGGCATAAATGGCTGACACCACCTTCCTCACATGGCCGTTCTTTGAAGAAAAACACCGAGAGCTGGCCGAAGCAATTGAGAACTGGTGCTGCGAGAACCTTCCTGCAGACCATTCAGACACAGACGCTGCGTGTATCAAGCTCGTCAATGATCTTGGTACCGCTGGTTTCCTGAAGCTCACTGCCGTTGATCCGGCAGATCCCAAACCTCTGGATGTTCGTAGCCTTTGCATTATGCGCGAAACACTGGCCCGTCACGACGGTCTGGGAGACTTCGCATTCGCCATGCAGGGTCTGGGAACAGGCGCCATCAGCCTGTTCGGCACGCCAGAACAGCAGCTGTGGCTCAATAAAACCAGAGCAGGCCAGACGCTTTCTGCGTTTGCGCTAACAGAACCAGACTCCGGTTCTGATGTTGCAAACATTGAACTTTCCGCCATCCGCGACGGCGATGAATATGTGCTCAATGGCGAAAAGACCTGGATATCCAATGGTGGCATTGCTGGCCTTTACGTTGTCTTCGCAAGGACGGGCGAAGCACCGGGCGCCAAAGGCATCAGTGCCTTCATCGTACCGGCGGATACTCCAGGCTTAACCATTGAGGAACGTCTGGATGTGATGGCACCTCATCCTCTGGCACGGTTGGGATTCAAACAACTGCGAGTTCCAGCTGCAAACCGCATTGGGGGAGCTGGAGAGGGCTTCAAGATCTCAATGTCAGTTCTGGATGTCTTCCGCTGCACTGTTGGCGCTGCTGCTTTAGGCTTTGCCCGCCGTGCCTTGGAAGAAGCCGTAGCCCGCGCAACAACCCGCAAACTGGGGGATGGCGTACTGGCCGATATGCAGATGGTGCAGGGCCATCTGGCAGAAATGGCAATCGACATTGATGCCTCTGCACTCCTGATCTACCGCGCTGCATGGACGAAAGACATGGGGGCTGCACGGGTATCTCGTGAAGCGGCCATGGCAAAGCAGTTCGCAACCGATCAGGCTCAGCAAGTTATTGATAAGGCAGTGCAAATCCACGGGGGCGAAGGCGTCCGTTCAGGCAATACTGTCGAAAAACTTTACCGTGAGATCAGAGCTCTTCGCATTTACGAAGGTGCATCCGATGTTCAAAAAATAATAGTAGCAAGGCAATTGCTTTCTCAGGAGGGGAGAAATGCTGGGACCAAGCGCGCACAAGGACACCTTCACAAGGGACAGGCTGCCACCAATTGATCAGCAGCCAGTTTTCCAGCTGGAGGGGTTTGAGTACCCAGACTACATCAACGCCGCAGTAGAATTGACCGACAAGATGGTTGAACGCGGATTTGGTGACAACATTGCTCTCATCGGCAATGGCAGAAAACGCACTTACAAAGAGCTTGCGGACTGGACGAACCGCATCGCTCGTGCCCTGCAGGAGGATTACGGAGTAGAACCGGGCGACCGCATTCTCATCCGCTCCGCCAACAACCCGGCAATGGTCGCCTGCTGGCTGGCTGCTACAAAAGCAGGCGCCGTGGTGGTCAACACCATGCCAATGCTACGTGCTGGCGAGTTAAGTCAGATCGTCGACAAAGCCGAAATCAAATTGGCCATGTGCGATCTACGACTTATGGAAGAGATGGAGCTTTGCCTTGAGCAAAACGACTATCTGACCAAAATCGTGAGCTTCGACGGCACGGCCAACTTTGCTGGCGAAATGGATAAGGTCGCACTATCAAAGCCTGTCCAGTTTGACGCTGTCCAAACAGGCCGGGACGATGTGTGCCTGCTGGGTTTCACATCTGGCACCACCGGACAACCGAAGGCAACCATGCACTTCCACCGCGATCTGCTTATCATCGCAGATGCATATGCAAAGGAAGTGCTGAACATCCAGCCATCGGACGTGTTTGTTGGCAGCCCACCATTGGCCTTCACATTTGGCCTCGGCGGCTTGGCGATTTTCCCGCTTCGGTTCGGTGCAACTGCAACCCTACTGGAAACGGCAGGACCCAAGCAGCTTATTGAGATCATTGAGACTTACAAGGCGACGATCTCATTCACAGCACCAACGGCTTACCGCGCCATGATGGCAGCAATGGAAGAGGGGGCAGATCTGTCCTCACTGCGCATCGCAGTCTCAGCGGGAGAAACATTGCCAGCACCAGTGTTTGAGCAATGGAAAGCAAAAACTGGCATTCCAATGTTGGATGGGATTGGCGCAACGGAAATGTTGCACATCTTTATTTCCAACCATTTGGAAGATGCCATGCCAGCAACCACAGGTCGGGAGATCAAAGGATACTCGGCAAAAGTGGTTGATGAGAACATGCAGAAGGTTCCACGCGGCACTGTTGGCAAACTTGCCGTAAGAGGACCAACCGGTTGCCGGTATATGCAAGATGATCGGCAGCAGAAATATGTACGTGACGGCTGGAATTTGACAGGTGATGCCTTTTATCAGGATGAAAAAGGCTATTTCCACTTCGCAGCCCGCGCAGACGATATGATCATCACGTCCGGTTACAACGTCGCCGGACCTGAAGTTGAGGCTGCTCTGCTAAGCAGCCCGGAAGTGTCCGAGTGTGCGGTTATAGGCGTGCCAGATGAGGACCGGGGACAGATTGTTGAAGCTCATGTGGTGCTGGTGGAGGACCACCCACAAGATGCAGATGTAATCAAACGTCTTCAGGACTATGTAAAATCTACTATAGCGCCTTATAAATACCCTCGTTCACTTAAACTGGTAGATTCTCTACCAAAAACCGCGACCGGTAAAATTCAAAGATTCCGCCTGAAGGAACAACTGGTCGAGGATAAATCAGGGGAACTTATATGAAAAAACTCGTTTCAGCCGGGGTAGCCGCCCTTCTGTGTTGTACAGCTGGCGTGGCGCAAGCCGAAGTTAAAATTGGCATGATCACCACCTTGTCAGGCGGTGGTTCCACCCTCGGTATCGACGTCCGCGATGGTTTTGAGCTCGCACTCAAACAGGCAGGCGCATCCGATGTAAAGCTGCTGGTAGAAGACGACGCCCGCAAGCCGGACGTCGCCAAAAAACTGGCAGACAAATTCACTCAAAAAGACAAGGTTGATATCCTCACAGGTATCATCTGGTCCAACCTGGCAATGGCTGTGGTTCCTGCGGCAACCCGCAAAGGCACGCTCTATATCAGCCCAAATGCAGGCCCATCTGCGCTGGCTGGTAAAGCTTGCCACGAGAACTACTTCAACGTGGCCTGGCAGAACGACAACCTGCATGAGGCAATGGGATCTCACGCCAACAAAGCAGGCTACAAGAAGACCTTCATTCTGGCGCCAAACTACCCAGCTGGTACCGACGCTCTGAAAGGCTTCAAGCGGATGTACCAAGGGGAGCTGACAGGTGAACTCTTCACCAAGCTCGGTCAGGATGACTACGCTGCAGAAATCGCACAAATCCGTGCGTCTGGCGCTGACAGTGTGTTCTTCTTCCTGCCAGGTGGCATGGGCATTGCGTTCATGAAGCAGTACGCGCAGTCCGGCGTTGATGTGCCTGTCATGGGTCCGGCTTTCTCCTTCTCACAGGACATTCTGCCTGCGATTGGTGACGCTGCACTCGGCGTGGCAAACTCCTCACAGTGGGGTAAGGACATTGAGAGCGAGGTGAACGCAAAGTTCGTCAAAGGCTTCAAAGAAGCTTATGGCCGCCTGCCTTCCCTTTACGCATCTCAGGGCTATGACGCTGCAAATCTGATCCTCTCCGCAATGGAAAAGGCAGATGTCAGTGACAAAGACGATTTCCGCGCAGCACTGAAAGAAGCTGACTTTGCTTCTGTGCGCGGTGACTTCAAGTTCGGCAACAACAACCACCCAATTCAGGACATTTATGTTCGCGAAGTGGTGAAAGAAGACGGCCAGATCACCAATAAAATTGTCGGTGTCGCAATCAAAGGCCATCAGGATGCATACGCATCCAAGTGCCGGATGAAATAAGCCAACGCGTTGAAGTAAAAAGTTAATCAGCGGTGAAACCCTAATCCTTCTCCGCTGATCCCCTATACTGATGTCACAATGAAAAAGAAGCCTCGGGAATATCATAAATGACGGCAGCTTTGATTTTTGAGCAGGTATTGAACGGGCTGCAATTCGGTCTCACTTTGTTTCTGATGGCAGCTGGCCTCACGCTGGTCTTCGGCGTTATGGGTCTGATCAACCTCGCTCATGGCTCGCTTTACATGGTCGGTGCCTTTTGTTGCGCTTGGATCACTCAGCAGACCGGCTCTTTCTGGCTTGGTCTTGGTGGTGGTGTCCTTGGAGCGGCGGCAGCTGGTGCACTCATCGAAATGCTTGTCATTCGCAGGCTTTATGACCGCGATCACCTTGATCAGGTACTGGCAACCTTTGCTCTTATTCTGATCTTTTCTGAAGGCACCCGCATGGTCTTCGGCTCCATGCCACTTTACCTCAACATTCCGGCAGCTCTGGGGGGCACCATGGCGTTGCCCGGCGTAGAAGCTTATCCGGTCTATCGCCTGTTTATCATTCTGGCAGCGCTGGCTGTTGCCCTGCTTCTCTACCTGCTTATTTCCAAAACGCGCCTTGGCATGCGGATCCGCGCCGGTGAAAGTGACCGCGAGATGATCGCTGCCTTAGGTGTTGATATCAAAACGCTTTACACCATCGTTTTCGCATTGGGCGCGGCGATCGCAGGTCTGTCGGGTGCTCTGGTCGGGGCATTGCGCTCCGTACAGGTCGGCATGGGAGAACCTGTTCTCATTCTGGCCTTCGTGGTCATTGTGATTGGCGGCATTGGCTCAATCAAAGGCGCTCTCATCGGCTCCATCCTGATTGGCCTCGTGGATACTCTGGGACGTATTTTCTTGCCCGTTATCCTGAAGTTCTTCATGGAAAATGCCAGTGCAAACAGCATCGGGGCAGCTCTGTCTTCCATGCTTATCTATCTGATGATGGCAGGCATTCTGGCAGTCAAACCAAAGGGGCTTTTCAATGCAACGAACTGATACAGCTCCAAAATCCATCAACATGCCAAAGCTGAGCCGCGAGACCGTCGTCAACATCGCAGTTATGACAATCCTGCTGGCTCTGCCGCTCTGGGCGTCTTCTATCGGAGAAGACTACTACGTCAACCTGGCAAGCCTGATCACCATCTTTGCCATTGCTGGCGTTGGCCTCAACTTTGCCATCGGGCAAGGCGGAATGGTCAGCTTCGGCCACGCAGCCTTCTTCGGTATTGGTGGCTACACCACTGGCATTGCAGCCTTTCACAGCTTTGAAGAAACACTCTTCATAGCCATGCCGTTTGCGATCTCCGGCACCAACCAGATGCTCATCATCTGGATCGTTGCAATGGTCATTTGCGGCATAGCAGCCCTGGCAATTGGCGCAATCTCGCTGAGAACCGAGGGCGTCTACTTCATCATGATCACACTGGCATTTGCCCAGATGATCTACTACTTCGCCATTTCCTGGCCGACATACGGCGGTGAAGATGGGCTCTCAATCTACTTGCGCAATGAACTGCCAATGGTAGATGCAGAAAGCGCGCTGACCTTCTTCCTCGTCTGCTTTGTCCTGCTCCTCGGTGCAATCTTTGTCTCAGCACGCCTGTCAGGCTCCCGTTTCGGAGCAGCACTCGGCACTGCTCGTATGAACGAGACACGGCTGGCAACCTCTGGCATTGACCCGTTCCCGATCAAACTCACAGGCTTTGTCATCTCCGCAATGATCACCGGCCTTGCTGGGGCACTGTTTGCCGAGTTGAATGGCTTTGTAGGCCCCTCAATGCTCTCCTGGCACCGTTCTGGCGAGATTATGGTGTTTGTCATCCTCGGCGGCGTCGGGCGCCTCTACGGTCCTGTAATCGGCGCAGCGCTGTTCGTACTGCTGGAAACCTATATCGGCGAGTGGACGCAGCACTGGCAACTGCTGCTTGGTCTGGCCTTGCTTGGCGTCGTTCTGTTCGCCCGAGGGGGCGTCATGGGCATGATCGCAGGGAGAGCACGTCATGACTAAACCAGTTCTTGAAGTCAAAGGCCTGCACAAATCCTTTGGTGCTCTGCAGGCGACAAAAAACGTATCTCTGGATCTGAAACCTAATGAGATTCATGCTCTTATCGGACCAAACGGTGCGGGCAAATCAACACTTATCGGCCAAATCGCAGGTTGGATCACGCCCGACAGCGGCAGCATCTATCTGGATGGCGAAGACGTGACCTCAGAGACGGTTGCCAGTCGCTCTCGCAAAGGCCTTGGAAGAAGCTTTCAGGTCTCTTCACTGGCTATGGAAGTCAGCGCACGTCGCAATGTGATGCTCTCTGTACAAGCCAGTCAGGGCTCCAGTTTCCGTTTCTGGAAGCAAACCAAGTCCGACGAGGAACTGCGCGAAACAGCCGGAAACTGGCTCAGAAAAGTAGGACTTAGCGGGCGCGAGGATATCGCTGTCTCAGAATTGTCTCACGGTGAGCGCCGGCAGGTGGAAGTCGCCTGTGCTTTGGCACTCGCACCCAAAGCTCTCTTGCTTGATGAACCCATGGCTGGTCTCGGTCCGACAGGCTCTGTCCAGCTCACTGAATTCCTTGAGGAAATTCGCCCGAAAATCCCAATCCTGCTCATTGAGCACGACATGGATGCCGTGTTCCGTCTGGCAGATCGCATCACGGTTCTGGTGGGCGGCGCAGCCATTCTGTCAGGCTCGGTCGATGAGATCCGCGCCAGTGCGCTTGTCAGAGAAGCCTATCTCGGGGAGGAAGCCTGATGCTGTTGGAAGTCAAAGGCTTGGAAGCCCATTACGGTGCCGCACAAGCGCTGTTCGGCGTAAACCTCTCCATCAATGAAGGCGAGATGGTAGCGATGCTTGGCCGCAACGGCATGGGCAAATCCACCACAATCAGCTCTATTTGTCAGATGGTTACGCCAACCAAAGGCACCATCGAATTCTGCGGACAAAGCCTGAACCGCATGTCCAGTCACAAAGCCGCACGTCTTGGTCTGGGGCTGGTTCCGGAAGGTCGCCGCTGTTTCCCCAACCTGTCTGTTTTGGAAAATCTGAGCGCGGCCGCCCGCAAAGGTGCGTGGACGCTGAACCGCGTCTATGACTTGTTTCCACGCCTCCAGGAGAGGAAAAGCCAAAGCGCAAACACGCTGTCTGGCGGAGAGCAGCAAATGCTTGCCATCTCCAGAGCTTTGATGACAAACCCAAAATTGCTGATCCTTGATGAAGCAACGGAAGGTCTGGCGCCTGTGGTGCGCGGGGAAATCTGGCAGGCGATCGCCAGGCTGAAGAAGGAAGGATTGTCCATTCTCATCGTCGACAAGACGCTGAAGGAGCTTCTTCCGCTGGCTGATCAGGCCGTCATTCTGGAAAAAGGCGAGTCAGTCTGGGCAGGGCGCCCGGATACACTCACCGAGGAAATGAAGGACAGATACCTTGGTCTTTGAACGCACGATCAAAGTGATCTTCCAGCACTGCGACCCCGCTGGAATTGTCTTTTATCCCCGCTATTTCGAGATGATCAATCAGGTCACCGAAGAGTGGTTCGAGCAATCGCTTGGCACGTCGTTCGTAGAAATTCATATAAAACAAGGGGATGCAGTCCCCACAGCCAAGATCGAAACAGAGTTCAAAAAGCCGAGCAAGCTTGGTGACGAACTCTTATTCACGCTCCAGGTCACAAAGCTGGGACGCTCCAGCGTCCATCTGGAGTTTACGGTGACATGCGAGGACGAGCTTCGTCTCACAAGCCGCTCGGTCATTGTCTACGTCAAAGGCGAGGACAAGAAGCCAGCGAGTTGGTCGCAAGTCATTAAGAAACAAATGGAATTTTTTCTGAAGGAAGAGGGACCTTCATGACAACACAACAAGCACTGTTCAAATTTCTCCAGCCGGAAGGTTGGAAGCCTGCTTCTGGATACGCCAATGGCATTATCGCAGAAGGCACACCCATCTTTCTGGGAGGTCAAATCGGCTGGAACGGCCAGCAGGTCTTCGAGAGCGATGATCTCATTGACCAGATCAAGCAAACGCTTGAGAACATTCGCGAAATTCTAGCCACTGCTGGCGCGAAGCCAGAGCATGTGGTGCGCCTGACGTGGTATGTGGTCGACAAGAAAGACTACACCGCTCGCCTGCGCGAAGTTGGCGAGGCCTACCGCTCTGTTTTTGGGCGCCATTTTCCGTCCATGACCATGATCCAGGTGGCTGATCTGGTAGAAGATCAGGCCAAGGTGGAAATTGAAGCAACGGCAGTACTGCCAAGAGCGGAATAACATGATGCGGGATTGGGACGCGGCCTATCATAACTCCGGTGCAGTGCCAAACGCACAAGAGCTGTTCGATCAATGGGTTGAGCGCTCCAAAGCGTTTCGCGAGAGCTCAAAAAACCAGCTGGATATCGCCTACGGAAGCGGGGAGAGAGAGAAGCTCGACCTGTTCTTCCCGCAAGGCACTGAGGCGTCCAAAGGGCTCGTCATGATCGTCCATGGCGGGTATTGGAAGGCCTTCGATAAGTCCGCCTTCAGCCATCTGGCGAAGGGGGCTATCGAGATGGGTTACACCGTTGCCATACCGTCTTATGACCTCTGCCCAGACACGAATATTATCAATATTACCAATCAGATGCAGCAAGCTCTTGAAGTTGCGTCTGAACAAGTTAAAGGCCCGATTCACCTGACAGGTCATTCTGCTGGTGGTCACTTGGTTGCACGGCTCGGCTGTAAAAATCGGATGATACCAAACAGTATCACTAGTCGGATCAAGCACATCCTCGGCATCAGTGGGGTCTATGATCTGCGGCCAATCCGCAGGACAGCAATGAACGACACTCTGCATATCGACGAAGCGGAGGCGCTGGCAGAAAGTCCGGTGCTGCACGAACCTCTTGATAATCTACGCTTTACAGGCTGGGTTGGCGCTGAGGAGCTGGCAGAGTTTCGGCGGCAAAATGCAGCCCACTGCGCAATGTGGGGTGGTTTTGAAACTCAGATCACTGCCTATGAGGACCCCGGCAAAAACCATTTTACCGTGGTAGAGGCACTGGAACAGCCAGACAGCCTACTCCTCACAACTATGTTGAATACATAATCACAACCTACTGAAATATATAGATATTACAAAAACCACGCAACTTTGCGTTCTTATGTGTAATTTTGCGTGGTTTAAGTGATTCATGCGTTACTTTAAGTTGCTATGTGACCACGTTGATGAATTCATTTCATCAGAAAGCGCCCATCACAGCAAACGACACAGCCCAGCGCATCAGATTGAAAATCTCCTCGCACTCTCCATCCATCTTAACCTATTGGATAGGCTATTCACCAAATGGAGAGTTGTGGAACCACCATCAGCCGCTCTAAGGTTGACCCAACAACGCAGACCGGAGTTATCCGCCCAGCGCGGCTTTCAGGTAATCTAATCTGACGAGCCAGCTCTGCAAGGCATCAACTCTGGAAACGGGCACTTTCTAAGATGTCCGCATGCGCAGGACTTGGCTGACTGGGGAGGCATATGTGACAGCAGCAAAAGCGGGACCACTTTCAGGACTTCAGGTGGTGGAGATGGCAGGCCTTGGCCCAGCGCCCATGGCCGGACAATTGCTTGCAGATCTGGGAGCCGATGTCATCGTCGTCGATCGCCGCACCGGCGAGCGGATCGATAAGGACGTCAACCGCAGAGGAAAGAAGTCCATCGCGCTCAACATGAAGAGCGAAGAGGCCGTCAAAGTCTTCTTCTCCCTCGTTGAGAAAGCCGACATCCTGATCGAAGGCTTCCGCCCTGGCGTAATGGAGCGCCTTGACCTTGGGCCGGACGAATGCCTCGCCAAGAACCCGGGCCTGATCTATGGCCGCATGACAGGCTGGGGGCAGGACGGGCCACTGGCTCATGCCGCCGGCCACGACCTCAATTACCTCGCCATGACAGGCATGCTCCACGCCATTGGTGAAGAAGGCCGACCACCCGTGCCACCACTCAACATGGCAGCAGACTACGGCGGCGGATCCATGTTTCTGCTGCTGGGAGTATTATCAGCCCTATTTGAACGCACCAGAAGCGGCAAAGGGCAGGTGATCGATGCAGCCATGGTCGATGGTGTACCAGCCATGATGGGCCTGATCTACTCTTTGCTGGGTCGCGGCCTTTGGCAGGACAAACGCCAGACCAACCTGCTGGATGGCGGCGCACCGTTCTATCAATGCTACGAAACCTCAGATGGCCGCTATCTGTCCGTCGGCTCTCTGGAACCTCAGTTCTTCGCTTTGCTGCTGAAAGGGCTGGACCTTCCGCAAGAGCTTTCCAAGATCCAGATGAACATGAAAGAGTGGCCTCAGCTGGAAGAACAAATCGGCAATGCCATCAAAGCAAACACACTGGATCACTGGACCGGTGTCTTTGCAGGTACCGACGCCTGCGTTGCTCCTGTACTCTCCATTGAAGAGGCAAATGCAGCCTCTCTCAACACCGAGCGCGGCAACCGCATCCGGCTCAATGGCGTCACACAGGCAGCACCAGCACCACGCTTCAGCCGCACAGTTCCGCAAACACCTGAACCAGCAGGAAGAACCGGAGACGATACTGCACAGGTTTTACAGCAGCTTGGTTTCTCTGAGGCAGACATCGATGAAATGCAGCAGAGCAAAACTTTGGCCTGAATCTGCGATAATTAACGATGCGAAATGAACTGTGAGAGGAGAGGGCCTCAGCACTCCCTCCCACGTCATAACTGCCTCAGCCCAATCCTCTGAGAACATCCCATGACTGAGGGCATTCTCTCGAATCTCCTAGGGTAACTTTAATCAGGTTACTGCGAAGGAGTGCACCAGAGTATGCTGGTAACAGATGCTTTTGTATTATTGTTTCTTGTTACGCAGGGCCTCTTTCTCGTCGCCTCATACGTTTTTGCTGTATCTGGCGCAGATGACCTGTTCGTTGACACCCTCTATTACACCTTTGTCGCCTGGTATCGCGGCCCATTAGTGGGCAGAACTGAAGAACGCCTGTTTGAAGAAACAGGGCACGTCCCACCCAGACCGCTGGCCATCATGTTGCCCGCGTGGGATGAAGCCGCAATCCTCTATCCCGCCGTCACAGGCATCATGCGCAGGCTGGACTATCCATCCTATTGGATCTTCATCGGTGTCTACCCCAATGATGAAGCCACACAGAAGGCTGCAAACCGTCTGGCAGCCGAACATGACAACCTGCGCGTCGTCACCACCAACAATCCCGGCCCAACTTGTAAGGCTGACTGCGTCAACACCATCCTTGCCGAAATCGAGAGGTTCGAACAGGAGCAGAACATCTCCTTCGCCGGCATCGTCATGCAGGATGCCGAAGACATCCTCAATTCCAACGCCCTGCACATCTTCAACGCCAGTCTGGAACTTGCCGATGTAGTGCAACTGCCTGTGCTCTCGTTACCTCGTAGACGCCGGGACCTGACAGCAGGCCACTACATGGACGAGTTCGCCGAGTTCCATTCCAAGGAAGTCCTCGTCAGGGGCTTCCTGACCGGAACAGTTCCGGGTGCTGGCGTTGGTACCTGCTATTCCAAGAAAACCATCGAGACAGCCAAATCCATTTCTGGGACAGATGAAAACGGCATACCGGAAATCTTCAACATCAGCTCCTTGACGGAAGACTATGACCTTGCCATGCGGCTCACAGGGAAGGGGCTCACCCACCGCCTGCTCTGGGTCCACCCGGCAAGGAAGAGCGAGCACACGGACTTTGCAGTCACGCAGGAGTTGTTTCCCTCCGGCTTCTGGCAAAGCGTACGCCAGAAAACCCGCTGGACCATCGGCATCGCGTTTCAGGGCTGGGCACAGCTGGGGTGGAAAGGAGGGCTCGCTGATAAATATTTTTATTGGCGCGACAGGAAGATGGTGTTCTTCAGCCATGCCATCATCATTGGGTACATCTCGCTTTTCTTCTACTGGGGCCTTCGCCTCTATGAGAAGCTGGCACCAGATGCCTACCGTTTGCCACCGCTTCTGCCAGAAGACAGCCCCTTCTGGTATGTGATCTGGTTCAACGTGCTGCTGCTCGCCCACCGCCTTATCCAGCGCCATATCTGGACAGGCTACCATTATGGCCTGCGCGCATTGGCACCTGTAACCCTGCGCTACTTCGTATCCATCATCATCAATTACATCGCCATGATGCGAGCCATCAAAACATGGATCCGGCATCTGGGCACTGGCGAAGTTATCGGTTGGGACAAGACCGCCCATGATTATCCAGATGAAGAAAGTCTGGAACTGGCAATTCCTGTAGAGCAGGAAGCGCAATCATGACTCGGCCCCAAACGCCCCACAATACACGCGGGAATGCCAACCGAAACTCGGCATTCTATCTGCTGTGGGTCATCATGTTTGCGCTTGGCTTATCCATCCCAACACAATCACAAAATCCAGTGCCGCCTTCAGAGCCAGTCAGCCCTGCGCCTTACACCCTCCAGCAAAAAGACGAGTACTACATCAGCTTGCTGAAGGACCGGCAGGACAGCCAATCCCTCCTGCAAAGCACGTGGCGCGATTATCGCTCCTATCCCTTGCTGGATTTGGCGTACCGTTTGCTGGCAAAAGGACGGAACGAAGCTGCCCTGAAAGAGCTGGATGAGCTGCTCAAGCAAGACCCCAATCATCTTGTGGCCCGTTGGCAAAAAATCCAGCTGCTCATCGGCCTCAATCGCCCAATCGCAGCAATTGACCAATTAGAAATCCTCCAATCTCAAGCCCCCGCCTTCAGCCGCGGCTATCTTTCGCTTGGCCACCTGCAAATGCTCACGGGCGAGTATGCGGAAGCCTTTGATGATTTCCGGCTGGCGATAGAGACTGGCAAATTACTGCCGAGCAACCGGGAAGAAGCTCTTGCAGGCGCCGCAGAAGCAGCCATCAAACTCGGCAAAACAAAAGAAGCTCTCCAGGCACTGAATATTCTGCGAGAGCTGGGCGCTGCCACCCCAAGGCAAAGGCTCATACGGGCCGACCTTCTGCGCAACTTCAATCAACTGGAAGAAGCCCGCAGCGAGTGGGACGAACTTTCCAAACTGGACAACGCCCCAAGAACCCAACGCACAGCCATCCTGAATGACGCCTTCCTGCTTCTTGAGCAAGGCAAAGACGAAGAAGCCTACCGCTTGCTGCTGCGCGGCGAAATGAATGGACTGTTTACTGGCCGCCAATCCTCCGCTTTGGAACAACGCACATTCGCCAGAGCTCTGGCCGCCAGTGCGCTCAATTCTGGTCATCTGGACGAGTTACTGACCTTCCTCAACCCCGGACGCATTGATCAACTGGGATTGTCCACGCGCGTTCAGCTGGCCTACGCTCTGGTGAAAAAAGGTTCCAGCGCTGAGGCCGAAATGGCACTTCTAACAGCGGATGGCAGGATCCTTGACACCAAAGCTTCGGGGCCGGAAGAAGCCGCCAACTACTATCTGGCACTGGCAGACATCGCCATTCGCGCCGGAGATGATGCCAGAGCGGTCACCGCAGGCCGATTGCTGATCAAGCTCACCCGCAGCCCGGAATACGGCCTGCAGCTCAGTAAGCTGGCCCTCAACAACGGCTGGGAGACGCAGGCCATCAACGCGCTTGTGGAACTGCGCGCCATTACCCAGTTTACCGACCAGCAGAAATCACCGGAAGCATGGGTAGAACTGCTGCAAACCCTATCGGATTTAGCACGACGGGCAGGGGATCTGGATCTCGCCAATCAGGTTCTCAAAGAAGCTGAAATTTTGATGCCCAACTGGCGCATTACAGCAAAAAGAGGGCAGATTGCCCTGCTCTCCAACATGCACCGCATCGCCTCCGCCGTTCTTCAGGATGCCCTTGCACGAGCTCAGAAAGCCCGTGCTGATGGTGCTTTCAATGAAAACGACAAGAAAGCCTATGCACGTCTTCTGTTTGATCTGGCAGCCGTCTCTGCAACCAATGAAGACTGGACCAGCACGCTTGATTATCTGATCACAGACTGGAAGCTGCAGCCAGACCCGACACTCGTTCTGCCAGCATATCTCATGCTCAAGGAAAGCACCGCAGAAGGTGTCACGGCCCGCATGTGGCTGAACTACGTTTTCAGCTACACCAACACAGCAAACCTGTCAGACGAAAACAAAAACAGGTTTGCCATGGCTTTCCTTGCACTGGCGCGCCTCCTGAAAACAGAGGGGCAGCTTCAGGAAGCCGTGAAAATGTACCGCCAGTCACTGCGAATGGCGCCAACTGCAGAAACCCGCCTGGAAGCCGCTTATCTTGCCTTGGAGCTCAATCACCCCAAAAGAGCTCTCATGTTGCTGCAACAACTGGACCAGACCAAAAACACCGATGCGATCCTGGCAATCAGATGCGAGGCTTACCGCGTACTCGACCGCAACCTGGAAGCTCTGACATGCGCACAACAGGAGCTTCAGGCCCAGCCCATGAACGCCGACAAGCACCTGACGCTGGCCAGCCTCTATCTGCGACTGGGAGACAAGGAGAAAGCCAGACAGGAACTGCAGCAAGCGTATGAGCTCAGCCCAAACCTCGCCACAGCAAGCCAGCTCGGCTTCCTCTATCAGGAGCTGGGAGAATATAACGCCGCACAGGACTGGTTTCAGGAATCCTTTGAGGCTCATGACGATCAGAGCGCTGGCATGGCGCTGCTCTATCTCAACCTGCGCCAGATGCAATATGACGAGGCTGCGCGCCTCATGGCCAAGCTTGATGTCTCCAAACTCTCTCAAGAGCAGATGGCGGGGTATTATGCTGCCCGGGCCCAACTCACGCTCCATAGGGGCAATCAGTCCCCGGAGGCACTGGCAAACGCTCTGGTGGACCTGCGCAAGGCCCAGTCCATCTCTTCAACCCCGGACATCCGTTTTTCTGTGGTTCAGGTTCTGTTCCAGCTGGATCAACTGGAGGAAGCAGAGGCCGCATACGAAAGCCTGCCAGCAAGTGACCATAAAAACCCGGCAACCCTCGCTTTGGGTGGATATCTTGCCCGTGCTCAGGGTGACACTGATCTGGCGATCACCCGCTTTGAAACCTCGCTGGAGGAAAAGCCAGATCAGGCGAACCTGCAGGAAGATCTGGCCTATACCTATCTGGCAGCCTTTGAAAACAAGAAGGCTGCTGAACTGTTTCGCAAGCGGATTGATGTGCTACACCAGCACCAGCGCAACATCTATGAACAGGACAAGCTGGAGCGCTTCCAACGGCAGCTCCGCATTCTGGAAATTCCGCTCAGCTTCCTGTTCTTTGACGGCATCAGCCCCTCACGGCAGAATGAAGAAGAAATAACAGGCGCTATCCTGGGTATCCCGTCCAGCAGTCCGTTCGGTACATTCGAAGTGGCATGGCGTCCGCCCGTCATCGGTTACCAGAATGGCCGCGTCTTCGAGATCATCGCCCGCGCCCAGTGGCTCAACCAACGCTACAGCTTCCGTCCGGACCCTGACACCTACCAGACCATCGTCGGCCTGCGCTTCAAGCCGTTTATGACGCAAAACCTGAAAATCGGTCTGGAGCGGTTCTTCAAAGGTGGCAGCATCACAGAAGACAACTGGCTGGGGAGGGTGCTTTGGTCTTTCACCCGAGGAAACGACTTCCTCCCGCTCTACGATTTTTACTCTGGCGAGCCTATCGACAAAGAACCCTACATCAGCCTGTATCTGGAAGGTGGCCGTTTCTTCGAAAAGGAAAAAACCATTCTGTTCTATGGAGATGGCCGACTTGGTTACACTTTTAGGCTCGATCCTAACCTGATTTTGTCGCCCTTTGCGTATTCCATAGGGAGCGGAAACTGGAACTCCCAAACCAGCGCTGTGGCGATTGAAGCAGGGCTGGGAGCATCTTTGAAGTGGAGAGGGTGGTACACCGAAGCCTATGGTGACCTGCTTCAGCTGGAAGTGTTCGGGCGTGTAGGACACGAAGTATTAAACACAGATGACAGTGAGACCAGCCGAGTGCTTCTTGGACTTCAAGCAAACTTCTAAACTCTTCGTTCTTGGGGTGTTCTGCCTCGCTCTCATCACATTCATGATGATCTTTAAAGCCTACGCGCGGCAAGATTCCGGAACTAAGGAATGTATTCCTATACGTATGAGCTTCGTACAACCCTGGGGCGATGAATATTTTCCTAACCCTAGATTATGGCGCAGCGAACTCCTTTCACATCAACGACTTGGCATAAACGAAGCCATCCTCCAGTGGACCGTATGGGGAAGCGATCTTCAGGGCGAAATCAAGCTGCCTATGTGGCTCGAAGCTGCAATCATGGGCGCGGATGAAGCCGGAGCCAAACTCTGGTTCGGCCTCAGGTATGATCCGACATTCATGGAGAAGCTGCAAAAGGATGGCCAGACCTATCTGGACAAACGCTTAGCGGAGACCGAAAAACTCGCCACTGCGATAAAGGCCCAGATCAGCTACACCGCTCATCCCACCGAGGTTTTTGCGGGCTGGTATATACCAGATGAAATTGATGGCAATCTGCTGTTGGATATCAAGCTCAAACAGCTCGTCACCGGATACACCACACAAACCCGCGCAATCTTGAACCGCATCCTCCCGGGGCCTGTTGCCATCTCTGGATACACCGATTTGAAGACCATTCCGCGAAAACTGGCCACCCAATGGAACAAGCTCATGGCAAAATCATCCATGGACATTCTGTTGCTGCAGGATGGGCTAGGGGCCAAGCTTATGGAACCTTATTCCAGCCGCAACCTGCAACGCGCCATCAGCGCCGCCTTCAGCACACAAGATCATACGGTTATTCCAGTGGTGGAAATCTTCGAGATTGATCCAAGAACAGCAGATTTCAGCACAATCCCAACCTCGCTCGGCACCATGAAAAGCCGTTTGAAGAACGCACGATTTTCGGCCACGCAGCCTTTGGCCTTGTTCTCGTTGTCCAGTCATATCCTGAAGTTCAACAACAAACACAGTCGCGAGATCAAAGAGTTTCTTACTGAAAACGCTCATGTATGCATTGCAAACGCATTGGCTAATGTAGAAGCTGCCGAATAATCACAAGGACCGTAGCGCAAAAGATGAAAGAACCAGAGATCATCGGAGCGGGGCCTAACAAAGTGCTGTGCATCATAGGCACCCGTCCAGAAGCTATAAAAATGGCGCCGGTCATCTCTGCAATCGCAAACTGCCCAATCCTGCACGCCCATATTCTAATGACAGGCCAGCACCGCGAAATCGCATCCAACGCTCTAGACTCTTTTGGCATTCACCAGATCAACTGGCTCGACGTATCCAGCACCAGCCACAGGCTGGCCGATCAGGCCGGCGAACTGCTCAAAGGCATAAACGCATACATTGCTGTGCATCATCCCAAATACGCATTGGTCCACGGCGACACCACAACAGGCTTCGTCGGCGCGTTGGCCAGTTTTTACAGCGCCATTCCAGTCGGCCACGTGGAAGCCGGATTGCGCAGTGGTGAGCTGCGGGATCCATTTCCCGAAGAAGCCAACCGACGATTGGCAGACCAGTTATGCCATAGGCTGTTTGCTCCAACATCCATCGCCAAAGACAACTTGCTGCGTGAAGGCCTGAGCAACGACAAAATCCTCACCACAGGAAACACGGTGGTCGACGCCGTTCGACATCTGGCACAGAAAATCAAACCAGCCCGTGAGCTGGACGAATTGAAAGATGTTCTGGGACCGCAAAAACGATTGGCGCTGGTGACCACACACCGACGTGAAAACTGGGGCGATCCCATGCGCCACATTTGCCAGGCCCTAAAACACATCACAGAAGCCCATGAGGATCTGCAGGTCGTATTGCCGGTCCATCCAAATCCAGTTGTCAAAGACATGGTCGAGTCCGTGCTCAAAAATGTGCCACGTGTACATCTGGTCACGCCGCTGTCCTATGAAGCGCTTATCGCATTGGAACGTGATGCAGACCTGATCCTCACAGACAGCGGCGGCATACAGGAAGAAGCACCGGAGTTTGGAACACCGCTACTAATCTTGCGCAAGACCACAGAGCGACCAGAAGCATTGACCAGCGGACTCGCAAAACTCGTTGGCACATGTGAGCAAACCATCACGGATGAAGCCGCGCACATCCTGAAAGGCAAACACACAAAGATCGATCGCAAAAATCCGTTCGGTGATGGCCACGCATCACAGCGCATTGCAACTGCCGTCGAAACCCACATAAACTCAGCGCACTAAGCTCAATCTGACCTTTTTCATTTTAGTTCCATAATCCACCTTATGCGTATTTTACATATACGGCCTGTGCGAAGGTATCTTTCCTCTAAAATGTCCGCTCACCATGTCTGCGAAATTGTCGTGATGCGGTTCTCAGGTCTGGTAGACAAACCTTCAGCCAATCAAACGTATGCTTCAATAAGCTGTTCGAGTTGATCCCAAAGCGCAGCTGATTTCTGTCGATCCATACTGACATCTCCATCAGGCAAATCCATAACTCCCCAGACGTTGTGCCAATAGGTTCCGCTAGGAACATCTTGCGTCGCCGCAATAAGCGCAGCTTGTGCCCCGAGTTCTTCCGATATCAGCAGTCTTTTGGCCAACCAGCTTCTAAGCCCGCCTTGCTCAGCAAACCCACCAAAACCGCTCAAAATGACCCCAGGGTGAATAGCATAGCTCTTGAGAGCCGGATAACGTTTCGCGAGCTCCCGCATCTGCCACAAATTGCCCAGTTTGCTCCCGCCATAAACCCGGTTGCTTGAGTAGTTCAACGGGTTCACATCACAGGTTTGAGCCATGACATAGGCATCTCCCGATGTCATCACAATGCGTGCATCCTCCGCAAATTTGCCTTGCTCCATCAGGAGTCGATACAACAGATGATGGCCTAAAACATTGACAGCAAAGGTCATTTCAACCTCGTCAGAAGCCATTTCATGGTCGTGCTGCAAAACACCCGAGTTGCAGATCAATATATCAATTTTCTGATCACCCACTTTGCCAACCGCATCCGCCACAGACTGCAAGCAAGATAGATCGCATTTAATTTGCCGGAGATCAGAAACTCCTCTCTTCCCCTGAGAAATGCCGCGGGACAAAGACACAACCTTGGCCCCCCGCGAAATCAATCCTCGGGAAACATACTCGCCCACACCCGCTGATCCGCCTGTTATCAGAACAGTTTTCCCGTCAAGTCGTGGTCCAGGAGGACAAATACGGGTTCTCGCCCCCTGACGAAACATACACCGTAAAAGACGCAAAACACTGGATTTTGGAGGTTTAGATGGGGTGAGGTCTATGGACACTTTTTTATCCTTGTTTACAGTCGGTCAAGATCGATTGACCATAATACTTGACTAGATTACTATTCTAGTCAAGTATTATCTGTAACACCTCGGATATATGATGACTCAGTTTGATTTCGCCCCAGAGTCCCAAAAGGCAACCATTCAGACAGCGCATCTGCTGTTACTGCAAGCCGCTCGCCTTAGGCAGAAGCTACAAGCGGCAGTGACAGAGGCATGTGATCTGACCTTGTCAGAAAAAGAGCTTCTTGGACGCGTCCAGCAGTCAGGAGGTGAAGTGCGAATGAGTGATATTTCCAGTGCCCTGATGTTCACCGAAGGTGGTGCAACGAAGATCATTGGCCGACTGGAGAAGCAAGGCCTCGTCACGCGTCATAGATCAGAAACGGATAAGCGGGTTATCCTGATCAATATTACGCAGGAAGGTGAAAGCAAGCTCAAGACTGCTCTTAACGCCATGGCAAATGTCGCCTATCCGCTTCTGACCAAAGTGTATTCTGAGGACGAATGCGCCGAGATGACACGTTTACTCAAGAAACTTGATGAGCATATTGACGAGGCTTGAACTCATTGAATGCGCCACCACCCAAATACACAAATGCCGCAGACTCCTATGCACAGTCTGCGGCACCAAAGCATTTCTCAGGCTCTAAAAGTCCATCACGATCCGGCCTTCAATCTTGCCGTTGCGCATACGGTCAAAGATGTCATTCACATTGTCGAGCGGCTCTGTGGTGTAATGCGCAGCGACCTGGCCTTCACCAGCAAACTCCAAGGACTCTCGCAGATCATTTCGCGTGCCCACAATAGAACCGCGTAAGGTTTTGCGGTTGAGCACCATATCAAAGATGTTGAGTGGGAAATCCTCAGGAGGCAAACCAACAAGGCTCATAGTGCCGCCGCGTGCCAACATGCCAACGCCTTGCTGGAAGCTCTTGCCAGCCACTGCCGTGACCAACACGCCCTCAGCACCGCCGCCAGCCTGCACTTCAGCCACCGGATCGCACTTGAATGCATTGAGCGTCATATCCGCGCCAAGTGATTTTGCAAGCTCCAGTTTGTCCTCTGCAATATCAACCGCAACCACATGCAAGCCCATGGCCTTGGCGTATTGAACAGCCAGATGCCCCAAACCGCCAATACCGGAAATCACAACCGTTTGTCCCGGTTTTGTCTCAGTTTCCTTCAGTCCCTTATATACAGTCACACCCGCGCACAGGATTGGTGCTGCTGGTGCAAATTCAAGTTCTTTCGGCAAATGAGCGACAAAATTCGGGTCTGCCAAAGCGTATTCTGCAAAGCTGCCATTGACGCTGTAACCAGTGTTTTGCTGGCTTTCACATAAGGTTTCCCAGCCATCGACACAGTGACGACAGCAGCGGCAAGCAGTGTGAAGCCAGGGAATTCCAACACGATCCCCCTCTTTCACCGAAGTGACATTCCGGCCTTTCTCAACCACAATTCCCACGCCTTCATGGCCCGGAATAAAGGCTGGTGTCGGCTTGACTGGCCAGTCACCTTCAACAGCGTGAAGGTCAGTGTGACACACACCAGTGGCCTCAATTTTCACCAGAACACTGTCATCATTTACTGTAGGCTTTTCAACTTCACACACGTCCAACGGTGCACCAAATTCGCGCACAACGGCCGCTCTCATCATAGACATGACGGGCTCCTTGACCTGTTCGGGCCGTAGCGGCCCAGATACATACAGGGAAAGCTAAATTTTGCAAATGCAGGTATGCAGCACCAGCATTCAACCCGAGCCTAACAAACCTCCTGCTAAGTATAAAAGAGATGATATTTCAAGGATGCCAGCGCGGTTAACAGCGTTATTCGCCAGTCATTCAAAGTTAAAAAGGCTTGTTCTTTAATACAAAACCCAAAGACTAAAATCAGGTGTATTCAAGGACATACATTTCCGTAAAGTGAAATATATTCATCAACTTAGGCTTGCTACGTAGCATTTCGGCGCATTCACCTGAGATCATTTCACTCTCGTGAGTCTAGCGAAGACCTGCCACCCCCCCCTGCTCCGTACACTGCGCAGAATGACTGATCCCACACAGTAATAACAAGTAAAAATCAAACTTATGCATAAGGTGGATTATGGAATTACTTATTATTATCACATTATAGCACAAACCATATAAGTATTCAATTATATAAATACTTACGGATGATCATCGCCATCACTCAGACCAAGCAAACGTCTCGCGCGCAGGATCACAGGAGCATCGACCATCTTGCCATCAACAACAAACGCGCCTTGTCCTGCCGTATCCTTTTGCTTTTCAAGCACATTCAAGGCCCACTGAACTTCTTCATCACTGGGTTCAAAGCACGAATTGACAACGCTGACTTGAGAAGGATGAATGGCGAATTTGCCGTTATATCCCATATCTCGCGCATTGCGGGCTTCATCCTCAAGTCCTTCAGGATCATTGAAATCCAGAAACACACCATCAATGGCCCAAAGATGGTTCTGCACGGCTGCATTCAGCAGCTGTCCACGTGGCCATACAAGACTGTTCCAGCCCATAGTACCGCCCGTCTCTGCCGTATAGTCCGCATACCCAAAAGCCAGTGCATGAAGCAGTGCATGGGTTGAGGCAATCGCTTCTGCGTTGGACAGTCCGGCTGGCGTTTCCAGCAATGCGCAAATCCGTACCATCTCTTTGCCAGGATGTGCGTGAAGGAGATGATCCAATTGCTCCAGGTCTCGCGGGCTTTCACATTTGGGTAGAAAAATCCAGTCTGGCAAATGCGCCAGTTCCAGCAGGCACAGCACATCCTCCAACCCGCTTGGCGTGCTCAAAGATGAGATGCGAACACCAATTTCACAGGTCTCATGTTCACGCAACTCATCTTGCAGACCGCGCAACAAATCACGCGCTGCAGACTTTTGCTTTTCACAAACACCGTCTTCAAGATCAAGCACCACACACCCTGCTCCCGATGCCGTCGCCTTCGGGAAAAGATGCGCTTTATCTGCAGGTAAGAATAACAGGCTCTTCACACCGGAACTCCAACTTAATCCATTGATGCCGCTCAGGCAGAATGTAGATCAGTAACAATTAATTTCCTGAAAATGGATAGGATCAACCTTACCCCTTTGACGATGAACTCCGGAAAACCGCATGCCTGCAGAAAACTACGATCAGCTGTATCAGCAGAAACTGACGAGCGCTGATGAGGCCATCAAAACGCTTGCAAGAGATACAAAGCTGATCACCTTCGGGTGTTATTGTGGAACCCCTCCTCGCCTTACGCGTGCCTTCTGCGAAGCCGCTGCTGCTGAGTATTTCACCGGAACACCAGATGTCTACTTGCTGCGCTCAGGGAAAGAAATTGTCGATCAGTACATCAATGTCGAAGTTCTCAAACGTATAAGGCTGCTCTGCCCGTTTTTAGGGGGAAGCGTGCGTCAACTGGCTGACCGCGCACAAGAGATGAGTGAGAGCCACCCTGAACTGATTATCCCGCATTACCTGCCAGAACACTTTAGCCTCTACGTCAGAGGTGTCTTAGCCCGCCGGGGCAAACCTGACGTACACCTCTTCCAGGTCTCGCCAATGGATGAGCACGGTTACTTCAGCTTTGGCGTGGATGGCAGCATGTCCATCCCCCTCGCATTTGCCGCAGAAAAGCTCATTGTCGAAGTCAATCCCAACATGCCCCGCACCTTCGGACCAGGCGTTATTCATGTCTCTCAGGTCTCCACGATCATCGAGCACACCAGTGACCTCACGGTGGTGCCGCAAAAAACAGAAAGCCCGGAAGACGAAATGATTGCTGACTTCGTTGCCGCGCTGGTACCGGATTACGCCTGCGTGCAACTCGGTGTTGGCGCAGTACCCAATGAGGTTGGCAAACGACTGAAAACAAAGAATGACCTTGGTGTGCACACCGAGGTGCTCGGCGACACCATGATAGAGCTGATACAAGCCGGTAACATCTCCAACCGGCACAAACAGCTTGATGTAGGCCACTCCGTCTTCAACGTCGCCCTGTTTTCCAACCCGGATTACTACGCCTTCATGGACAACAACCCCACCATGGCATGCCATCCGGCGCACTACGTCAACAACCCGCACATCATCGCCCAGAATGACCGCATGGTCTCCGTGAACTCCTTCGTTGAGATTGATCTGTTCGGTCAGGTAGCCTCTGAATCCGTCAACTGGCGCCAGATTTCCGGCAGTGGTGGTCAGTTGGACTTTGTTCGCGGTGCATTCCGTTCCAAAGAAGGCGTTGCTGTGC
The DNA here is from genome assembly GCF_001623285.1 of Pseudovibrio sp. Ad26. Lineage (NCBI taxonomy): Bacteria > Pseudomonadati > Pseudomonadota > Alphaproteobacteria > Hyphomicrobiales > Stappiaceae > Pseudovibrio > Pseudovibrio sp. Ad26. Next base: position 63,094 of record NZ_LMCE01000063.1, read on the forward strand.
TGGCAGCTCATTCCACCACAAAGAATGGCAACATCTCCAAGATAGTCCCGCGCCTTCAGAACATCGTCACAACCCCGCGTAATGACGTCAGCTATGTGGCTACAGAGTACGGCTGCACCAACCTGTTTGGCATGTCCACCTCAGAACGCGCCCACGCCCTCATTGAGCTCGCTGCCCCACAATTTCGAGATGAGCTGCGCGAAGAAGCAAAGAAACTGACCATCTACTAGGCTGAGAGGAGCCCACCATGTATTCAGCGTACGCCCAAAGCTCGGAAAATCGTTTTTTGGAGATCTATGGCCTTAACTTTGAAGAGTTTTCCGTTGACCAAGTCTTCCACCATCGCCCCGGCATGACGGTTTCTCAGCAGGAAAATGCAGAGGAAGCGTTGGACACCTTCAATGCCGCAATGCTGCATTATGATGCCCATTACGCAGCGCAGACGGAGTTCAGGAAACCTCTCGTCGTCTCCACGCTGACACTGCAAAAGATCTTCGGCATGAGCTGGAAGACCTTTGCCAGAAAAGACCGCATCACAGCGTTTGAGAACATCTCCATGACTGCGCCCATCTACGGCGGCGACACGCTCTACTGCTGCAGCCAGATCATCGCGGCGCAGGAGAGTGAAGACAAAACCGGTAACGTCACCGTAAAAGCCTCCTGCACCAATCAGGAAGGCGTTGAAGTCGCCAACCTCACATACACCGTCAGCATCTTCAAAAAAGGCAAGCACCCGGTTTGGGGCAACCTTCCCAACTCCAGCAGTAATCCTTGGTTTTTAGCCTATTATCAACGTGAGGATGGGTCCTTACAGGAAACAACAGGCATCTACTTTGAGGGGTTCGCAGCAGGTCAGGTCTTCGAGCACAGCCCGGACATCACACTCCATTCGTCTTCCATGCTCCGTCACGCCGTCCAGACCATGCAATGGCACCCACTTTACCGTGATCATGAGTTCGCGCGGGAGGTCTACGGCAGAGACCGTCTGCCAGCATCAGAACTGCACGTCCTCTCGCTGGTCACCGCCGCCACCACAACCACCTTTGGCCGTGTGGTGGCCAATCTGGGTTGGACCGATACAAAATTGTCTCGTCATTTCTATGCAGATGACCGCTTCAAAGTGCAAAGCGAAGTCCTGTCAAAGCGAGAAAGCCGTTCCAGACCAGATCAAGGCATTTTGACCGTAAAAACCGTCGCTCACGATCAAACCGGCACCGAGGCCCTCTCCTACACCCGCACCCTGCTCGTCTACCGTCAGGGCGGAGGTCCATACGCAGCCGCTGGCTATTGATCCCACACCACATTCTCCTATGATGCTCTCTTGTGCAGAAGATGGATGATACGTGAGACCAGCTATCATGAGCAAAGCCGCATGGCAGTTGGAAGCCGCTGAAAACAATGCGGATCTTTATCAGCATATGTTTGAAGCCCATGGCATTCCCTATGAGCGCTCCAAGGAGCTGTTTCACACCACTGTGCCGCCCTCCAGCATCGTGACCTGCCTCCCGACAGCAAAACCTGCATTCATCAATGACCTCACGCGCACTGCAACCTTTGATGTTTATGTCAAAGACAGTTTTGCGGTCCTTCCACTGGAACAATCTGGTTTCAAAAAACTGTTCGATGCCAGCTGGTTTTATCTGACTGAAATCGTCAAAGCAGACACGGCAGGCTGGGAGCAGATAAAGACCGCCCGGCAGCTGGAGCACTGGCAGGCAGCATGGAAGACAAGCGGCAATCAGACAGACCGCAGCATGTTTCCACCTGCACTTCTCACGAACCCGAACATTGCCTTTTGGGGCTATGCTGAAGCGGGAAAGTACACCAAGGGCTTCATCGGCAACTGGTCTGGCAGCTCAATCGGCCTTTCCAACATCTTTGCAGGCACACTGTCCCCACAAGACCTCCAGCAAATGGCGGGCCTCTTGCAGGCATGGCAACCATCAACACCCATAGTCGGCTATGCACGAGGTGAAACTCTGCACAGCGCCATACAAACGGGCTTTGAAACTTCCGGAAACCTGACGGTCTGGATCAAACAACTCTCACCAAGCTGAGCTCTCATGCGAGCAACAGCATGCAATCGCTCAAACTTTCATCAAGCACCATTGCCTCCTGCAACAAAATGTGAGGCGTAAATAATTGTTTCCATTGTTGTATTTCGTCATCACACCCGCAGAATTTTGGTCACAATTCGCCCCTACCTCTCCTGTGCAACACATCGTTTCAGGAGAAAAGCCATGGCCATCGAGGTTTGGCTGACTTACGCCCTTGCCTGCATCATCTTACTCATCATCCCCGGACCAACAGTCCTTATGGTCTCCAGTTATGGCATCAGCCAGGGCTTGCGGGCGGTTGTCGCCTCAGCCCTTGGCGTTAGTTTGGGGAGTATCTTACTGATCTCGGTCGCATTGGCCGGACTTGGCGCCGTCATCTCAACCTCTGCATTGCTCTATGACATCCTGCAATATGCGGGCGCGACCTACCTCATTTATCTGGGCGTCAGCATGTGGCGCAGGAAATCTGTCCTCAAAGACCAAATGGAGATTGTGGCAACGACCCGCCTGCAAATATTCAGAGATACGTTTCTGGTCTCAGCATTCAACCCCAAAGACATGCTGTTCTTCGTTGCGTTTCTCCCGCAATTTGTAGATGACACGATTCCCGTCATTCCGCAGTTCATACTGCTGGGAACAACCTTCGTGCTCCTCGGTGGCATCAACACGATGTTCTGGACATCCATGGCAGGCAGTTGCAGTGCCATGCTCACCGGAGGCAAATGCGCAAAACGTCTCAACAGGATCGGGGGAACCGGTCTGCTGAGTGCCGGGCTCTTCATCGCACTGTCAGGAAAGTTTCCATAAAACTCACAGACAGTGGCAAGAACTCAAAGTCTCTCCAGTATTTCTCAAAGGCCTGCCTCTACCCAAACAGCATCTACATGGGTAAGCTTCTCATTTGCTGCACACTTTGAGACATCAGCTCAAAGCCTTTCAACTCATCACCTGTTCATGATCGATCAGGCCTTTCCGGAGAACATCATGGCGTTTGAAGCATGGATCGCGTTTGCCGCGGCAAGTATCCTACTGTTGATCATACCTGGCCCAACCGTCCTGATGGTCGTCAGTTACAGCCTCAGTCAGGGCAAACGCGCTGCAGTTGCCTCTGTCACCGGGGTGATGTTGGGGGACCTGTTTGCAATTACAGCAGCTCTTGCAGGCCTTGGTGCTGTTTTGGCGGCCTCCGCTATGCTCTTCCAGATCATGAAATACATTGGTGCAGCTTATCTGATCTATATTGGCATTAAGATGTGGCGCAGCAATTCCGGCCCATCTACACAAATTGAGATGCCACAGGTTCCGGCATTCCAGATCTTTAGAGACACCCTGCTGGTCACCACCTTCAACCCAAAGGGCATGCTGTTCTTCGTGGCGTTCCTGCCTCAGTTTGTTGACCAAACTCAGCCTGTGTTGACCCAGTTTTTCATTCTCGGCCTCACCTTCGTAACACTTGGCGGTGTGAACACAGTGTTCTGGGTGACCATGGCGGGCGGATTGCGCAAAGTTGTCAACGGACCAAACACACTCAAACGCCTCAATAAGGTTGGCGGAACAGGCCTTCTGGGCGCAGGCATTTTCACGGCCCTATCTGGTCGAGTGGGCTAATAAAAAAGCCCGGAATTTCCGGGCTTTTCTCACATTATCGAAGAAGTGTTTTCAAGGCGTCTGCGACAATAATCGTAGCCGCCTTTAAGTCCGACAGCTGCAAATGCTCATCCGCCCCATGAGCATTGGCTTCCAGAATGGAACGCGGTCCTGCACCATAAAGCACTGTTGGAATACCGGCCTCAGCATAATGGCGGGCATCAGTGTAAAGCGGAGCACCCGTGCTTTTCAGCTCAATGCCCAAAACCTCTTTGGCAGGCCATTTCAACGCTTCCACCAGTTTTTTCGCTCCTGGCAATTCGCGCAGCGGCTCAGCAATCATAATCCGTCGACACTCAACCTCAACACCGCAATCTTCCGGTACCAAAGCTTCAATCAACGCAATCAACTGCTCTTCTACCTGTTCGCCGTTCTCTTCGGGGATCAAGCGCCGGTCAACGCGAAGCGAGACACGCTCTGGCACCACATTGGTATTGATGCCACCAGATATGAGCCCCACGGTGATCTGAGGCGATCCGATACCGTCCTGATCACTCTGAATAGACTTGAGGCGATCACGTTCCTCATAAAGCGCAGCGAGAACAGGCGTTGCAGCTTGCAAGGCATCTGCACCACTCTCTGGCATCGCGGCATGCGCCTGACGGCCACGGAAGATCACCTCCATATGCAAACAGCCGTTGTGAGCCGTTGTCGCAGCATAGGAAAACCCAGCTGAGATCGCATAGTCCGGCTTGGTCAGCTCCTGCTCCAACAGCCACTTCGGCCCAACAAACCCACCAGCTTCTTCGTCATAGGTCAGATGCAGCTCAACGGAACCTTCCAGCTCATCCGCATACTCACGAAGAGCCAGCAACGCAAAAGCGTAGGTGGCAAAATCTCCTTTGGAAACCGCAGCCCCGCGCCCGTAAAGCGCGCCATCATCGATCTCGGCGCCATAAGGGTCTTTGGACCAGCCTTCCCCCGGAGGCACCACATCGCCGTGGGCATTAAGAGCAATCACCGGACCAAACCCATCGCCAAACGTTTCACGAATGATCAGATTGGTCACGGAGATCATGCCGTTCTGGCGCACAAATGGTTCTGGAACAGGGTGTTTTTCAACGGTAAAGCCAAGGCCTTCAAGCAGCTCAGCAGTCCGCAATGCGTGGTGCTCCGTATCCCCTGGCGGGTTGTCGCTTGGCACCTTGACCAATTCGCGCAGGAAGTCTACCTGCTCCGCAAACCGGTTTTCAATCGCGGCCTTCATGAATGCTCCCCTTGAATTTTACAGTAGCAGTAATCCAATAGATAAAGGTGATGGTTGCAAGCATCTTATAACGCAGCCCCCCATGTTCCAGTGGATTATTGCCCATTACGTAACTGTAGCAAGCACTTTCCGGCAGGGGTCAGGGACTGCAAGCACTCTGTTCGTCTGCCACCAGATCCTCCAGCCGAAAGCTGAAGATCCGGCAGATTTGACGCAATGCCTCCGCAAACTCATCCTTTGCAGAATTCTGCAAACGAAGCTGGAAAGCCTCCAGAATCTGATGCTTGGTCGCTCCCTTCACCGCAAAGATGAAAGGGAAGCCATAATTGGATTTGTAAGTGCCGTTAAGCTGGGTGAACTGCTCATATTCCGCATCACTCAGTTGATCCAATCCAGCACCAGACTGCTCATTCACCGAAGCATCCGCCATTTTACCCGCCCGCGCTGCTTTGCCGGCAAGGTCAGGATGCGCACGGATTAACGCCAGCTGCGCCTCTTCATCCGCATCATGAAGCGCCTTCGTGAAAGCGTCGATCAAAGCCTTACGAGTAGCGAACGGCGCTTCTCGCTGCGCAACAGCTGCAACCCATGGAGTATGCTCCGCAACCCCGCCAAACACCTCGACAAAGGCGTCCTGCGAGAACCGGTTCACCTCATCCAGAGAATAAGTCACCATCGCTTCAGTGCCCCTGCAACCAGGCGCCAAGGATCTCGCGCTCTTCTTTGGTCATCCCTGTCTCATTGCCAAGTGGCATGGCAGAGGACCGCACCGCCTGCGCCATGATCAGGCTGTCATAGCGCTGCAGATCAGCGATGCTGTCCAGCTCGATGTTTTTAGGCGCTTCTGTAAATGCCTCATTGGTTGGCGTCGCACTATGGCAGGCCGCACAATGGGTCTGCGCAATCTCCAGCACATCACTGTCTGGGATCGGACCATGTCCGCCACCAATCTTGGCTGGCTGTGTCACAATGAGAGCCACAAACAGACTGACGGCTGCGGTAGGCAAGGCCCACCAGAAATTGGCAAAGTTGTCATGCGCATCATGACGATTGATGAAGTGGCGCACCATACCGCCCATCACGAGGATCAGCGCAACAACCAGCACAGGCTGGCTATGCCCCGTCAGCAACGGATAATGGTTGGACACCATCATCAAAAGAACGGGCAATGTCAGGTAGTTGTTATGAACCGAGCGCTGCTTGCCAATCAGGCCAAGCGCTGCATCAGGTTTACGTCCTGCCAGCAAATCTGCGGTAATTTTCTTCTGGTTCGGGATAATCACCATAAACACATTGAAGGCCATGAAAGTGCCGATCAATGCACCAACGTGAATAAGAACCCCACGGCCTGAAAAGACCAGAGAATATCCATAGGTCGCACCTAGAATGATCACCAGAAGGCACACGGCCAGCAAAGGTGTATTCTTGCCAATCGCCGAACGGCACAGGCGATCATAAATGATCCAGCCAAGCCCAAGAGAGGCGATGGAAATTGCGACAGCCTCAACAGGCAAAAGCTTCATGACCTCAGGGTCAATGAGATAAACTGTTGCGTTGAAGTAGTACTGAACGCTCAAAAGAGCAAAACCTGAAACCCAGGTGAGATAAGCATCCCACTTGTACCACATCAGGTCTTTCGGCAGCTCTTTCGGTGCCACCATGAACTTCTCAACATGGTAGAAGCCGCCGCCATGGACTTCCCAGGCGCTGCCAAAAATGCCCTCTGCCTGCCCTTCCCGTTTGCGCAAGGAAAGGTCAAGAGCGATGAAATAAAAAGAGGTCCCAATCCAGCCCACGCCCACAATCAAGTGAAACCAGCGGAAAAGCAGATTGAGCCATTCACTAAGGAAGGTGGCTGTCATTGTCTTGTTCTTTTAAGTTCAATTGAAATAAGTGGGCAGCGGGAGAAAGCCCCCACTGCAGAAATCGGCGGAGAGCACCCTGAAAAAATGTGGCGCTCTCCGAAAATAAGCGAAAAGCTTATTTAGGCAGCTGGTCGTCGATGCCTTTAACGTAGAAGTTCATGGAAAGCAGAGCACCATCTTCAGCGCTCTCACCAGCTTTCAGGAACTCAGAGCCATCCTGCTTGGTGATTGGGCCGGTAAATGGCTTCAGCTCACCAGATTTGATCGCAGCAAGAGTTTTTGCAGCTTCATCTGCAACATCCTGCGGGATGTTGGTGAACGGCGCCATGTGAACCATGTCAACGTCCAGACCACCCCAGGTATCCTGGCCCTTCCAGTTGCCGTCCATCACTGCTTGCACGCGGGCAATGTAGTAAGCGGACCAATCGTCGATAATCGCAGTTGCCTGTGCCTTAGGCGCAAACTTGATCATGTCAGATGCCTGACCAAAGCCCATGATGCCACGCTCTTCAGCAACCTGCAGAGGCGCTGGGGAGTCAGTGTGCTGAACCATGATGTCAACGCCCTGATCGATCAGCGCTTTTGCAGCATCAGCTTCACGGCCCGGATCGTACCAGGAATTCACCCAGATGGTTTTGATCTTGAAGTCCGGGTTCACAGACTGTGCACCCAGCATGAAGGAGTTGATGCCACGCACAACTTCAGGGATTGGGAAGGAACCGATGTAACCAGCAGTACCGGACTTGGAGACCTTAGCAGCGATCTGACCAAGAACATAACGACCTTCATAGAAGCGAGCGCCGTAAGAAGAAACGTTCTTCGCCTGCTTGTAGCCAGTTGCATGCTCAAACTTCACTTTCGGAAACTTACGCGCAACCTTCAAGGTTGGGTTCATGTAACCAAAGGAGGTTGTAAAGATCAGCTCGTGACCGGAGCGAGCCAGACGCTCAATCGCGCGCTCAGCATCCGCACCTTCCGGCACGCTTTCAATGTAAGTGGTTTCAACTTTGTCGCCAAAGTGCTTTTCAATCGCCTGACGGCCCTGATCGTGCTGGTAAGACCAGCCATGGTCAGAAACCGGACCAACATAGATGAAACCCACTTTCAGTGGATCAGCAGCATTTGAAGCCCCTGCGGAAAGACCAAGTGCAACTGCAGCAGTTGCTGCCAGCTTGAAGATAGTGCGCATTGTGCGCTCCCCTTTATAGGTTAGAGCGTATCCCCGAAAAATGGTTCCGGTTTTCGGATAAGGATACACATAAGCCTAAGCCTGCACTCCAGCCGCGCAACACCCTAACAAGCGCAGCGGAGTACACCAATGAGAACCAGATGAACGAAAGCTCCAAACAAATGCGATAGGAACAGCCCCGAAAGATCTGTTCTGCGCATCTGTGCGCTCTCAAGTTGTTTCCTGCTTTGTTGTATCTCGCATGTATATGCGATCTTTTATTCGCGTGCGGGCAGGTTTCCGCGATCTGTGCAACGGTGAACCGTGTTATTTGCACTCAGAGATCAAGGTCTCTGCTATCTTCGTTCTCTCGCCTCCATGTATACGAAGGTCGAAATATTGGCAATTTGACCAATGTCTACTATGAGCGCATTGGCCAAATCAGGTTCTTCTTAGCGATCAGGCACAAAAGGCTTACCAAGACACGCAGGTGTATTCACCTTGGCAAGCGTCTTATTGCGCGAGATCATGATCAGCACAATGATGGTTGCCAGATACGGCAGAGCAGACATCAACTGCGTCGGCAAACCAATACCTGCGGCCTGCGCGTGGAACTGCAAAATGGAAACAGCACCAAACAGATAAGCCCCAATCAGCACACGTGCCGGACGCCAGCTTGCAAACACCACCAGAGCCAGCGCAATCCAGCCGCGGCCCGCTGTCATGCCTTCAACCCACTGCGGGGTGTAAATGAGCGACAGGTAAGCGCCAGCAAGGCCAGAACACGCCCCACCAAACATCACCGCAAGATAACGCACCTGAATAACCGAGTATCCAAGTGAATGTGCTGAGCCGTGGTTGTCACCAACAGCACGGATGATCAGACCCGTACGAGACCTGAACAGCACAAAGTAAACCGCAATCACAAGACCATAAGAAGCGTAAACCAGAACGTCCTGATTAAAGAGCAGCGGCCCAATAAATGGAATGCCCGACAACACTGGAATAGCAATCGGTTTCAGGCTGATACCCGGCTGACCGATGAAGGCTTCTCCAACCATGCCGGAAAGGCCAAGCCCCAGTATAGTCAGCGCAAGGCCTGTCGCCACCTGATTGGCCATCAGATTAAGCGTCAGGAAGCCAAACAGCAGGCTCATGGCAACGCCGGAGATCATGGCCGCCACAATCCCTATGTAAGGAGAACCGGTTGCCTGTGTCGCAGCAAAACCCATCACGGCGCCAACAATCATCATGCCCTCAACACCAAGGTTGAGCACACCGGACCGCTCCACCACAAGCTCACCAATCGCAGCAAGCAACAGTGGCGTAGACGCGGTGATGATGGTCAGAAGAACAGCTTCGATCATGGAAAGATCAGACATTGCCTGCCTCCTTCATGCTTTTCGCGCTGGAAGCAAACTTGAATCTGTAAAGAATGAGCGTGTCACACGCGAGCACGAAGAACAGCAGCATGCCCTGGAACACACGGGTCACCTTGTCAGTCAAACCAAGGCTGACCTGCGCAGATTCACCACCGATATAGGAAAGCCCAAGCAACAATCCGGCAAACAAAATGCCAATCGGGTTCAAGCGACCAAGGAACGCCACGATAATTGCGGTAAACCCATAACCTGGAGAAATAACGGGTGTCAGCTGTTCAATAGAACCGGAAACTTCCGCCATACCTGCCAGACCAGCCAAACCGCCAGAAACGAGGAAACCGAACCAGACAACACCATTGCTGGAAAAACCCGCAAAGCGACCGGCACGTGGGGTCTCACCCATCACCTTGATCTCAAAACCTTTGAGCGTGCGAGACAGCATCCACCAAACCACCAGAACAGCCAGCACAGCGAAGATCATGCCAATATGCAAACGCCCTTCACCGATTTTCGGCAGCACGTGTGCCGCATCAAAAATCCGGCTCTCCGGGAAGTTGAAACCATCCGGATCACGCCATGGGCCACGGACAAGAAAGTCGAGAATGTACTGGGCAATGTAAACCAGCATCAGGCTGGTCAGGATCTCATTGGTCCCAAACCGCACCTTCAAAAACGCCGGAATAGACGCCCACGCCATACCGCCTAAAATGCCCATCAGCACCATCAAAGGCAGCGCCAGTGGGCTGGTAAAGTCGAAAAACAGGACCGGAATGATAGATCCAGCCAGCGCACCCATGGTGAACTGACCTTCTGCACCAATATTCCACGAGTTAGAGAGGAAGCAGACAGACAGGCCAACCGCGATCAGCACCAGCGGACCTGCTTTCACCAGCAGCTCTTCGATGGACCAGCTGGTTGTCAGTGGCTCAATGAAATAGGCATAAAGCGCGTCAATCGGGTTGTAGCCCATGCTGACAAACAAAATAGAGCCACACACGAGGGTGAGACCAATCGCAATCAGCGGTGAAACAACGGTCATCAGCTGAGAGTGCTCAGCGCGTTTTTCAAGTTCAATGCGCATGGGTCTCTCCCGCTTTTACTGCAGGGGAAGCAGACTTGCCCTCACCCATACCCGCCATCAGAAGACCAATCTTCTCACGCGTCATTTCCGAAGCCGGTTCGGCTACAGAAAGCTCACCGCGAGAGATCACGGCAATCCGGTCAGAAATCTCATAGATCTCATCAAGATCCTGCGAAATCACCAGAACAGCTGAACCGCCTCGGGCCAGATCAATGATCGCCTGACGGATCAAAGCCGCAGCGCCTGCATCAACGCCCCAGGTCGGTTGATTGATCACCAGCACTTTCGGCACACGGTCCAGCTCACGACCAACCACAAACTTCTGCAGGTTACCACCGGAAAGAGACCGCGCCTCAGGATTGTCATGAGACATGCGCACATCGTAAGAAACGGTAATGCGCTTTTCCATTTCAGCTGCAAGCTTCTGGTTCAGCATGCCGTGCTTGATCAGTGAAGGCTCAGTTTTATAGCGCGTCAGTAAAATATTGTCGGAAAGCACAAAGCCCGGCACCGCGCCATGACCTAAACGCTCTTCTGGGACAAAGGCAGAGCCAAGCAAACGCCGGTCATTGATCTTGCGCTTGCCAACCGGCACACCGCAAATCTCAACCGCATAAGCATCTTTGACCTGCGTCTCACCAGAGATCGCATCAAACAACTCGCTCTGGCCGTTCGCAGCAATCCCGGCAACGGCAACAATCTCACCACCGCGCAAGTCTAGATTGACGTCCTTAAGCTCAATGCCAAATGCGCCATCTGATGGAATGGACAGATTACGCAGCTTGAGCATCACATCGCCCGGCTGAGCTTCAGTCGCACCAGCGGAAATATCATGAACATCACCACCCACCATCATACGAGCAAGGCTGGCTGGTGTTTCCTCAGCAGGATCACACCCACCCACCACACGGCCATTGCGCATGATCGTGGCGTTGTGGCAGATCTTCTTCACCTCTTCCAGACGATGAGAGATGTAAAGGATCGCACAGCCTTCAGAGGCAAGGCGCTGTAAGGTGACAAAAAGCTGATCCGCTTCTTGCGGGGTCAGTACAGACGTAGGCTCATCCATGATGATGAGACTGGGGTTCTGCAAAAGGCAACGTACGATTTCGATACGCTGACGGATGCCAACCGGCAGATCCGCAACCAGTGCTGCAGGATCCAGAGGCAGGCCATACTTTTGGGAAACCTCAGTAATACGTTTGGAAAGAGCCTCGATTTTCTCGCCTTTAGGCAAGGCCAGCGCGATGTTTTCAACCACACTCAGTGCTTCAAACAAGGAAAAGTGCTGGAACACCATGCCAACGCCCAGTTTGCGGGCAGCCGCAGGGTTCGAGATTGAAACCCGTTTCCCCTTCCAGAGGATCTCTCCCGCACCCGGTTCAAGAGCGCCGTAGAGAATTTTCACGAGCGTGGACTTTCCCGCTCCGTTTTCGCCCAGCAAAGCATGAATTTCACCTTGCTTAATGACGAGATCGACATTGTCGTTCGCTAGAATGTCACCAAATCGCTTGGTAATACCCTTGGCTTCTATGAGATCTACGCCCTCTGCCACCGGGCCAGACCTCTGTTCGTTTTCCATCGTGTTATCCGTTCCCCCAAGCAAAATTAGATCGAGATGTTCTCCCTGAACCTAAGAAGCAAAACGAAAACCTCCCTGAGCATTGCTCATTTGCTTTTCCTTTACCACTAGAAGTTGAGCAGCAATGGAAATTGCAATATCAGACGGTTTTTTGCTTTTAATCTCAGTAATTCCGACCGGACAAACAAGCTGTTTGCTCTGCGCCTCCGATACCCCGGAGTCTTTGAACCGTTTTAGTGTTCGCGCGCGCTTTGTTGCACTGCCTATCAATCCAATAAATGCCAGATCGGTTCTACGAACAGCGGCATCTACTATAGCATGATCACGCTTGTGATCATGGGTCATTACGATGACATAGTTTCCCGGTTCAAGGTTCTTTACGACGACTTGAGGCTCATTTAGATGAATGCAGCGAATATTGGAAGGTACATATTTAGGAAAAATTTCGCGTCGTTCATCAATCCAGCTGATCTGAAAGCCCAATGGGGCCATTGCAAGCATCAAAGCCTTGCCAACATGCCCTGCACCGAACAGATACAGATGGGGTCTATCCTCCCCGAACCTCTCCGTCAATTTGCCTTGATTTAAAACAATTTCAGCGGAATCTGCCCTGCACATTGCAGGGGGTAATACGTGCCTTTCAAGCGGCCCGGAACTGCAAGTATTTGCAGTCGTTGAAAAAATCCCCACCCCTTCTTGTGTGGAAAAATCTTGTGCACGACCACGATAATTGAGATCAAATTGCTCAAATGCGATTTCAACCCGCCCGCCGCAGCATTGTCCAAGGTCAGGACCAAGCGCGTATGAGCGTGTTTGGAAGGCGGCACCGCCCTCTTTCATCAATGAAACAGCTTCATGCAAAACATCGTATTCCAGACGCCCACCACCAATGGTTCCTTTAAACGACATATCGGGGCGTACGACCATCCGTGTGCCAGTCTCACGAGGAGAGGATCCGGCAACATCCAGTATGCTCACCAGCACACAACGGCCAGCAGCATCCAGAGCAGACAGAACTTCACCCCAAACCCGCATCAGCTCACCTCTCCCGCCTTGATCGCTTTAACAGCTTTCAAGATCGCTTCAGGCGTTGCTGGTGCATCCAGTTTAGGCAAAACACCCTTGTTCAGGCTCGCAACCGCATCGTTGATTGCGCAAAAAACAGAGATTGGCAGCATCAAAGGCGGCTCGCCAACAGCCTTGGAACGATAGATCGTTGGCTCAGGGTTCCCGTCACTCTCATAAAGCGCCACATTAAAAACCTCAGGAACATCCGTGGCCGTCGGTATCTTGTAAGTAGACGGAGCATGTGTCCGCAGTCGGCCAGCATCATCAAACCACAACTCTTCCGTGGTCAACCAGCCCATACCCTGCACAAAGCCACCTTCAATCTGGCCAATATCCAATGCCGGATTGAGCGATTTGCCAACATCATGAAGCACATCAACCCGTTCAACTTTCATTTCACCGGTCAACGTATCAATCACCACCTCAGAACAGGAGGCACCATAAGAGAAGTACAGGAAAGGCCGTCCCTTCACCCGCTCCCGATCCCAGATAATCTTCGGTGTCTTGTAAAACCCGGAGGAGGAAAGATGTATGCGATGCTCATAAGCAAGTTGAGCCAGTTCTTTGATAGAAAGCCTCAGTGTCCCATCTATCAGCATCTGATCGTCACAAAGCTCAATATCCCCCTCAGAAACCTCAAAATGTTGAGCGCCGAAGGCTTTCAGGCGACCAACAATCTCACGGCACGCAATCGCGGCAGCCATACCATTCAAGTCAGTACCGGATGAGGCTGCGGTTGGAGATGTATTTGCAACCTTAGAGGTATTGGTCGCGGTGATCTTCACTTTCCCAAGGCTAACACCCATCTCAGTCGCTGCGATCTGGGCAACTTTTTGATAGAGGCCCTGCCCCATCTCAGTGCCGCCATGGTTCAGATGTACTGACCCATCCCGGTAAAGATGTACCAGCGCTCCCGCCTGATTGAGATGTGTGAGCGTAAACGAGATGCCAAACTTCACTGGTGTAAGAGCAATCCCTCTCTTCAGGATCGTATTCTCAGCATTAAACGCTTCAACGGCTTTTCGGCGTGCACGATAGTCGGAACTTTGCTCCAATTCATCTACCAGCGCGGCCAGCACGTCGTGCTCATCAACCGACTGCCCATAGGGCGTGGTGTTCTCACCATCCCGATAAAAATTCGCCTTACGCACATCAAGCGGATCCTGCCCCATCTTGATCGCAATCGCATCCATCAGCCGTTCCGCAGCAAACATCCCTTGAGGCCCACCAAAACCACGGAATGCCGTATTGGAAACTGTATTTGTTTTCAGCCTCTTGGAACGGATGAGAACGTCTGGATAGAAATAGCTGTTATCCGCATGGAACATGGCACGGTCATTGATCCCAAGCGATAAATCCGCAGAGTGACCACAACGCGAATTCAAATCAATCTGAACCGCTTCAATCTTGCCCGATGCATCACACCCCGCAGCCACATCAACCAGGAAGTCGTGACGCTTTCCAGTCAGGATCATATCGTCATCACGATCCAATCGGCATTTACATGGACGCCCCGTTGCATATGCAGCCAAAGCCGCCAGCGCCGCCCATTGGTTCGCCTGAGATTCCTTACCACCAAACGCACCGCCCATACGGCGCACTTCAACGGTCACTGCCGCCTCATCAACACCCAGAACTTTCGCAATGGTGTGCTGAACCTCAGTTGGATGCTGGGTGGAGGAATGTACAGTCATGTCCCCATCTTCACCGGGAATAGCAAAAGCCATCTGTCCTTCAAGATAGAAGTGCTCCTGCCCGCCAAGCGCAAAACTGCTCGTTACCGTGTGCGCTGAACGTCCCAAAGTGCCTTCAGGTGTCCCCCGGCGAAACTCATAGTCCGGCAACACAGTCTGCTCAGCTTTGAGAGCGTCAGCAACGCTCACCAGAGGCGTTTCTGCCTCAACCTCAATCCGTGCCAGTTTAACAGCCTTGCGCGCCTGTAAACGGCTCTCAGCCACCACAAGAAACACCAGCTGTCCATGAAATGCGATGCGATCCGAAACAAGCACCGGATCATCTCCCATAGCGGGAGAGCAATCATTGACACCAGGAATATCCGCTGCTTCCAACACCGCAACGACACCGGCAGCTGCTCTGACAGCGCTCAGATCGACTGTCACCAGACGGCCACACGCTTCATGTGACGCATACCCCGGCGCCACATGAAGCGTGCCGTACGGCTCAATCATGTCATCAATGTACGTCGCAATGCCAGCTACATGTTTTTCCGCACTGTCATGCTTGTAGGATTTTCCAACAACCTGAGAGGCCGAGGTGCGTTCCGCTGTCTTTTCAAGAAGATCAGTTGACATGAGCGCCTCCCCCAACCAGTTCACGTTGCCCAAAGACACGCGTTTTTTGCGAGGATGCAGCAGAGATTTCCAGCAGGGCTTTTTCTAAAAGTCCCCGCACAATATCACGCCGATAAGTGCTAGAGGCCCGCATGTCAGTCAACGGAACGAATTCACCCTCAATAATATCCAACGCATTCTGCCAGCTGTCTGGATCGTCCAAGGATACCCCAACCAGAGCTGCTTCGGCCTCACTTGCACGTTTTGGGATGCCCGCAACACCACCAAATGCCATGCGTGCACTCTTCACCACACCGTCTTTGACTGTCAGACAGAACGCAGCCATTACCGCAGAAATATCCTGATCAAAACGCTTGGTGATCTTGAAGGCCCGGAACTGCTCATCAGCACTCAAACGCGGCACATTGATCGACGTCAGCACTTCGTTCTCAGCGATGTCCTGCTTGCCATAGTCAATGAAGAAATTCTCCAGCAGCAACGTGCGACGCCCACGATTGCTTTGCAACTCAATCTCGGCCCCCAACGCAATCAGCATTGGCGGCATATCCCCGATTGGCGATCCGTTTGCGATATTCCCACCAACGGTACCCGATGCCCGAACCTGCTTTGAGCCAATCCGGCTGACCACCAGATCCAGATCAGGATCAATGGATTTCAGGAACTGCTCTGCAACCGCATAAGACGCACCCGCCCCAAGCCGGATACCCTGCTCGTCCTCATAACAAGTGCTCAAGCCATTCACTCGCCCCAGATAAATGACCTTTGGCAGATCACGCAGATGTTTAGTGACCCAAAGCCCAACATCTGTAGAGCCAGAAACAAGGGTAGCCTCTGGATGCTCTCCATAGGTCTCCAGCAAACGCTGAAAACTGCTGGGTGCATAGAAAAAGCGTTCGCCATCGCCCACATGAACATCCTGCGCATCCTGAAGAGCTACAAGTTTGTGCTCTGTCTCTGTTGCTCGGGCAGAAAATGCATCATTCAAACCATTGCGACACGCATCCAAAGCAGCATCAACAATGGGTCTGTAACCCGTACACCTGCACAAGTTCCCAGCAATCCACCTATTCACATCCTGCCGTGTCAGACCCGGCGTATTTGCGTGGTAAAGTGTGAAGAGGTTCATCACGAAACCGGGCGTGCAAAACCCGCATTGCGAACCGTGTAGGTCAACAAGTGCCTTTTGGACCGGGTGTAATCCGTCAGGCCCTTCCAGATCTTCTACCGTTACAAGCTCACAGCCATCAATCTGGCCGAGCAGTAAGATGCAGCTGTTAACAGGCTCATATACGAGTTTGCCATCACGCGAACGCCCAAGCGCAATGGTGCAGGCACCACAATCCCCTTCACCACATCCTTCTTTGGTGCCCGTTGAGTGCTCACTCAGGCGCAGATAATCAAGCAAAGTCGCCGTTGGTTCAAAATTGTCCAACTCGATGACCTGACCTTTTCGAAGGAAGCGGATTGCTGTGCGCATCAACTCAGCTCCCCCTGTAGGTGGTGTAACCAAAGGGAGAAAGCAGCAGTGGTACATGATAGTGGCTGCTTACATCCGCAATACCAAAGCGGATCGGAACAACATCAAGAAACGCAGGCTCTGGGAGAGCAAGACCTTCGCCTCGCAAGTAGTCACCTGCATGAAACTGCAGTTCATAGGTGCCCACAGTCAGACTGTCACCTTCCAGCAACGGCCCATCCACACGCCCATCATTGTTGGTCGAAAATACACCGATTTTGGAAAAGCTGTCCCCATCGATGCGAACCAGCTCAACCTGCAGCCCTGCCGCTGGTTTCCCCTGAGCACTGTCCAAAACGTGGGTGGTCAATCGCCCCATAGTTGCCTCGTCTTTCAAATGGCAACTGCAATAGATGCCAGAATCTAAGTGAAACTACAGAGTGCACGACTATTCATGATAACAAAAGAACAAAAAAGTGTCATGCGTGATGCCATTTAGGCATCAATTTTAGGCAAAATCTTCTCCAATCTTGCCTCCGCTTGCTCAAGAAAAATTGCTGGCGCCAGTGCAAGCCCACGCAAAGACGAGGTGATGACGCAAAAATGGCCGCGTGTCAGCTGTTCATCAACAAGCGGTTTGAAAAGCAGCCGTTTGCTCGCCAATTCTTCTTCCAAACCAATGACCGTCTGAAACGCCACCATTTCACCAGAGCGCACCAGATGTTTCATAAAGCGCAGAGAGTTCGCCTCCACACTGCTGTGCCCACCAATAGAACTGTGAGAGAGCGCCACATCCAGCCGGGCACGAATAGAGATCCCGCGCGCTGGCATGGCAACCGGATACTCAAAGCACTGTGCAAGACTCAACTGTTCTTCGCCGGCAAGCGGATGCGTCGGAGCCATGATTGCCCCAATCTCCAATGCCTTCTTGTAGGTGATGTTAAGCGCATCGGTATCCGGTGGTTCAAATGTGAACCCTACATCCACCTCAGCCTTCTCAACAGCCTGCGCAACCCGCTCAGCCCCCATCACCTGCACATCCACATGAATGCCGCTGTAATCCTTGTGGAACTGCGCAATCACCTCAGGCAACAGCGCTTCGGTCACACTCTCAACCGTTGCAATCGAAACCACACCACGACGAAGACCTTTTAGTGCATCCAGCTCCGCACCGGTCGCTTCCAGATCAGACAGTGTCCGCCGAATATGTGCCAGTAGAATTTCCCCTGCAGAAGACAGACGGATCGTGCGCCCCACGCGCTCAAACAGCTCCATTCCCAACTGCTTTTCCAGTGTGAGAATTTGCCGGTTCACCGCAGAAGACGCCACATTAAGCTTGCGCGCCGCCGCCCGAATGGAATTCTCTTCCGCAGCTGCTGCGAAATAGCGAAGCGCTGGGCCGTAAAGATACCGCGACCGATCCATCAATCCTCCCAATCCCTCAAACGTGTTTAAGGGATAATCACTGTTGCACCGGTGGTTTTGCGCCCTTCCAGATCGCAGTGCGCCTGTGCAATGTCCTTCAGGCTGTAGCGTTGATTGATCTGAATATTGATTGTTCCGTCAGCCACAGCGGCAAACAGGTCCCCAGCCGTCTCTTCCAGCTCCCAGCGCTCCGCAATGTAATTGAACAGCGTCGGTCGCGTCGCAAACAGCGAGCCTTTCTGAGATAGGATGGCCATGTTGAACTCAGGGAGCGGCCCGGACGATTGACCAAAGGAACACCAAAGCCCACGTGGACGAAGGCAATCCAGCGATGCAGGATATGTATCCTTGCCCACACTGTCATAAACCACATCACAGCCGCGCCCATCGGTGATCTGACGCACCCGCGCTACCCAGTCCTCGCTCTTGTAATTGATCACATATTCATAACCATTGGTCTGAGCCAGCCGGGCTTTTTCTTCCGAGCTGACTGTCCCGATCACCCTTGCACCAAGGGCCGACGCCCATTGACCAACGATTAGCCCGACACCGCCAGCCGCTGCGTGGTAAAGCAAGGTCGTATCCGCTCCCACGTTGTAGGTCTCGCGCAGCAGGTAGCGTGCGGTCATGCCTTTCAACATTAAAGCCGCCGCCTGTTCATCACTCACACCTTCAGGGATCTTCACAAGCACGCTGGCGGGAATATTACGCTCTTCACTGTAAGCCCCCAGCGGTCCTGCATATGCTACACGGTCTCCAAGAGCGAGCCCGGTCACGCCTTGCCCAAGCGCAACAACAATCCCTGCCCCCTCATTGCCAGGAATAAACGGGACGCCATTCGGTGCCGGATAAAGACCAGAGCGAAAATAGGTATCAATAAAGTTGAGCCCGATCGCAGTGTGCCTGATCCGAACTTCACCATGCCCCGGATCAGGCAGGTCTACATCCACGAGTGTCAGAACGGACGGATCACCAGTTTTTTCAACGCGAACAGCAAAGACCATATGGATTTTCCCTTACAAAAGCTGGAGGCGGAGTTTGGACAGAATGCCGCTAACTTGCAAGCACCTTTGGGAAAACCATGCTCCACCCTGAGAAATGCAGGTACCAAAACAAAAAGCCCGACCAATTGGCCGGGCTTTTAAAAAACTCATTTATCGAGAATCACATCTTACGAAACAGCTGGTGAACAGCTCCAACGCAAAACAGATAAAGGCTCGTTGCCGTGATCAGCGCAAATAACCAGTTATCGATAATAAAATCCTGATAAAGGGCAACCGCAAGTGCAGCACTCCACACAATGAGAATGCCCAGGGTCAGCGGACGCCATTTGACGGTGCGCACCGGGTGGACGAACTCAACAGGAGCAAACGTCAGCACAGAACACAGCACCACCATGCCGATGATGATCCATGGCGGAGACTGCAGTGCAACCAGCACAACAATCACCATATTCCAGACACCAGGGAAGCCAAGGAAGCCACCGCTTTCTGTCTTCATGTTGCCGTCAGCGAAGTAGATCGCGCCGGTAAACACAATGACAGCACCAGACAAAAGTCCCCAGAACTCTGAGAGAAGGCCGCTTTGGTATAGCGCGAAAGCAGGCAGGAAAACGTAGGTCGCGTAATCAATCACTAAATCCAGAATAACGCCGCTCCAGCGCGGCAGGCGATTCTGAATGTCATATTTACGTGCTAAAGGACCATCCAGCCCGTCGACAACAAGTGCCACCCAGAGCCAGAAAAACATCATAGGCAGATTGCCGTTCGCTCCAGCGACAAGCGCAAGCAACGCAATGGGGGCCCCCAATGCGGTGAGGATGTGAATGAGGAACAGCCGGGAGTTGGTCTGACCGGTCAACTTTGGGTCCTTTGTTATTCTTTAAGTGAAGGTACCACTTAGAACAATCTATCGCCCAAAACTTCAATAAGAGGTAAGTCCGCCCGAGCGAAATAGATGTTTGCACCGCCCCATAGCAGAAGTGCGATACCTATTCCATAGCTTGTAAACGGTGTTTTGCTCTTTTTTTCAAGTGTCATTATGAGACCAAGCAGCGCGATCCAAATAATATTCATGATTCCCACTGCAAACATAAGCACCATGAGTGCCCAACAGCATCCCAAACAGTACAAACCTTGCTCGATTCCAAACTGGAAGGCACTTTGCTTTTGCTCACCGGAATGCAGGGCCAATGCAACATTGGGCGTCCGGCACCGGTCAAGACAAGCCTGCTTGGCAGGCGTAAATTGATAGATCGCGGCTGCAATAACAGTTGTAATCGTCAGTGTAGAAAACACCGGCATCATCATCGGGCTCATCACACCCAGCTCATGCAGCACGCCCTGAGCAACGGTCGCGACAACGGAAAACGCAACCCAGATAGCCAGATACCCGCCAGCCACCACATAAATAGCCTTGCCACCACGCGCTTCATGATAGGTCTGCAGCATCGGCATAGCAGTCGGCAACATCATGGCGAGCACCATCATGAACCACATCACAAACAGCAGAAAATAGTCGTAAAGGCCCATATTCACCAGCGCTGGCATCCCAAACGCTTCCTGAGCCAAGGGCAAACACAGCGAGGCAAGCTGAACACGCACATGTTCCGGTAGGCCCTGGAACATGTTGAACTGATTGAACAGCTCCATGCCCGGGCCCATCTCGCCCATATCCATGCGAGAGATCATGTCGATAACCATGGCCGCCAGATAAACCCAGCCCAAAACCACAGCACCACCCAGCACAATGTATGGGAGCCGATAGGACAACTGTAAATCCGTCTTCGGACTGGTAACTGACATAACCAACCTCAAAATCAATCAGGACAGGCCGAAACTCTGCGGTTCCGGAACCGGCGCAATTTATGCAGCTTCTCTAATAGACCAGTAATAGTCCCAATGCGACATTGATTTAGTTCAAATCTAAACTGGAACCTGCGACATGATGAAGCTGGCGCAACGAGACCTCTCCGCTTTCATTAGGGGACTATCCGCGTGCGGCACCTTGAAACCGATAGGTTTTATCCCCTAGATACTTGGGTAATAGAACGCAAACAAAATGCGGAACGAAAAAATGGCAGCCAATCTTGCAGCAGACAGCACCAAAGGCAAAAACAACGACCTCACGCCGTCGCAGGAAAAGAGCTACGATTGCGCTGTAATCGGCACTGGCCCGGCTGGCATGATCGCCGCCCTTGCCCTTGCCAGCAATGGACTGGAAACTGTGCTGATCGGCCCACCAGTCAACCTCAATGACGCCCGCACCACCGCCCTGATGGATGCCTCCCGCCAGTTTCTGGATAACATTGGCATCTGGAAAGACTTACGTTCAGCGTTTACACCGCTGGAAAAGATGCGCTTGATCGACGGCACAGATCGCCTTTTGCGCGCACCGGAAACCACATTCTCCGCCTCAGAACTGGACCTGCCTGCCTTCGGTTACAACATCCTCAACAAGGACTTGAACCGGGTGCTGTTTGATCTTGTGAACAACAATGAGCTCATTGAGCTTGTCGAAGACACAATCAAAAACGTCGCCAGTAATGACCACAAAGCCACCATTGAACTAAACAATACGCCAGACATCAGCTGTCATGTCGTCATCGGCGCAGATGGACGAAATTCTGTGGTTCGCCGCTCCGCTGGCATTGAGACAAAGAACTGGAAGTATCCGCAAGCGGCACTCGTTCTTAACCTCAAACACGACCTGCCGCATTACAACATCTCTACCGAGTTCCACCGCAACACCGGTCCATTCACCATGGTCCCGCTGCCAGGCAAGACGTCTTCCCTTGTTTATGTGGAAACGCCAGAACGCGCCGAAGAGCTGAACAACTATAAGGACGAAGCACTCGAAGCCGAGCTGGAAAAACTCAGCAAGTTCGTTCTGGGCTCGCTCAAACTGGCAAGCCCAAGGCAGGTCTACCCACTCTCCGGCCTGACAGCCGTTCACATGAGTGGCAATCGCTCACTGCTTATGGGCGAAGCAGCGCACGCCTTTCCGCCAATCGGGGCCCAGGGTCTCAACCTGTCTCTGCGCGATGTAGCCGTTGCGACAGAACTGCTGGCCAACGCAAAGCACACCAAGGCAGATATGGGGTCTGCTGAGTTGCTGCAGAAGTATGATCGCAGCCGCAAAGCTGACGTCATCAGCCGCACAACCGCCGTAGACCTGCTCAACAGATCTTTGCTGACGGATGCCTTGCCTGTTCAGATGCTGCGTTCTTTGGGGCTCTACACAGCCTCCAGAATCCCACTTGTACGCCGTCTGCTGATGCGTGAAGGCATCGCTCCATCCTGGAGCCTGCCAACATTGATGCGCGCGCAAAACGATTAAGGCACCAGTATTCCAGATTGAATGAGATAAATGAGCGTTGGCAACGTAATAACAGATGCCAACGTTCCATAAAGCACGGCTGTAGACGCGCGCTCGACATAGCTCGAGTAGTGCTGAGCTAGCACATAAACATTCGCAGCCGGCGGCAATGCCGCCATGAGAACAGCTGTTGAGACCCACAGTCCGTCAAAGCCACCAATCCACTCCAGCAGCACAAATACAAGGATTGGGTGCACCACCAGCTTGATAAGCAACAGGACCGGCAGTTCCTTCGCCGTTCTCCGGCTTGGCTGCAAGGCAATCGTCACCCCCATAGCAAACAATGCACAAGGTGCCGCAGCTTGTCGCAAAAACGAGATGGTCTGATCGAGTGCAACAGGTGGCTTGAACTCAATTGCAGCAGCCAGAATGCCCGCAAACACCGCAAGAATAAACGGGTGAGTGATGATCTTCCTGAAAATCTCAAAGGCCAAAGGCCCAAACTTAATGTTCCGCGCCCCGCCAATCGACATCATCATGGGAACGAGAATGAACAACAGGATTGTATCAAAACACAGGATCAAAGCCGTCGGCACCGCCGCCCCTGCCCCAAGAACAGCAAGCGTAACGCCCGGCCCCATATAACCAATATTGGAATAAGAACCAACCAGTGCCTGCACAGTCGCCTCACCAATGCTACCGCGCAATATGAAGCGTGCGAAAGCATAAGCCAGCACAAACATGGCAAAGGTGGAAAATGTAGTCGCAGCGACAAAATCAAACGTCGCAAGCTCTTCCAGTGGCGTTTCGGAAAGCAACTGAAAGAACAGCGCAGGCAGCGCCAGATAAATCACGAAAAAGTTCATCCATGCCAAACCCTCGCGTGAGAGTTTTGCGCCGCGACCAGAAACAAACCCTAGGAAGATGAGCAGGAAAAATGGCATTGCCAAATTAACAACATTGAGCATCTAAACCATTTCCCCATGCAATTTTTTAGTGTTCTCCGCATCCAACTGGAGAATGAGTTGCTTTTGAAATGCTGATTGGCTAATCACCATGTCCGAGTTGAGCGTATATAGCCATTCTACAGAGGTTGGCATACCGGCAACTACGACACTATAGTATGCGAGTAAACGGAACTGGAAAGCTCCATCCGCCCAAAGGCCAATATGAAAGCTAAAAAATCCCGTCGCCCACTGACACGTCGCGAGAAGCTCAGCTTTCGTGCTGAATGGCTAGCTCTAAGATTTATCGGCGGAATTCTGCGCTCTATGCCGCTGGATTGGTCCTCCGCTTTTATGGGAAACATGTGGCGTTTGATAGCCCCGATGACCCATAGGCATGCCCGAGCGAAAGCGCACATCATGGCCGCCTATCCGGAAATGACGCTCAATGAGGCGGATAAAATTGTCCGGGATATGTGGGAAAACCTTGGTCGGGTCTCTGCTGAAACCGTTTTACTCTCCAAAATCCACAAGGATCCGAGCCGCGTCACCTATGTAAACCCGGAGGTCTTTGAACCCTCAGTTGGTGAAGGCGCCGTACTTGTAACCATGCACTCCGGTAACTGGGAAGTTGTCTCCGACAAAGCCGAGGAACTTGGCCTTCCGCTCGCTGGTGTCTATCAAAAACTGAAGAACCCTTACTCTGAAGGGTATTTGGTCGAAAAACGTAATTTCCTCTATAAGCTTGGCCTGTTTTGCAAAGGCCACGACACCGGCACAAAGATCATTTCAATCCTGCGTAAAAAGGGTTCTGTTGCCTTCGTCGCAGACGTACGTGACCATCGCGGTGTCAAAATTGAGTTCTTCAAGCAACCGTCAGCAGCAACGCACATTCCAGCTGCGCTCGCCCGCACCATGAACAAGCGTCTCATCGCTGTGGTTGCTCGCCGCAAAAAAGGCTCCCGCTTCGACATCATTGCCAAAGAAATCCCAGTTGCTCGCACCAAAGACCGTGTACAGGATGCCATCACCACAACGCAGGCAGTGCACGATCAGTTCGAAGAATGGATCCGCGAAGAGCCCTCCCAGTGGATGTGGATCATGAAGAAGTGGATTTAGCCAGCTCCCCACGGTGTATCTCACAAATGCCAGAGCTGGTTTTGATTTAAGATACACTCAGGCAAAAGCTAAAGCCTACAGTCAGTTCTAACTAAAGACTGACCGCTTCAGGACTTAGCCCAAAGAGCTGATTTTGCACCGCACAATATTCTGTATACTCCCCTCTGAATTTCCATTTCGGCTCGGGAGGGAGCTAGCCAGATGAAAACCTATCGTTCCTTTTATAAACCTCTGGCCATTGGTGCTCCAACACCGTTTGCTGAGCCACCTGTCGCGCTGGAACGCATGATCCACTTCGTGCCCCCGCATATCGAAAAGATGCGTGCGAAGATCCCGCAGATGATTTCGCAGGTGGATGTAATTCTCGGCAACCTGGAAGACGCGATTCCAGCCGATGAAAAACTCAATGCCCGTGAGGGCTTCATCCAGATGGCCAATGACAATGACTTTGGCTCTACAAAGCTCTGGACGCGCATCAATTCACTGGAAAGCCCGTGGGTACTGGACGACATCACTGAAATCGTCACCCGCTGCGGCAACAAGCTTGATGTGATCATGCTGCCAAAAGTGAACGGCCCATGGGACATTCACTATCTGGATCAATTACTCGCTCAGCTGGAGGCCAAGGCAGGCGTGAAAAAGCCAATCCAGATCCACGCTATTCTGGAAACAGCTGAAGGCGTCAACAACGTAGAAGCCATTGCCACAGCCAGTCCGCGCATGCATGGCATGAGCCTCGGTCCAGCAGATCTTGCGGCCTCCCGTGGTATGAAAACAACTCGCGTTGGCGGTGGTCATCCTGACTATCAGGTACTGGCTGATTCCGACGGTGACGCACCGCGCGCACGTTACCAGCAAGACTTATGGCACTACACTGTAGCCAAAATGGTAGATGCATGCCTTGCTGCAGGCATTAAACCCTTCTACGGACCTTTCGGAGATTTCAGCGACCCTGCCGCATGTGAGGCTCAGTTCCGCAATTCATTCCTCATGGGCTGCCTTGGAACCTGGACCCTGCACCCAAGCCAGATTGGCATCGCAAAATCAGTTTTCTCACCAGAGCCAGATGAAGTGAAATTTGCTCGCAGAATTCTGGAGGCAATGCCAGACGGAACGGGCGCAGTCATGCTGGATGGGAAAATGCAGGATGATGCGACCTGGAAACAGGCAAAAGTTATCTGTGATCTGGCTGATCTGGTCATCTCAAAAGACCCGGATTTGGCAGAAACTTTCCAATAATCAATCCTGAAGAGTGGCCGGCGCCACTCTTCAACCCAGCAGATGTGCATATCAATGAAATGTGAGGAGCTATTCATCCCCAAACGTCACATTTTGATCGGTTTGTGCTGCCTCTCGCCTCTTTGCTGCGCTATATAGCTTGACAATACGCGCATGGCATGACCTTTAAGGCGCCCTGACAAGATACAGTATCTTCGAAAGCTTGGTGGATTATGGAGACAATTAGAACCGCGAAATTCAGAATTGGACAGGTCGTACGTCACCGCCTGTACCCGTTCCGTGGCATAGTCTTCGACGTTGATCCCACATTCGACAATACAGAAGAGTGGTGGGAGTCAATTCCCGAAGAAGCACGCCCAAGCAAGGACCAGCCTTTTTATCACCTTCTCGCTGAAAACGCTGAGAGTGAATACATTGCTTATGTCTCGGAGCAGAATCTGGAAAAAGACGACAGTGGCGAACCTGTGCGACATCCGCAGGTCGATGAGTTTTTTGATGAGACCACCGATGGAGACTACATCGTCAAGGATGTGGAAATTCATTAAAGCCGGTTCCTGAATTCTCTTCATGGAAACCGCGTCTTTTCAAGATCATCAGATCAATAAAAAACCCGAAGGAAAATTCCTTCGGGTTTTTTAATTCTTAAAGCAAAAACCAAATTACTGGTTTGCTTGACGCTGCTGCTCAATCAGCTTCTGACGAGCGGCTTCGGCACGCTTCTGAAGTTCAGACTGCAGGCGCTCCTGCTTTGCCTGGAGTTCTTCAGGCTTAATAGCTTCACCATCATAAATACGGGTGAACCCTTTCAAAGTAAGGTCGAATGGACGTGCCTTACCCTGCTGGTTCAACGTAGTAATGATCAGCTTGCCACCTTTTTTCAGGCCACCGATGAAGGTGTCATCAATAACCATCTCGGCAATACAAGCGTTTGGAAAACAAATTGTATATTTAGCTTCAGACTGTTTGCCACCATCAACCTGTACACGAAGACCAGGCTGAATCAGCATTCCTGGAGGAACAGCAAGGTGCAGCAACTTGCGGCTTTCACCGGTCACTTCACGCACAACAGCTTGAGCTAGGAACTGGCCTGTGTCCGTGCGCAGTTCTTGTGTGATAAGGCAAAATTCTTTCTTGGATTTAGGATCAGTGTTACAAACTTTCACCCAAGCATCGTCTGCCTGTGCATTCTGTGCAACACTGGTGCCTGCAAAGCCAACAGCGGCCATTGCTGCAATAATCCCACCAGTCAGAACGCCCTTAAAATTAACGGCCATCCCAAATTTCCTCAAAGTTTGATCCGGTGCAAAACGATGCCTCCGGCAATTACGCAGCAACCATTTTTTAAGTTCAACAGTGTTTTGACTGCTTGTTCGGCGCCAAGCATACTCAGAACAGAGCTGAAAAAAAGGCAACGCTTCTGTTAAATGTTACTTATGTACTCTTTAAACGTCTCGGAACCATTTTTCCACCTATAGATTGGGGTGGTTACTGTCCTTTTCCAAAGCCTCGTAGGCTGAATTTTCCTCAGAATCGTATTATTGCTAGTTTCTGCGGACGCCCTAGGAGAAATTCTAATGACTAAATTCCGATCCTATGTGAATGGAATAAACAATTTTACGAAAGGGCTTGTTGTCATTTCCGGTATGGCAACATTAGCTTGTTCAACTGCACTGGCTCAGGATACCGTTCCCTGGAGCCATGGCATTGCAATGCATGGGAAACCTGCGCTGCCAGCAGATTATACTCACCTGCCCTATGCAAACCCGGAAGCTCCTAAAGGCGGTCGTCTTTCTCTCGGCGTTCAAGGTACATTTGATAGTCTCAATTCCTTTGCTCTCAAAGGGGCATGGACATCCGCACGCGGCATGAAAGAACGTCAGATGGGTTCTTTCATTCTGGAGAGCCTCCTTCTTCGCACCAATGACGAAGCATTCACATTATATGCACACCTTGCTGAAGCTGTGCGCATGCCGGACGAGCGAAACTGGATCGAATTTCGCCTGAACCCTGCAGCAAAATTCTCCAACGGTGACCCGTTAACCGTTGAAGATATTATCTTTTCTCTTGAAACCATTCGCGATCATGGCCGCCCGCCTTATGCACGCTGGTATGGTAAAGTCGTCAAGTTCGAAAAAACGGGGGCACATTCCGTAAAGCTGCATTTTAAAGATGGCAGCGACCGTGAGCTTCCACTGCTCATTGCTCTGGCCCCTATTTTCAACAGCCGCACAACTGATCCTGAAACGTTCGGCAACACCACGCTAACACCGCCAATCGGAACTGGTCCTTATACTTTCTCTGAAATTGATCCCGGTAGACGCACCACCTACACTCGCCGGGACGATTATTGGGCAAAAGACCTGCCTCAAAAAATCGGCTTCGATAACTTCAGTGAAGTGACCGTTGATTATTTCAGGGATTACAACGCATTGCAGGAAGCGTTCCGCAAAGGGGACACAGAGGCACTCATCTATGGCAACCCAAGCTTATGGGAAAATGCAGGTGACTTTCCTGCGTTTGAAGAAGGCAAGGTTGTCAAAGACGTTTTTGAGCGCGGCACGCCACCAAGCATGACCGGCATTGCGTTCAATACCCGTCGCCCCCAGTTCTCTGACAAACGTGTCCGTCAAGCTCTTGGCATGCTGTTGGACTTTCAATGGATCAACAGAACCCTCTTCAATGGACTGTACAAACGCACAGACGGATATTGGGACAACTCTGACCTCTCCTCCATTGGCCGTCCGGCGAACGAGTTGGAAAAGAAGCTTCTTGAACCATACCCGAATGCGGTCACAGACGAGGTTCTGGCAGGAACATGGCGCCCATCCGAGGCAGATGGATCAGGACGTGACCGCAAGGTACTACGTGACGCACTAAGCCTCTTCAAACAGGCAGGCTACAATCTTGATCAAGGCAAACTGGTTAACGCAAAGTCCGGCGAGCAACTCAGCTTTGAAATTCTCGTTCGCGTTCAGGATGAAGAGAAAGTCGCGCTTGCATTACAGCGCACGGCCAAACTTCTGGGCATCGAAATCTCAGTGAGAACGGTCGACGCCGCCCAGTTCGAAGAGCGTCGCGCATCCTTTGGGTTTGATGCACTCTTCAACACTTGGTTTGCGTCCCTTTCTCCCGGCGGAGAGCAATATGCGCGCTGGTCATCTCAGGCAGCAGACACCAAAAGCTCCAGAAACATTGTCGGCGCAAAAGAACCTGCAATCGATGCATTGATTGACGCCATGGTCGCGGCCCGCACCCGTGAGGAGTTTGTAGCCGCAGTCCGCGCATTTGACCGTGTTTTAATCTCTGGCTTTTACGCAATTCCGCTCTATCACGCCCCTGCTGAATGGGTTGCACGATGGACAACCGTTGAGCACCCAGCCAAATCACCGCTGTACGGCATGCAGTTCGATAACTGGTGGGATGCACCTAAAGAGTAGATAAACACATAAAAAGTAGGCTGCGTTCTTGATGAAGGCAGCCTACTCAACAAAAGTGTCTATTAACCAAATTATCGAATCTCTAATTTCTCAGTCGCTTAGCGGACTTACCTTAAATGATACTGTCAAATACCGATGCCATTGCAAACCACAGCACAACTGGAGTTTGGGGCAATATCACTCTTGATATGCTGTTCCGCCGTGCTGCGCAAAAACATCCAAACCGCTTGGCATTGGTCGATGCACCCGACAGAGAAACATGGACTGGTGGAAAGCCACGCCATCTGACCTATGCCGAGGCAGAACAGGAAATCAGCAGAATTGCTGGCTTCTTCGCAGCTGTAGGGATGGAACCGGACCACATCCTGGGCCTGCAATCTCCCAATACAGTCGATAATGTTCTTTGCATCCTTGGCGCATTACGCGCTGGCCTGATTGTTTCCCCCTTCCCGCTGCATTGGCGCCACTCTGAGATTTTGCGCGCACTCAGCACAGTAGATGCCAAAGCCCTGATAACAGCAGACCGTGTTGAAACCCGTATGCTCGGTGAAGAAGCGCGCGACGCCGCCGCTGACTTTTTCTCTTTGCGTTTCGTTTTTGGCCTCGGCAGCGACATTCCCGACGGCCTCATCGATATGGCACCTATGCTGACTGAGAGCGGAGATTCCTTCCCGGAGCCGGTGGTAGATCGGGATGGCGCACCTGCCAATCATGTAGCCACACTCACCTGGGTTCACTCTGGCTCTGAAATCAGCCCAATCCCGCGCAGCCATAACCACTGGGTCTCCACAGGCCTTATGCCGTTTCTCGAAACAAGGCTGGAGCCGGGCGCGCGGATTTTACTGCCGTATATCTTGTGCGGAATTACCGGAATTGGGGCCGGTTTGGTCCCGTGGCTGCTGAGCGAAGGCACGCTGCATCTCCACCATCCACATGCTTTATCCACATTGACCGATCACGCACGCGCCATCGAGGCAAATTATATTTTGACCCCTGGACCGCTTGCTTCTCACATCGATGGAGCCTTGGAAGGTTGGAAAACAAACACAGTTGCCACATGGGCGATCACCTCTCCAAAGCCTGCCAAATACAAGGCTAAAGGTGTGGTGACAGACCTTCATGTGTTGGATGAATATGCACTGGTCGCACATCTGCGAGGAACCTCTGAAGAGCCTGTCCCGCTCATTCCGGGCAACCAGTTTGCACCAAGCACATCCACGCACGGCCCGTGCCTCATTAATATTGATCCTGTTGAAATAAATGAGGAAATTTCACAAGGATTTTCAACAACCGCGCCCGGATACCACCTCAAACTCAAGGGTGCAATGGTCCCGGATGCAGATTGGCCAACCAGCAAATCTCACCTGACATTCTTCAGCAATGAGCAAAATGAACATGGGCTCATTACTCAAATCCCTGTTGGCGTGCATGAGGTTACCGGAGCGATCCATGGCTTCGGAACGCCCGGTCAAAAAGCACCCGGATTACTCGAACTGGAACGTCTCGACGAAATATACAGTGAATTCTCGGGGGTAAAAGAAGCGGCTGCTTTTCTGGTAGAAGATGAATTAATGGGTGCACGCCTTATGGTCGCGGTGGTACCGTCAGAAGGTCTTCTCGTTGATGTAGAAGCCTTTTACGCCTACCTCGACGCATCACGCGTCAGCCTGACAATGATGCCACATAGAATTCTGTCGCTGCGCGCCTTGCCATTGACAGATGATGGCACTGTAGACCGACAAAAATTGACCAGACGCTCCCAGCCCAAACCGGTGGAAGCGGTTGCCTGAGAGGATGAATGGCCGATCATAGCCAACCATTAGAGACTGAAACGCACGATTCCAGTTGGGGTAAAATCCTGCTGATCGCACCGGTGCACAATCATGTCTTTGATATGTTGGAGCCTTTGACCGTTCTGTCTGATCGACTAGTCGCAGTGCGAACAAGCGCACAGCTTATGGAAGAGCTTCAGGGCGCAAGCGTCCTTCCCATCTGCATTCTTTTGCCATGGCAGGAAGATAACCCTCCTGAGCTTGATGAACTCACGCAAACCATTAGGGAATTTCGAAAAGGCCCGGGAGTTGAAGTTCCACTTCTGATTATTACAACTGGCAGTGCGCCCGTCCCGCTGGATTTAAAGCCAAGCGCGACCGTGAGTGATGCGATACCACCAGATGTACTGTTGCCACGCATTGCTGGTTTGAGACGCCTGGCCAATAGAGCAGAAGAAGCACGCCTGCGCCGCGGCCTGTTTGGCCCATTACCGGAGTATAAGATCGAGTTCGGCCCGCTAAAGTCCGCAGGTCTGCTGGTCGCTGGCTATGGAAAGCACTTTGGACGTACACAAGCTCTGCTGGATATGCCTGTAGAGATCGTGAGCGGGTTCTCCTCCGATATGACGGAGGATTATCTGACAGCACGCCGATTTGAAGCTGTTCTGATCGACATGCCCGCATGGCAGGCTTGCGAAGAGATTGAGCGGCTGCAAGCTGACCCGCGCTACTTCAACCTGCCTATACTTGCGCATAGCGTTGACGAAGAATCTGCACACCTTCTCTATTCAGCAGGTGCAACTGATGTCTTGCTCGGCGACGTTAGCGACAAAGCCCTCACGGGCCATATCATCAGCGCCTTGCGCGCAGGCAGACGCCAACGTCTGACAGATGCAATCCTGACTGTTTCCAGCCAATGGCTTGCACGTCAGGATAATGATGACTTTCTATCCGAGCAAAAATATCTCAACTACCTGAATCTTCTGGAAGAATCTACGAAACGGCGTGGTGAATCCATCTATGAACTCAATCTTCTTGAACTCATAGAACGTTTCACTGGCAGCAATCCTCAGGCATTTGCACAGCATCAAATGTATTGGAGCGGAACCGTTCTCTCCATAGCCATGGCCGTTTGCCGTGATGAAGACTTCGTCGCTAACATTGAAGGTCGTGGCCCGGTTGCTGTTCTGCGCAGTAAAAAAGGCATGGAACAGCTCTCCAACCGCGTGCTCGTCATGGTACGCACCACAGGCTTGGGCAACGGGTAAGCTCTTACACCTCCTCACGAAACTGTGAGAGTTTTCCTAGAAAACTATCGGATTTTCCTGATAGATTGTAGAGCTAACGCGACAAACCCATAACTGAGAATACAGATGTCTACTACTGCCCCGATTGTCATTGATGTTATCTCCGATGTCATGTGCCCATGGTGCTTCATCGGTAAACGCCGACTGGAAAAAGCATTGATGCTGCTGCCAGACAGCACCGTAAAAGTTCAGTGGCACCCCTACCAACTTGATGCGACACTTCCTAAAAAAGGCAAGGATCGCAAAAAGTATCTGGAAGACAAGTTTGGCGGAGCTGAACGGGCAAAAGAAATCTACGCTCAGGTAAGCAATGCCGGTGCAGCAGAAGAAATTGACTTCAAGTTTGAGGCAATCACGAAATCCCCAAACACAATCGACAGTCACCGGTTGATCCGCTGGGCGCGCTCTGAAGGCATGCAGGACGCGATGGTCGAAGAATTGTTCAGGCTCTACTTCACAGAAGGTGCTGACTTAACCGATAAGCAAGTGCTTATCAACGCCGCCGAACGCGCAGGGCTTAACAGTAAGCTCGTTTCTGATCTACTGAATACAGATCAGGACGTTAAAGAAGTTGAAGCAGATGTGGTCCGCGCTCATGAAATTGGCGTAACTGGCGTGCCCTTCTTCATCATCGATGGCCGCTTTGCGGTGGCTGGAGCAGAAAATCCAGAAACACTGGCAGCAGCAATCCGCCACGCCGAGGAAACAAAAACTGGCGAATAGCCCTCGTCTCCAAAATGGTCAATACTCAACGCAGTCTTAGTTATCTCAGCTTCGTTGTCGAAGGGCCGTTTTCAATGACCAAACGCAGAGTGCTACTCCTCATTTTTTCAGCACCAATCATCTTTTGGATGCTGTCTGTCGTGATTGTGTTGGGCGCAGGTGAAATTGGCAATTGCGAGATACACGAAGGCTATGTCAATTCCTGCTCACTGTCAGGCTATGACTTCGGCGAAGTCCTATATTCTCTTGGGCTATTTGCAGCTTGGGGGCTTTTGTTGGTCCCCCTTCTCTGGGGCTACATGTTTGTTGGTTGGGGGGCTTATGAGATTGCCGCCTATGCTTACCGGCGTCTCAAAAAATAAGTTACTAGACGCTCTAACCGCATGCTTAATGCACAAAAAAGCCGGCCCAATGGACCGGCTTTTTCTAATTCTCAAGCAATATTGAAGGTCTTATCCGCGCAGGATAGAACGACCAGCGAATACGCCCTGAAGACCCAGTTCTTCTTCGATACGGATAAGCTGGTTGTACTTAGCCATACGGTCAGAACGGGACAGAGAACCAGTTTTGATCTGGCCACAGTTGAATGCAACTGCTAGGTCAGCAATGGTGTTGTCTTCAGTTTCGCCGGAACGGTGAGACATAACAGAAGTGTAGCTTGCACGGTGCGCCATATCGACAGCTTCCATGGTCTCAGTCAGAGAACCAATCTGGTTCACTTTCACGAGAATGGAGTTTGCAGTGTCGTTTTTGATACCGCGAGCAAGGCGCTCGGAATTGGTCACGAACAGATCATCACCAACGAGCTGACACTTGTTGCCGATTGCCTGGGTCAAAGACTTCCAGCCATCCCAATCTTCTTCAGCCATACCGTCTTCGATGGAGAACACTGGGTACTTGGAAACCAAGTCTTCAAGGTAGCGAACCATTTCATCGGAACCAAGGATCTTGCCTTCGCCCTTCAGGTTGTACTTGCCATCCTTGTAGAACTCGGTGGAAGCTGCATCAAATGCAAGCATCACGTCGTCACCAGGGGTGTAACCAGCTTTCTCGATAGCGTTCAGAACAAAACCGATCGCTTCATCAGTAGAACCGATACCAGGAGCAAAGCCGCCTTCATCACCAACATTGGTGTTGTGGCCTGCTGCGGAAAGACCCTTTTTAAGGGTATGGAAGATTTCACAACCCATACGAACAGATTCACGCAGAGAGCTTGCACCCACTGGCATAATCATGAATTCCTGAAAATCGATTGGGTTGTCAGCATGCTCACCACCGTTGATGATGTTCATCATCGGAACTGGCAGCGTACGCGCACCGAAACCACCAACATAGCGGTAAAGTGGCATCGCAGCAGCTTCAGCAGCAGCTTTTGCAACAGCAAGGGAAACGCCCAAAATAGCGTTTGCACCAAGACGGCCTTTGTTTTCGGTGCCGTCAAGTTCGATCATAGCACGGTCAATTTTGATCTGATCTTCAGCGTCCATACCGCCGACAGCATCAAAGATCTCACCGTTTACAGCTTCTACAGCGTCCTCAACACCTTTGCCAAGGTAACGCTCACCGCCATCGCGGCGTTCAACAGCTTCGAATGCGCCAGTGGAGGCGCCGGACGGAACTGCAGCCCGACCGAAGGAGCCGTCTTCCAAAAGCACATCAACTTCAACAGTTGGGTTGCCGCGGCTGTCAAGGATTTCGCGACCAATAATGTCGATGATAGCAGTCATCTAAGAGTACTCCAATGTACTTGTAGAGTGTGGAATTTTGGCTCTAAGAGCTTTTACCCGAGGTACTGCCCCCAAGGAAGAGAAGAGACCATACCCTTCTGTAAATCCTTGGGAATAAACGAATGTATTTTGTCGCACCTCTACGTAAAAACGCAGTATTTTGTCATTTTCCTTAGGTGCCGTGAAATATCTAAAGCGTAAAACTTCCGTTTTTTGCGATCCGATCAAAATCCTGCAGCCACAGCAGCAAGTCTTTGAGTCGGTTTAGAGGGATCATATTCGGACCATCAGATGACGTGGTGTTGTCAGGATCGTCATGCGTCTCCACAAACAGGCCTGCAATACCAACGGCAACAGCAGCACGTGCCAGTGTTGCAACAAACTCGCGCTGCCCACCAGATGTGCCACCAAGGCCACCAGGCTGCTGTACAGAGTGAGTTGCATCAAACACCACAGGAGCACCCATGTCCGCCATAATCGGCAAAGCGCGCATGTCTGAAACGAGTGTGTTGTAGCCAAATGTTGCGCCACGCTCGCACAGCATCACATTGGAGTTGCCACTCTCAACCACTTTGGTCATGACGTTTTTCATGTCCCAGGGTGCGAGAAACTGCCCCTTCTTCACATTTAGCGCTCTGCCGGTTTTCGCAGCAGCAACGAGAAGGTCAGTTTGGCGGCACAGGTAAGCTGGAATCTGCAACACATCGCAGACTTCACTAACTGGCGCACAATGGTTTGGCTCATGCACATCGGTAATCACTGGCAAGCCGTAGGTTTCTTTGATTTCCGCAAAAACCTCCAGGCCTTTGGCCATGCCCATACCACGGCTGGCAGACAGACTAGTCCGGTTAGCCTTGTCGTAGCTCGCCTTAAAAACCAAACCTATGTTCAGCTCTTCTGCAATTTCTTTGACAGCCTGCGCCATTTCCATAGCGTGCGCGCGGCTCTCCATCTGGCATGGACCAGCAATAAGAGAGAACGGCTTATCATTTGAAAAGACAGCGGTTCCAACTGAAACTTCTGAATTTGGTTGAGACACGAAGAGATCTCCTTAAAGGCGTGAATATAATCCAAAAGTTGATTAGGCGTTTTGGCTCCAAATTACAAGAGCGGGAACGATGTGATGCGTTCCACCGAAACCTTTTGCATAGTTGTCGTCTGACGCTAATCTTTGCAGCCAGAATCCACAACTCCTGCGAGCTCTATACATGAGACCAGTTAGATCACATCGTGTTCTACCTTACTTGGTCCAATTTACCTCTTGCTCCTGCAGTTAAAAACAGAACGTCCTTAACGCTAAAGCAGCGTCACCCGATAACCATCGACATCTCAGCGGTCTTGCCCATAAGCACAACCAGGCTTTTCGTATCTGTCGTCAAGGTAACACCATAACTCTTCGCAATCTTATCACGTTCTTTTTGATAGTGTTCCTGAAACTGGGCAACTTGCTTTTCCAGAGCAGCCACCTGAGTAATTTTCTTCTCCGCAGCATCGTAACTCGTCTTTGCTGCATCCAGATGCTGGCGAAGTTTTTGATATTTTTCGTGCCCCCAAAGCTTTTTTTTATCTCCACCAGCACCATCTTCCAGGTCTTTCATTCCTTTGGAGATTTTTGCCACCAGATCGTGTGCTTTGATGTACTCATTCTGTGCTTTAGAAAGCGTTTTGAGAGCTTTTTCTGCCTTATCGATATCACTGTTAATTTTTAAGAGCTTAGGCTCCCCTTCCACAAGTGCCATGTAGGTCTTTTCGATACCCGCTTTGTCGCTCATCAATTTGCCATACTTAGTGACGTCCTTAGCCGGGAGCTTATGTTTCTTTTCCATTTCTTTCTAAAAAGCAGACACGCCACTCAAGAACTCTTTGACATTCTTATATTTTTTGAGAGCCTTTGGCATACGTTCCTCCAACTGTTTTTGGCCATGACGGCGCAAACGCAGCGAGAAACTACATGATATCGATCTTGCAAAAAATTACAGGGTCATACCTTAGTAAAAAAACATTAGAGCAATTAGGAAAGATTAACATAACCCAAGCTTGATAAAACCAGCATTTCAAACAGAAAAGCCGGGAATATTAATTCCCGGCTTTAAACTAAGCAATTTGGTTAGATCTTCAGATCACCCAAGTGTTATCCGACCCAATATAGCCATCTTTAAGCAGACGATCGACGATCTCATCAGCCAGAGCCTCAACAGTGCGCCCTGCCGTTTTCAGATGCAATTCCGGAGCCTCAGGTGCTTCATAAGCGCTATCTATCCCGGTAAAGTTGGAAATCTCACCTTTCCGAGCCTTGGCATAAAGACCTTTAGGATCACGTGTTTCACATTCTTCGAGCGTCGTATCGACAAAGATCTCGAAGAATTCATCTGTATCCAACAAATCACGAGCGAGCTGACGTTCGGCTTTAAACGGGGAGATAAAGGAAACCAGTGTGATTAACCCTGCATCCACAAAAAGTCTGGATGTTTCAGCAACACGCCGGATATTCTCAACGCGATCAGCATCAGTAAATCCAAGATCTTTATTCAGACCATGGCGCACATTATCACCATCAAGCAGATAGGTATGCCGTCCAAGGCTCAGTAACTTCTGTTCAACCGCATTCGCAATGGTAGATTTCCCAGAGCCGGAAAGGCCTGTGAACCACAGAACGGCAGGCTTTTGTCCTTTAAGGCCACCACGCGCTTTCTTATTCACATCCAAGGCTTGACGATGGACGTTAGTCGCCCGTCGCAATCCAAACCAAATCAGACCAGCAGCAACAGTCTCATTCGTCATTCTATCGATGAGAATAAAGCTGCCAGTATCCCGGTTTGCTTCATATGGGTCGAACGCAATAGCTTCAGAAAGTGCCAGATTACAGAACGCGATCTCATTCAGAGCAAGTTGTTTTGCCGCGTGATGATCAAACGTGTTCACATCTACCTTGTGTTTGATCTCAGTAACACTTGCCCCAATCGTTTTAGTGCCACACTTCAAGAGGTATGGACGTCCGGGCAGCATTGCATTTTCAGACATCCAGATCAGGTGGGCGGCAAACTGGTCACTTACATCAGGGCGTGAGTGCACAGGTGCCAGAACATCACCACGAGAAATGTCGATCTCATCAGCCAATGTCAGGGTGACCGACTGACCGTCATCAGCTCGCACCTGGTCACCATCCATGGTGACGATCTTTTCGACACGACTGGTTTTGCCAGATTGAGCAACGACAACCTCATCGCCTACATTAACAGAGCCACCACGAACAGTGCCGCTATATCCGCGGAAATCCAGATTCGGACGGTTCACCCACTGAACCGGAAAACGGAATGCAGCTTCACTGTGCTCCTCACCAAGTTCAACATTTTCAAGGTGTTCAAGCAAAGTCGGACCAGCAAACCAGCTGAGTTTCTCGCTACTGGTGGTTACATTGTCACCAAAACGCGCTGAAAGCGGAATGACTTCACTACTGTCGAAATCAAAACCAGATGAGAAGCTCTCAAAATCCGCCTTGATCTCTTCGAACCGCTTTTGGTCATAGTCAACAAGGTCAATCTTGTTGACCGCCAGAACCACATGACGCACGCCCAACAAAGATGCAATAAATGCATGACGACGTGTCTGAGTTAGTAATCCATTGCGTGCATCAACCAACAAAATTGCTAGATCTGCTGTTGAAGCCCCGGTTGCCATATTACGCGTATACTGTTCATGCCCAGGCGTATCAGCAACAATAAACTTCCGTTTTTCAGTCGAGAAAAAACGGTAAGCAACATCAATTGTGATCCCCTGCTCCCGTTCAGCTTCAAGGCCGTCCACGAGCAAAGCAAGATCAATTTCATCTGCAACAGTTCCGTGCTTACGACTATCTTTTTCAAGCGCTGCAAGCTGATCTTCAAAAATCAGCTTGGTATCGTAGAGCAAGCGACCAATGAGTGTGGACTTGCCATCATCTACACTGCCACAGGTCAAAAACCGCAGGAAACTTTTAGACTCTTGTGAGTTGATATAGGTGGACAGATCAAAAGCTTCTGCCACTGGCGCGATCTTGTTCATTTAAAAATACCCCTCACGCTTCTTCTTTTCCATTGAGCCAGAGCTGTCATGGTCAATCAGGCGACCACTGCGCTCAGAAGTTCGTGCGATGAGCATTTCACTCACAATATCTTCAAGAGTATCAGCAGTGGATTCCACAGCGCCTGTCAGCGGGTAACATCCAAGAGTTCTGAAACGTACATCCCGTTGTTCAACCTTCTCACCTGGCTCCAGACGAAAGCGATCATCATCCAACATCAATAAAGTGCCATCCCGCTCAACCACGGGTCGCTTGGCAGAGAAGTAGAGAGGTACAATTTCGATGCCTTCAGCCAGAATGTACTGCCAGATGTCCAGCTCAGTCCAATTGGAGAGCGGGAATGCGCGAATAGATTCACCTTTGGCAATCCGACCGTTATAAAGTGACCACAGTTCCGGGCGCTGGTTCTTAGGATCCCAACCATGGCTCGCAGAACGGAACGAAAAAACGCGTTCTTTTGCGCGAGATTTTTCTTCATCACGCCGCGCTCCACCGAAGGCTGCATCAAACTTGTATTGCGTAAGTGCTTCTTTCAGCGCTTCCGTTTTCATGATGTGCGTGTAATTGGAGCTGCCATGATCAAATGGATTGATGTTGTTTTTAACACCTTCTTCGTTCGTGTGAACGATCAGATCAAGCCCATACTTATCTACCGTATAGTCACGAAAGGTGATCATCTCCTGAAACTTCCACGTGGTATCCACGTGCAAAAGAGGAAATGGAGGTTTGGAAGGATAAAAGGCTTTAAGAGCAAGGTGCAGCATCACCGCGCTGTCTTTACCAATAGAGTAAAGCATCACAGGGTTGTCAAACTCTGCTGCTACCTCGCGAATAATATGAATGCTCTCGTTTTCTAGTCGTCGCAAATGCGACTGGCTATCAATGCCCATCACGGTCTCCAAAGGACGTGTCGTTAAGTCTTGAACCAGAGTTTAACGGTTGAGTATTGATACGCCGAAGCTTACCAACCCGTCCTTAAGCCATAATGGGAAATAATTTTTTCGTCCGCGACTGCTAAAAAGCACGGATTTGCGAAAGGTTTGTCTTGAGGTGTTTTGAGCTTGCCGTATGCAAGCGGCGCGCCCCCCTCGACAACGACGGCTCCTCCAGCTGCACAAAGGATCGCCTGCCCGGCAGCAGTATCCCACTCCATCGTAGGCTCCATACGCGGATAAAAATCGGCTTTACCTTCTGCTAAGCGGCAAAATTTCAAAGACGACCCAGCAGCAACAATCGACGAGTTCTCCAATTTCTCTAACAGAGCATTGGTCCGTTCACTGCGATGCGATCGGCTAGCAAGAACCCGCAGCTCTTCAGCAAAGGCAGAACAGCCCATTTCAACAGCATCTCCCAACTCAAGC
Source organism: Pseudovibrio sp. Ad26 (assembly GCF_001623285.1). NCBI lineage: Bacteria > Pseudomonadati > Pseudomonadota > Alphaproteobacteria > Hyphomicrobiales > Stappiaceae > Pseudovibrio > Pseudovibrio sp. Ad26. The sequence continues at coordinate 103,350 of NZ_LMCE01000063.1, forward strand.
CCTTTGACTTCCGCACGATAGGCACCTTGTCCAACGTCTCCCCAAAATAGCTCACCGGTCACGGGGGCATAGATAACGCCTTTGGTGGGAATTCCATTCTCAATTAAAGCGATATTGACTGTGAATTCGCCATTCCGGCTAATGAACTCTCGCGTACCATCCAGAGGGTCCACAAGAATAAAACGGGAACCGATTTCTGGCATAATTCCAGCAGCCATTGCCTCTTCGGCAATTACAGGCACATCTGGACAGAGAGTAGACAGGTGATTGAGGATAATTTCTTCGGCCTGCTGGTCTGCAATTGTGACCGGAGAACCATCCCCTTTTGTCTCTGACTGAAAGCCTTCCTCATAAATCCCCAGAATTCGTTGTCCGGCTTCCAGCGCCGCAAGCTTAAAACCTTCAATCACAATTACACCCTTGATAGCTTTCTGTTCATCTTGGAGTAACTTTTAAAACAGCATGTTCTGGAGAAACAAGAGAGCTTCACAATTTCGCGATAATTGACTGCGAATGAACATCTCTAAAGAATGAGTAATTCAAATTTCGGGCAATCGAAGCATTATGTCCTAGGACAAATTCATTTGGTACCATTGACGAGCCTAATTCGCTGCAGATAAGTGCTAAGAAAATGATTGTTTCGATCTCCTTGACCTAAGGAATTCAAATATATGACACGTGCGATACGAAAAGCTGTTCTCCCGGTTGCAGGTCTGGGCACCCGCTTCCTTCCTGCAACAAAAGCCGTTCCAAAAGAAATGCTGACCATTCTGGATCGGCCTATCATCCAATACGTGGTTGATGAAGCTCGTGCTGCCGGGATTGAGCACATCGTATTTGTAACGGGCAGAAATAAACAGGTGATCGAAGATCACTTCGACATTGCTTACGAGCTGGAAGAAACCCTGCGCCGCAGAAACAAAGACCATGCATTGGAACTTCTTGAAAAGATCCGCCCATCCGCAGGTACAACCAGTTTCACACGTCAACAGGAACCTCTCGGTTTGGGGCATGCGATCTGGTGCGCGCGCGACATCATCGGCAACGAACCCTTCGCTATTTTGCTGCCAGATATGCTCATGAAAGCGCCAAAAGGTTGCCTCTCACAAATGGTAGAGGCCTATGAGAACCATGGTGGCAACATCATCTCAGTTGAGGAAGTGCCGTGGGATCAGACACACAAATACGGCATTGTCGAGCGTGATACTCCACGCAATGACGACACCTTCTCCATCACCGGCATGGTTGAAAAGCCAGCAGAGGGAACTGCGCCATCAAACCTTTACATCAATGGCCGTTATATCCTGCAGCCAGAGATTTTTGGGCTTCTCGAAAAACAAAGCACCGGTGCTGGTGGTGAGATTCAGCTCACCGATGCCATGCTTACATTGATGGGCCAGCAAGACTTCCACGGCGTCGAATTCCGTGGAGAAACTTATGACTGTGGTTCTCGCTCAGGGTTCTTATCGGCAAATGTCGCTTACGCATTGGATGATTCGGAGCTGGCTGCACAGCTGCGCCCAATGTTGGACAAGCTTCTTGTAAAAACCAGCTGAGTATCGGGAAACGTGAAATGGAAAAAGTACTTGTAACAGGCACTGCCGGCTTTATCGGCAACGCTGTAGCCCTCCGTCTGTTACAAGATGGCTATCATGTCATCGGCTTGGATTGTGTCACAGACTACTATGATGTGACGCTGAAGGAAGAGCGACTGAAACGCCTCACATCCTCTAACCATTTCACAGAAGAGCGGATCAGGCTTGAAGATGCAGAGGCTGTTATGCGCATCTTCAAGCAACATGCACCGTCAAAGGTCATTCATCTTGCTGCTCAGGCAGGCGTGCGCTATTCGCTGGAAAGCCCTCAATCTTACGTCGATGCAAACGTCACTGGCTTCTTATCCATCTTAGAAGGCGCTCGCGCTCATGGTGTAAAGCATCTGGTCTATGCGTCCACCAGCTCTGTCTACGGGCTGGATGAAACGATGCCATTATCAACGCACCGTGGCGGCAATCATCCGGTTTCATTCTATGCGGCTACCAAAAAAGCCAACGAGGCCATGGCCCATTCCTATGCCCACCTCTTTGACATCCCTTGCACAGGCCTACGATTCTTTACCGTTTACGGTCCTTGGGGGCGCCCGGACATGGCTCTGTTCAAATTCACTAAAGCAATCTTGGAGGGTAAACCCGTTCCGCTGTTCAACCACGGCAACATGATCCGCGACTTTACATACGTGGATGATATTGTGGAAGGCATTGTGCGGGTTGCAAATCTCCCCCCAAAACGCACGGATGATTGGGACGGGAAAGCAGCTGACCCAGCAACATCAAGCGCGCCTTATCAGGTCTTCAACATCGGCAACAGCGATCCAGTACAGTTAATGGATTACCTTGCCGCTATCGAAGATGCGCTGGGCATGACCGCAAAGAAAGAGTTCTTACCATTCCAGCCTGGAGACGTTGCAGCCACCTTTGCTGATGTTACGGATCTAATTGAGACAACGGGCTTCAAACCGCAAACCTCCGTAAAGGCAGGGGTTGCAAACTTCGTCAAATGGTATCGGGATTACTACAATGTGTAGGACATCCCAAGGTGCCATTTTATGGAAGAAATCGTCTCAGTTGTCGGGCTTGGCTATGTAGGCTTGCCTGTTGCTTGTGCGTTGGCGCATGCAGGTATCAAAACCATTGGTTACGACATAGATCGTCACCGGGTCCAAGAGCTTCTCGAGGGAAATGATAGAACTGCCTCTGTCAGCAAGACGGCTCTTTCTTCCAAAAACCTGACGCTCACGTATTCCGCGCCTGATATCAGACAGGCGCGGATCCACATCGTTGCAGTTCCCACTCCAATAAACATCTCCAAACGCCCTGATCTCGGCCCAATCAAAAAAGCCTCCAAAATCGTTGGGGCATTCATGAAGCCCAACGACATCGTAGTGTTCGAGTCTACAGTTTATCCCGGCGCTACTGAAGAGATCGCGATCCCCCTTTTGCAACGAGAGTCCGGCCTGCGATTTCAAAAGGATTTCCAGATTGGATACTCACCCGAGCGGATCAATCCCGGCGACAAAAAGCACACGCTTTCTAATTTGCTCAAAATCGTCTCAGCCAGTTCAGAGGATGCACTTGAAACACTGGCCGAGCTATACGGAAAGATTGTCAAAGCAGGTGTTTACAAAGCCTCATCCATCAAAGTCGCAGAGGCAGCCAAGGTCATTGAAAATACACAGCGTGATTTGAACATAGCGCTCATGAATGAGCTCTCCATGCTGTTTCATGCCATGGATATCGATACTCGCGATGTTCTGGAAGGTGCTTCAACCAAATGGAACTTCCTGCCATTTCATCCCGGTTTGGTCGGCGGACACTGTATTGGCGTTGACCCTTACTACCTGACAGATAAAGCACACCAGCTTGGTTTCTCCCCGCAAGTCATCCTTGCAGGACGAGGAACCAATGAAAGTATGAGCAAGTTCATTGCAACAGAAGTCATTCAAGGCTGCGTAAAGCTTGCACGCCCCATGCCACCTCGTATTGCCATATTGGGCATCACATACAAGGCAGATGTGCCTGATACGCGAAATTCCAAAGTAATCGACCTGATCCGAGAATTGGAGCGCTTCGGAGCCCACATCTTCGCTGTTGATCCTTTAGCCGATCCGGAACACACGAAGGAGCACTTTGGCGTTGAGCTCTACCAGGAAACTCCGCCAGGTGACTGTGATGCGGTTATTCTGGCAGTCCCCCATCATGTTTTCTTCGAAAACGAAGAACCTTGGCATGTGATGGAACGGTACTTAAGTGCAGAAAAAGTCTTTGTGGCTGATCTTCACGGTCTTTTGGAAAGGGCGAAAACCCCAGAACATGTGCTTCTATGGCGCCTATAGAAAAGGCTTGGGCATTCTCACACCCAAGCCTTCGTAGTTTCATGTTCGCTGAAGCTTATGACCAAACATAAGGCTCAAGATCGCCACGCGCCCAGTCTTCTTTGGTCTGCTGGCGGAATTCCTCAAACCGACCTTCATCAATCGCATCACGGATGCCCTGCATCAGGTACTGGTAGTAAGCGAGGTTGTTCCAGGTCAACAGCATTGCCGCCAGGCCTTCATTCACGCGCACCAGATGATGCAGATAAGCGCGGGAGTATTTGGAGGTTGCTTCACAATTGGATTGCTCATCCAATGGGCGCGGGTCTTCAGAATGACGGGCATTCTTTAGGTTCACCTTACCAAAACGCGTGTAAGCCAAGCCATGGCGGCCAGCACGGGTTGGCATCACGCAGTCAAACTGATCAATACCACGCGCGACACTTTCCAGAATATCTTCTGGTGTACCAACACCCATCAGGTATCGTGGCTTATCCTTTGGCATCGCTGGCGTCGTAATTTCCAGCATCTTCAGCATAACAGCTTGAGGCTCCCCCACGGCCAGACCACCAACGGAATAACCTTCCATCGGAAGCTCACCGAGACGCTGAGCAGATTCAACCCGCAGATCCGGCACATCACCGCCCTGAACGATACCGTAAAGACCTTGCCCCTTTTCTGGTCCACCCATTTTCTCAAACTGAGCACGGGAACGTTCAGCCCAACGCAGAGACAATTGCATCGCACGTTCAACTTCGGCTCTCTCAGCAGGAAGCGCAATACACTCATCAAGCTGCATCTGGATATCAGAACCAAGCAGGCCCTGAATTTCAACAGAACGCTCCGGGCTCATGAAATGCTTAGACCCATCATGGTGAGACGAGAAGGTTACGCCTTCTTCCGTCATCTTGCGAAGACCAGACAGAGACATCACCTGAAACCCACCGGAGTCCGTCAAAATGGTATGATCCCAGCCCATGAACTTGTGCAGGCCGCCAAGCTTGGCAATCCGTTCAGCAGTTGGACGCAACATCAGGTGGTACGTATTACCAAGAACAACATCCGCACCCAAATCACGCACCTGCTGCGGATACATAGCCTTAACAGTCGCCTGAGTACCAACTGGCATAAACGCGGGCGTACGAACCTTACCATGCGGCGTTGTGATTTCACCGCGGCGCGCCATGCCATCTGTTTTCAGCAGCTTAAAGGAAAACGGTTTGGTGTCCTGCTGTGTTTCACGAGATGTTTCGGTCATTTTGAAGCCTTCTTGAACAGCAGCGAGCTGTCTCCATAACTGTAAAAACGGTAGCCAGTGCTGATCGCATGCTCATAAGCAGCGCGCATTTCGTCCATGCCACTCAATGCGCTCACAAGCATGAACAGCGTAGAGCGCGGCAAATGGAAGTTGGTCATCAGCGCATCAATGGCTTTGAACTGATAGCCTGGCGTAATAAAAATGTCGGTGCTCTGAGAAATCGGGTTGATCACGCCATCCTCAGATACTGAACTTTCCAGAATGCGCAGCGAAGTTGTGCCAACAGAAACAATCTTGTTGCCACGAGCACGTACAGCATTGAGCGCCGCAGCTGTTTCACTGCTGATCTCGCCATACTCGAAATGCATCTTATGGTCTTCAGTCTTGTCGGCTTTGACTGGCAAAAACGTTCCAGCGCCCACATGAAGCGTCACAAAGTGCTTCTCAATACCGCGCTTTTCAAGGGCAGCAAACAGCTGGTCCGTAAAATGCAAGCCAGCAGTGGGTGCAGCAACAGCACCCTCATATTTTGCGTAGATGGTTTGATAGTCTTTGCGATCCTGATCGTCTTCTGCACGTTTGGCTGCAATGTATGGCGGCAACGGAATGTGCCCTACCTGCGCAATCGCAGCATCCAACTCACCGGCAGAACGGTCAAACTCAAACAGAATGTCGCCTGCTTCGGATTTCTCAGTCACAACAGCAGAAAACTCTGCAGTATCTTTGCTTTCCTCATCAAAAGCAAAACGAACAGTATCGCCAACTTTCAGTTTCTTAGCTGGACGAACAAAGGCACGCCATTCCTTCGCGCTGGCACGCTGGTGCAATGTCACACCAACTTTTGCCGTCACGCCATCACGTGAGCGGAAGCCAAGCAGCTGTGCCGGAATAACTTTTGTATCATTAAAGACGAGTGCGTCACCCGGCTCTAAAAGATCAGGCAGAGACAGCACCTGATCATCTGTCAGCAGTTGCTCACCATCGGGGCGCACCACCAACAACCGTGAACTATCACGCGGAACTGCCGGGCGGAGCGCAATGTTTTCCGGCGGCAGATCAAAATCAAAATCATCAACCAGCATAGGGTATCCAGCTTTACAAAACAGCAACTCAGCGCCGCACAGTATGTGGTCGCCATCTCCGTGCTGTCTTATTGGAATTATTGCTAAATCCGTTTGTTCTCTGCAGGCCTTGCTGTCACCTGTCCCGCAGTCAAACGATTGAAGCCAGAGGGAGATACCCCCTGACGCGATTTAGGTCAACCTGTTTAGAATAGCGCTGCGTCCATTTGCATGGCCCTAACAAAAAGGCCCGGCAAAATGCCGAGCCTTTTATAATTCGCAGTGCGTTCGCTATTAAGCGTCTGCAGCAACCTTCAAAGATACGATCTTATCTGGGTTGGAAACAGGTTCACCACGTTTGATCTTGTCAACGTTGTCCATACCTTCGACAACCTGACCCCAAGCGGTGTACTGGCCATCGAGCCAGGATGCATCGCCGAAGCAGATGAAGAACTGGCTGTCGCCGGAGTTCGGATCCATAGAACGAGCCATGGAGCATGTGCCGCGAACGTGTTTCGCATCGTTGAACTCAGCTTTCAGCTTCTTGCCAGAACCACCAGTACCTGTGCCCTGTGGGCAGCCGGTCTGAGCCATGAAGCCGTCAATCACACGGTGGAACACGATGCCGTCGTAAAAGCCTTCACGTGCCAGCTCTTTAATTCGAGCAACGTGGTTAGGTGCCAGGTCAGGACGCAGTTCAATAACAACGTTACCCTGAGTGGTTTCCAGCAGCAGTGTGTTTTCTGGATCTTTGATATCAGCCACGGGACTGTCCTTTATCTTAGAATAAGTCTGAGTGCAGACATAGCCTCTACTTGGCGTCTGCCGCAACCTGCATTTTGATGATCTTATCAGGGTTACGAACAGGTTCGCCGCGTTTGATCTTGTCTACAGCGTCCATTCCGGAAACCACGTCACCAAATACGGTATACTGACCATCAAGCCAGGACCCATCATTGAACATGATAAAGAACTGAGAGTTCGCACTGTTCGGGCTGCGGGAACGCGCCATGCCAAGAGTACCGCGCTTAAACGGAGCCTTGGAGAACTCAGCTTTCAGGTCAGGCATTTCAGAACCACCCATGCCAGTGCCGGTTGGGTCACCAGTCTGCGCCATGAAGCCGTCAATCACACGATGGAACACGATGCCATCATAAAAACCTTCACGCGTAAGCTGTTTAATACGCTTCACATGCTCAGGTGCAAGATCAGGACGCAGCGCAATTTCGACGCGCCCGTCTTTCAGGTCCAGATAAATCGTGTTTTCAAGATCTTTCGCGTTGGCAGTGAATGGCATCATAAATGCGCCCACAACCATCGCACATGCTGTCAGGATACGTAGCAAGATTTCTGTCCTTGTCTTAGTCAAGGCGTACCTCCCAAACTCCCAATTGGCTTTCGAAAAGAGGTACGCATACAAAACAAAATTTAGCGGGTGTTACGTGATTGCACATAAACGCGACGCGCTAAAAAAGTCTAACCCTATCAAATAGGCAGTCTTTTCTGTTGCGTTGTTTTTAAGCAATCTCAAAGCGCTTTTTGAGCGCAGCCTCAACACACTTGGGGACAAACGAACTGTAATCTCCCCCCATCTTTGCAATCTGGCGTACCAGTGTAGCCGTAATGGGGCGCATCACAGGTGAGCTTAGAAAAAATACGGTCTTGATGTCAGGAGCCATCGCCCCATTCATTCCAGCCATTTGCATTTCATAGTTGAGATCGGTTGAATCTCTAAGTCCGCGCACCAGAATGTTGGAGCCATGCTCCCGTGCGGCGTCCACGACAAGCCCCGTAAAGGAGACAGTGCGAATACGAGCAGCATTCTCTGCTCCAAACTGTTCTTCACACGCAAGGCGGATCAACTCTACGCGTTCTTCAAAGGAAAACAACGGGGCCTTGGAAGCCTGAATACCAATGGCTACAATCACCTCATCAGCTAAAACCAATGATTGTTCCAGAATGTCCAGATGGCCATGTGTCATAGGATCAAAAGACCCCGGATAAAGTGCAATGCGCTTCATATAATCTCTCGCGTCACAAATGCCTCTCCCCATAAGCATCATAAATGACACCTACCTCTCGGGCGTTGGCGCGATTGAACCCATTTTCCCCATGCGTTTCAAGCTATTTCTGACAATGAGACCATAGCATTTAGGGCTGCTCCTGCAGAATTTGACCTATAGTTGGGACAAACTGCAGTGCCCTACTCACGGATCAAAGGACCAGAAACAAAAAAGGCGGAGCACATGCCCCGCCTTTTTCTAAAATCTACAGCACTTACTCAGCGCTTGGCGTTTCACCGCCGTCACCCTCAGGTGCCGGAGCGTCGCCAGCCTCTCCAGTGTCGCCACCAACCTCAACGACGTCCTCAGCTTCAGCATTCTCATCATCATCAGCTTCGCTAATGCGCTCCACCGCAACAACTTGCTCTTCAGCAGAGGTATTGAACACGGTCACACCTTGTGTCGAACGACCTGCAATTCGGATGCCGTTAACCGGGCAACGGATCAGCTGTCCACCATCGGTCACCAGCATAATCTCGTCGCTGTCCTCACTACGGAAAGACGCAACCAGGCGGCCATTACGATCATTCACCGTCATCGCCGCGATCCCCTTACCGCCGCGACCGGTAGTGCGGTACTCATACGAGCTGGTGCGCTTGCCATAACCCTTTTCAGAAACAGTAAGAATGACTTCTTCACTCTCGTCCATCTCTTTAAAGCGTTCTTCGGAGATGCCCGCGTCCTCAAAGGACACATTATCTTCTGCTTCCTCACCGCGCATTGCACGGGAAAGCTTCAGATAAGCCGTCCGCTCTTCGGAATCGCACTCAAAGTGACCAAGGATCGTCATAGAGATGACGTGATCACTCTCAGCAAGGTTGATCCCACGAACACCAACAGAGTTACGGCCAGAGAACACACGAACATCCGTTGCCGGGAAGCGAATACACATACCCGACGAGGTCGTCAGCAGAACATCATCGTCTTCCGTTGAAGTCATAACGTTGACGATGCCATCACCCTCTTCCAACTTCATGGCGATCTTGCCGTTTTTGTTGATCTGAGCGAAGTCTGAAAGCTTGTTCCGGCGGATGGTTCCACGCTTGGTCGCAAACATCACGTCCAGCTCTGCCCACGTTTCCTCGTTCTCAGGAAGCGGCAAAATAGATGTGATGCGTTCACCCTGCTCTAAAGGAAGCATATTGACCAAGGCATTACCACGTGCCTGAGGACTAGCCAAAGGCAGGCGCCAGACTTTCATCTTGTAAGCGATACCGCGAGAAGAGAAGAACAGAACCGGCGTATGCGTATTGGCAACGAACAGACGAGTTACAAAATCCTCGTCTTTCGTCCGCATGCCAGACCGGCCCTTACCGCCACGGCGCTGCGCACGATAGGTGTCCAGAGGAACACGTTTGATGTAACCGGTATGAGATACGGTCACGACCATATCTTCACGCTGGATCAGATCTTCATCATCCAGATCTCCGCCACCATCAGTAATTTCTGTCCGCCGCGGCGTCGCAAACTCATCACGTACTTGTTCAAGCTCGGTACGAACGATCTGAAGAATACGCTCACGGCTACGCAGAATATCAAGATAATCCTTGATCTCCGTCGCCAGCTTGTCGAGTTCATCGCCAATCTCGTCACGGCCCAGAGCAGTCAGACGCTGCAAGCGCAGATCCAGAATGGCGCGAGCCTGATCTTCAGAAAGTTTGAACGTACCATCTTCCTGAATAGCGTAGCGTGGATCATCAATCAGCTGGATCAGCGGCTCAATGTCTTTTGCTGGCCAGTTACGCTCCATCAGCTGACGACGCGCAGTCGCTGGATCAGGTGCTGTGCGAATAAGATGAATAACATCATCAATGTTGGCAGTTGCAACAGCCAAACCTACGAGAACATGAGCACGATCACGTGCTTTGTTCAGAAGGAACCGGGTCCGGCGACCAATAACCTCTTCACGGAAAGCAATAAACGCTTTCAGCATATCCTGCAGCGCGAGCTGTTCAGGACGCCCACCATTCAGAGCCACCACGTTACAACCAAAGCTCTGCTGAAGCTGAGAGTAACGATAAAGCTGGTTCAGGATAACATCAGGAACCGCATCACGCTTCAGCTCAATAACAACGCGCATGCCCCGGCGATCAGATTCGTCGCGAATGTCAGAGATGCCCTCAATCCGCTTCTCACGAACAAGCTCTGCGATCTTTTCGATCATAGAGGATTTGTTCACCTGATAAGGGATTTCAGTGACAATCAAAGCCATACGGCCTGAGCGGATTTCTTCCGTCTCAACCCGGCTGCGCATAAGAACGGAACCACGTCCGGTCTCATAAGCTGATTTGATGCCAGCACGGCCAAGAATAATACCACCGGTCGGGAAGTCCGGACCCGGGATAATTTCCATCAGCTCTGGCAGAGTGATTTCAGGGCGCTCGATCATTGCGATCGTGCCATCAATCACTTCACCCATGTTATGCGGCGGAATATTGGTCGCCATACCAACAGCAATACCGCCAGCACCGTTTACCAGTAGGTTCGGATAGCGTGCTGGGAGAACTTCAGGTTCCGTCTCTGAGCCATCGTAGTTCTCATTGAAGTTCACCGTATCTTTGTCGATATCGGAAAGCTGTGTCTGAGCAACTTTTTCGAGGCGACACTCTGTGTAACGCATCGCTGCAGCACGGTCACCATCAACCGAGCCAAAGTTGCCCTGCCCATTAATGAGTGGCAGGCGCATGGAAAAATTCTGCGCCATACGAACAAGAGCATCATAAATCGCACTATCACCATGTGGGTGATATTTACCCATAACGTCACCAACGACGCGGGCGGATTTACGGTAGGGCTTGTTCCACTCATATCCGTTTTCATGCATAGAATACAGAATACGGCGGTGAACCGGCTTCAAACCATCACGAACATCGGGAAGCGCACGGCTCACAATCACGCTCATTGCGTAATCGAGATAGCTGCGCTTCATTTCATCTGTGATAGAGACGGGCCGAATGTCGCTGGGTAGGCCACCTGGTGGTGTACTTAAGTCCTGATCTGCCAAGGATTATTCTCATCAATTTTAAGTCAGAATTCCTAGCCTTTATAGCCGATTCAAACCGCAGAACCAAACGCCACATGCCCTGAAAAGGCACCTAATAACAACTACCTTACCCCACGACCTTATTGGCAGCAGGTTACTAGGCCTTTCTACACAGTTTCGTTGCTCAAAAGCATCGCTCTTCCTCATAAAAATACTAAGCTATACGCAGGTTGAGCAAAATCCTATCAAACTCTTGCCAAATACAACTTTGTCTGGTAGCGCCCTCTCAAGAACCGCAGAAATGCGGGTAAAAGCGCCCAAAAGACGGGCTAACACCATATACAAGGTAAAGCGCAATGCTCATTGAGTTCCTCATCAATGCATTTGCCATGCTGTTTGTCACCATCGACCCGATTGGCCTGGCTCCAATTTTTCTGGCCGTAACCGCCGGGGCAAGCAGTGTTGAGCGCCGTCAGATCGCGATTAAAGCCGTGATCATTTCTGGCATCACGCTCCTGGCATTTTTCTTTGCCGGACGCCAGCTTCTGGAAGTTCTCGGCATTTCTCAAGCTGCATTTAAGGTTGCTGGCGGCCTTCTGCTATTCATCATCGCGACTGAGATGGTGTTTGAACATCGCCAAAAGCGTAAAGCTGAAAGTGCGGAAAAGGTTGTCGAACAGGAAGACCTGTCTCAGACAGCTGTGTTCCCACTGGCTATTCCGCTCATTGCAGGTCCGGCAACTATCTCTGCAATCATCCTGCTCGCCGGGCAGGCGCCGGGTTTCGCAGGCCAGATGAGCCTGATCGCAGTCCTCCTTTCTGTGCTTGCACTCAGCTTCTTTGTGTTTCTGCTGGCAGCGCGCATCGATAAACTGCTTGGCTCAACAGTTCAGCTCATCATCACCCGTCTGTTTGGTGTGATCCTCGCAGCGCTGTCCGTTCAGTTCGTCGCAGACGGCATCTTCTCTTTAATCGAGATGCATTCATAATTCAGGCGAGCGCCCATACCTCTTGTGGGCGCTCTTCTCTCTAAATGAGATAGAGCTTGCAGTCCCCAATCCCCTTCGTAAAGTCACCCTTGTATTATACGGAGGATTCGAATGGCTGCCCACGGCTCAAAAAAAGTGATTTTCGCCGCCCTTGCTGGCAACACACTCATTTCAATCACCAAATTTGCTGCCGCAGCCTATACCGGGTCTGCCGCAATGCTGTCCGAAGGCATTCACTCGCTCGTTGACACGGGAAATCAGGGCCTCCTGTTGCTTGGCATGAAGCGCGCTGAAAAACCTGCAGATGAAAAACACCCGTTCGGATACGGCTCAGAAATTTACTTCTGGGCATTTGTCGTCGCTATCATGATTTTCGCGGTCGGCGCAGGTATTTCACTCTACGAAGGCATTCAGAAAATCCTCAATCCTCACCCGATTGAATCTGCCCTGATCGCTTATATCGTTCTTGGACTCGCAATCATTTTTGAAGGCTGGGCCTGGATGGTCGCCTACAAAGAGTTCAAGAAAACCAAAGGCAAGCGCCCTTTCCTTGCGGCTGTGCGCGACAGCAAAGACCCTACAGTTTTCACAGTGCTTTTCGAAGATACAGCCGCAATGCTCGGCCTGCTCGTAGCACTTGTCGGCATCTACGGCGCTCAAGCTTTGGGCATCGCATGGCTTGACGGCGCAGCATCAGTCGTAATTGGTCTAATCCTCGCAGGCACGGCCTTTGTTCTGGCACTGGAGACCAAAGGCCTCCTCATCGGCGAAAGTGCTTCAGACGAGCTAGTCGCATCCGTGCGAGAAATCCTGCAAGCACCTGCAGCTGTAAAGGGCGTGAATGAAATCCGCACACTGCACCTGGGTCCGAATGACGTCCTCCTCGCAGCCTCTCTGGATTTCGAAGATGCCCTGACAGCAGGCGGAGTTGAAGAGGTCATTTTCTCACTGGAAGACACGATCAAACGAACGCAACCACTGATCGGACGCGTGTTCCTGGAAGTTCAAGCCGCCCGCGATCACCAGATTCTTGAGGGCGAATAATCAAGACTAATTCTTTTGCATAGAGATCAGCTCGTAAGCGCTCTATGAAACACACCTATTTTGAAAGTCTTGGAGCAGACAATGACCATACTTGTAACAGGCGGCTGCGGATATATTGGAAGCCACATGACGTGGTGCCTTCACGACGCTGGAGAGGATTTTGTCGTCATAGACAACCTGTCCACTGGCTTTGATTGGGCCATCCCGCAAAGCACAAAGCTTTACGAAGGCGAAATCACAGATCTTAATCTGCTCCAAACGATCTTTCGCAACCACGAAATCACTGCGATCATTCACTTCGCTGGTTCAATCATTGTTCCAGAATCTGTATCTAACCCATTGAAATATTATGAAAATAACACAGCAGCCTCGCGCACATTGATTGAAGCTTGCGTAAAAAATGGCATCAAGCATTTCATTTTCTCATCAACCGCAGCTGTTTATGGCGATCCAGAAGTTATCCCAGTTTCTGAAGATACGCCACTAACCCCCTTAAGCCCTTACGGCACCTCAAAACTTATGACAGAACTTATGCTGCGCGACACCGCCGCTGCGCACGAGTTTAAATACACGGCTCTACGCTATTTCAATGTGGCAGGCGCAGACCCTGAAGGTCGCACTGGCCAATCCACCAAGAATGCGACCCACCTGATCAAAGTGGCCTGCGAAGCTGCTCTCGGCAAACGCACCCATCTCGGCATTTTTGGCGATGATTTCGACACAGCAGATGGAACCGGAGTGCGCGATTACATCCACGTTTCCGACCTTGCAAGCGCACACTACCTCGCCCTAAAACGCCTGCGCGATGGCGGAGATAGCATTATCATGAACGCAGGCTACGGTGACGGCTATTCAGTCCTTCAGGTCATTGACGCTGTGAAAGCCGTATCAGATGTTGATTTTGAGGTGAAAAAAGAGCCGCGCCGTGCTGGCGACTCTCCAAAAGTTGTCGCAGACAACTCCAGAATCATGAGCAACCTGGATTGGAAGCCCCGCTTTGATGACCTGCCAACAATCGTAAAGCACGCGCTGGATTGGGAGAAAAAGCTCCAGTTCAAAAACAGTCTTTAAACGCTATTGTGCCGGCTGAACTCCTCAGTCGGCACATTTTCCTGCGAACCATTCGACACTTCATCTATGGGATACGAATAACGCGATCTCCGGGCTGTATGCCCAATTCAGCCGCGCGCCCAGCCACCACCTCTAAAACATATTGAGCAGGCAAACCGGAAGGAATAATCTCTTCCGAGTACGGCACTGTATTTGCAGCAATACTTTTAACTTTATAATCAGACCCGATGAAGATGATATCAAGCGAAGTCGGCGTATTTTTCATCCAGAAATATTGAAGACCCGACTGCGGGAAAATGAACAGCATCCCTTGATCAGCCGTCAGATCCGTTCGGCCCATCAAACCTTGAGCCCTGTCATCAGGCGTTTCAGCGACTTCAACCTGAAACTCATGCGTTCCATTGGCACTACGCACTTCAAGCATCTCAGTTCTCATACCCGCAGCAACCGCTGATGTCATACCCAGCACAACAAAAATGAATGCAATTCGAAGAACCGTCATATAGCCTTAAACCTCGTTTTCTTTAGCATTGAGCCAAAGAAAAACCCTTGGCAAGTCGCCAAGGGCTTAAAATCAGCAAATCTCAGGAATGTGATCTGAAAATCGTCAGACTCTCATCAGTGGGATGCCGGAATGTGAGTACCACTACCAACAGGCCGAACTTCTGCAGCCATCTTGCCTTTTGGCCCATCACCAAAGCGCACCTGCACCTTTTGGCCGGGCCGCAACTCCGTAATACCGAAGCGGCGCAATGTTTCCATATGAATAAAGATATCTTCCGTTCCCTCGCCGCGCGTTAGGAAACCAAAGCCCTTGACCCGGTTAAACCACTTCACTTCCGCGTCGATAAAGCTACCCTCTGGCGTCACCTGCACGTGTGTCCGGGAAGGTGGCAGCTGAGAAGGATGAACCGCATAACTCTCATCCATGGAAAGAATGCGCATCGCCTGCAATCCGCGCGGACGATTAAGCACCTCGCAAACAACACGCGCGCCTTCATACGCCGTCTGATAACCGTCTCGGCGCAAGCATGTAACATGCAACAAGACGTCAGGCAGATCGTCTTCTGGCTCTACAAAACCATAGCCTTTGCCAATATCAAACCACTTGATTGTTCCTGCCACCTGAAGAACATCTAAGGCTGTATCGTCAACCAGGTCCTCGACAGAGCCTACCTGAGGCGCCGTTTTTACCACCATGATGAATGCCCCGAAATTTGCCGCATCTGAAATGTAACGCTCGATCAAAACCGAACACCACTTGATTCCACAAAAAGAATATCATTACGCCCGACGGCAAAAAGGTAAAAAATTAACAAAGAGCTAAATGATCCCCCATTGATTTGGTTAGTGTTGTCCTATCAACACCATTTACCTGAAGTTTGGAGGGGGTATAGCTAACACTACTGAAGATTTTATCCCATGAATCCCCGCGTTACTTTCAAAGTCTCCGCTTGTCATCAGATACACACTATTGCGGAGCATACCTTGCATATCCTGAATTCAGAAATACTGGACACCCTTCCCTCTCAGCATTTTTCACGCTAGCTTCGCCCAACTTCAACCTCTGCTGGTTCTCACTTCACAGAGCCAATCCCATAAAAGAAAGAGTTCGACATGCGTTATCTACACACCATGGTCCGCGTCAAAGACCTTGATGAATCCCTGAACTTTTATTGCAGTATCTTTGGGCTGGAAGAAGTACGCCGCCACGAAAGCGAAGCTGGCCGGTTCACGCTGGTCTTCTTGGCCGCATCTGAAGATAAAGAGAACTTCAATGCATCCTCCGCCCCAACCCTTGAGTTGACCTATAACTGGGATCCGGAAGAATACGCCGGAGGGCGCAACTTCGGTCACCTCGCTTATGAAGTCGACAATATCTATGAGACCTGCGAGAAGCTGCAGGCAGCAGGCATCACCATCAACCGACCACCCCGTGATGGTCGCATGGCATTCATTGTTTCTCCAGATGGGATTTCCATTGAGCTTTTGCAAAAAGGTGGAAGCCTTGAGCCAGCTGAGCCATGGCTCTCTATGAGCAACACCGGCAGCTGGTAATTCCAGCACAAGCTTTTCAGCGTCTCAACTTCAATTGAGGCGCTGAAATCTAACAATAATTGAGAAAAGAATAGACCAAATCCATATTTGTGGATTGTTTGAATTATAAAATTTTAAGCACTAGACAATATCCTACTGAAAACTTATAAGCCTCCTCACACAGCGCGCCACATGCGCAGATGCTGTAGAGTGCGCCCATCGTCTAGCGGTTAGGACGCCGCCCTTTCACGGCGGAAACAGGGGTTCGATTCCCCTTGGGCGTACCAATTCTTTCCCTTTAATTTATTTCGTTTGCTAGCATTGCGTTTCTGCGCGTGCTGCTTCTCTTTTATTTTAAGAGTACACACCCAAGCAGACATTTCACCACACCTCAAGCCAGCACTTCTAGTCGCGCCCTCCCTTTAACAAGACTTCGCACCAGAGCACAAAAAAGCCCGGTAGTGAAACAATGCTCACTCCGGGCCATCTTGAATTGCCTGCTTGGCTTAGAACGGAATTTCGTCGTCCATTCCACCGCCGAAACCGCCAGATGGTGCTTGACCACCTCCGCCGCCACCGCCTTCGCCGCGACCATCAAGCATAGTCAGCGTAGAGTTAAAGCCCTGCAGAACGATCTCGGTGGAGTATTTATCCTGGCCGCTCTGGTCCTGCCATTTGCGGGTTTGCAACTGACCTTCGATGTAAACCTTGGAGCCTTTGCGCAGGAATTGCTCGGCAACCTTTGCAAGACCCTCATTAAACACAACAACACGGTGCCATTCGGTCCGCTCACGGCGCTCGCCGCTATTACGGTCACGCCAGCTCTCCGAAGTAGCGATACGCAAGTTGACGATCGGACGACCGTCCTGCGTACGGCGAATTTCCGGATCTGCGCCCAAATTTCCAACCAAAATGACTTTATTGACGCTACCGGCCATTGAATTACTCCTAAGTCTGAACTCGCCCCAAGTTTAAGCGAGTTAAGTTGGCAAGTAACCTATGCTCCGCGCTCTACAATTCAAACAGACTTTCTCAAAGCCGCAGTGGTTGTCCACATTTCCTAGGCTTTCAGTCGGAATATCAGGCGCCCGCAAGCAAGGCTCTCTGCTCGTTCTATTTTTGTTCCGACACATTGCCTTGCAAAACTGCCAAGTTCAACTCTCAATTTTTCTAAAAGACAATTTTACGCGAGCAAACTCAAAAAGGCTTGCTCCTTAAAATTGTTCCGTTTATGTTCCACCTGATTTCCAGCGCTCATTCTCCTGCATTTTGAGGATCGCGCCCAGACCTGTTTTGCTTTTTATATGCGAACTCGGTATCCGTGATAAAGGACAGTTCCATGGCGAAGTCGCCAACACATGACACACAAAATACTCCCGCGCGCGCAGACCTTATGAAGCAGATCACTGTACGTGGCGCTCGCGAACATAACTTGAAGAATGTGGACCTGGATCTTCCACGAGACAGCCTGATCGTCATGACTGGCCTGTCCGGCTCAGGCAAATCTTCGCTTGCCTTCGATACCATTTATGCCGAGGGGCAGCGCCGCTACGTTGAAAGCCTGAGCGCTTACGCCCGCCAGTTCCTTGAAATGATGCAGAAACCAGACGTAGATCAGATCGACGGCCTGTCACCTGCCATCTCCATTGAACAGAAAACCACCTCAAAAAACCCGCGCTCCACAGTCGGTACGGTCACCGAAATCTATGACTACATGCGCCTTCTGTTCGCGCGCGTGGGCATCCCATATTCCCCGGCAACAGGCCTTCCAATTGAAAGTCAGACCGTCTCCCAGATGGTCGACCGCATTTTGATGCTGGAAGAAGGAACTCGCCTGTACTTGCTGGCCCCAATCGTGCGTGGCCGCAAAGGTGAGTATAGAAAAGAACTCGCTGAGCTCATGAAAAAGGGCTTCCAGCGCGTAAAAGTTGACGGCGAGTATTATGAAATCGCCGATGCGCCCGCTCTGGATAAGAAGTTTAAACACGATATTGACGTCGTTGTTGACCGTATCGTTGTGCGCGAAGACATGGCTGGCCGCCTGGCAGATTCTCTGGAAACCGCACTGGAGCTGGCCGAAGGCCTCGCTACCGTTGAGTTTGCAGATCAGCAGGATGAAAAAGGCAAAGCAAAGCAGCTCATTTTCTCTGAAAAATTCGCTTGCCCAGTCTCCGGCTTCACGATCCCAGAGATTGAACCGCGCCTGTTCTCGTTCAACAACCCGTTTGGCGCATGCCCGACTTGCGATGGTCTCGGCACAAAACTGGCGTTTGAAGCCGAACTCGTTGTACCGGACCAAACCCTGTCCCTTCGAGGCGGCGCGATCCTGCCATGGTCAAAAACCGGTTCGACCTCTCCTTATTACACCCAAACACTGGAAGCATTGGCGAAGCATCATAAACAGCCAATGACCAAAGCCTGGAAAGACCTTCCTGAAGACTTCCGCAATGCAGTGCTGTTTGGAACCGGCAATACAAAAGTACAGTTCGTTTACGACGATGGTACCCGCTCTTACAAAACCGAAAAGCCATTTGAAGGCGTTGTCGGCAACATTGAGCGCCGCTGGCGTGAAACAGATTCTCAAATGGTGCGCGACGAGCTTTCACGCTACCAGTCAGACCATGCCTGCGATGCCTGTAAAGGCTACCGCCTCAAACCTGAGGCCCTTTGCGTCAAAATTGCAGACCGCCACATCGGTGAGATCACAGCTCTTTCCATCAAAACTGCACATGACTGGTTCTCCAGCATTGACGAAAAGCTCTCCGACAAACAGAACGAAATTGCGTACCGCATCCTTAAGGAAATCCGTGAGCGCCTGAAGTTCCTCAACGATGTTGGCCTGGAATACCTCTCCATGGACCGCTCTTCTGGAACCCTGTCTGGCGGTGAAAGCCAGCGCATTCGTCTGGCCTCTCAGATTGGTTCCGGCCTGACTGGTGTTCTTTATGTTCTGGATGAGCCATCCATCGGCCTGCACCAGCGTGACAATGCCCGCCTTCTGGAAACACTGAAGCACCTGCGCAATCTGGGCAACACCGTCATCGTGGTAGAACACGACGAAGACGCCGTTCTGACTGCGGATTACGTGGTGGATGTAGGCCCGGGCGCAGGTATCCATGGCGGACAGGTAGTTGCCAAAGGTACACCAGATGAAGTGATGGCTAATCCGGCCTCTCTCACTGGTAAGTATCTTTCCGGCAAAATGAGCATCCCGCAACCAGATGAGCCGCGCAAGATTGACAAGAACCGTCAGATCAAGGTGTTCGGCGCACGCGGCAACAACCTCAAAGACGTGAATGCAACCATTCCGCTTGGCACTTTCACATGTGTGACCGGTGTATCCGGTGGCGGTAAGTCAACATTCCTGATCGACACCGTCTACAAGGCAACGGCTCGTCGTCTCAACGGTGCACGCGACAACCCCGCCCCGCATGACCGGATTGAAGGTCTGGAGCGCCTGGACAAAGTCATCGACATTGACCAATCCCCAATTGGCAGAACGCCGCGCTCCAACCCGGCAACCTACACAGGCGCGTTCACTCCAATCCGTGAGTGGTTTGCAGGCATGCCGGAAGCAAAAACACGCGGCTACGCGCCGGGTCGCTTCTCTTTCAACGTGAAAGGCGGACGCTGCGAAGCCTGTCAGGGTGACGGCGTCATCAAAATCGAGATGCACTTCCTGCCCGATGTGTATGTCACCTGTGATGTCTGTAAGGGCAAGCGCTACAATCGCGAGACATTGGAAGTTCAGTTCAAGGGAAAATCCATTGCAGATGTGCTGGACATGACCGTTGAAGAAGCAGCAAGCTTCTTCTCTGCTGTGCCATCCATCCGCGATAAAATGGAAACCCTTGCTCGCGTGGGGCTTGGCTACATCAAGGTGGGCCAGCAGGCGACCACATTGTCCGGCGGCGAAGCACAACGTGTGAAACTGGCAAAAGAGCTTTCCAAACGCTCAACCGGTCGCACGCTCTACATTCTGGACGAACCAACAACCGGCCTCCATTTCCACGATGTCGCCAAGTTGCTTGACGTACTTCATGAGCTGGTCGATCAAGGCAACACAGTTCTCGTGATTGAGCACAATCTGGAAGTGATCAGAACCGCAGACTGGATCCTTGACCTTGGACCTGAAGGCGGAGACGGCGGCGGAACTATCGTCGCAACAGGCCGACCGCAGGACGTGGCGGAGGTACAGGAGAGCTATACAGGGCACTTCCTCAAGGAATTGTTTGAAAGGCGAAGCGCCAACAAGCTGGATGCAGCAGAGTAAAAACCAAATGGCCGGGCACTGTCCCGGTCATTTTTTTTTGCAAAGACCACACTCCACAGCAGGCGCTTTCCATGCAAACAACAGAAAATTCCAATTGATGCCGCTCCACCACAAAACCTGCCCAAAATGGCCGACACATTGAAATATGATTAAGTTTTGAGCGCCAACTGCCTAAAAATAGCGTTCTTAGCCCCTCAGGTATGCAGATTTGTGCCCTAAATCACAAAATTACCGCACTGCACAATCGTTAATTTTGGCATTTATGTCGTTTTAAAGAGTGGTAGCGCCATCATTCGCCATAATGCCATGCATTTTTTGCATATCGGACATGCGAAATGATGTGATGCACAATTGGAAAGTCTTTTGTATAAACCAACTCAAGGCCGCTGAGGAACTCCTCCCAATTAAACCTCGGCAGCCTAACATACAATCCTCAGGCAGCACCTCCTCCCAAGCTGCTTGATGGTTCTAAACAGAGATTTCCTCCCAGTTCTCTGTTTACTAGCTTCGCCCGTCGTTCCTCCCATCGACGGGCGTTAGCTGTTTTAAGGGCCTATTTCCCTCAAAACTACCCATTGCCCTCAGCAAACAATCACGCAAAAGAAAAGCGCACCAGCCTCGCTGATACGCTCTCCAAATCATCACTGCTTTACTCTGATTACCAGCTCACCCGCCTGATGGGTTTTCCAAATCAGCGCTGGTCATAGTCAGCCACTTAGTCATGTGCAGAATATCCGGTGGTTTGCCATTACTCAGGCGCCAGCTGTCTACCACCCATGGAATCTCTGTGGTCGTATCCACCACAACAGCTGAAGCATGCGGATATTTGCCATCAAGGAAAAAACCGCGAGAGGCAGGCCGCGCCGCACGGTGGTATTTAAGCCACCCTTGAGAACCCGCATAAACCAGCAGGCTTGTCGTGTTGGTCGCCTCGTCAATGCAGTCCATCTGCCCTTTAACGTTGCCATTACCCATATCCAGCCCACCAATATCATTGGATGACCCAACCACAGGCCCAACACGCTTTTCTTGCCACTGCACCGCTTTGGAAATTGCAGCGCGTTCTGCTTCAGGGCTTCGATGCCCTCGCTTCAAAATCGTGCGTAATCGCTGTTTGTCTTTCTGGCTAAACGTCACAGCCGTGCGATATTCGCAGCCGAAACCATGACAGATGTAAAGTGTGTCACCTTTGTTTTCGATGCCACCCATCTGAGTATACCAGGTGCTTGGCTTTCTATTAATTTGGCTCATGCACGCAGTTAGCCCAATTGCGCCAACTGCAATCACGAAGGCCTGAGAAATTTTCTTCAGTTTCTTATTTGAAAAATACATGTGTTTTTGTGAATCACTTTGCACAACCATGGAAGATTGATGGCCTAAATGATTGAACTGAGCAAGTTCAGAGGCTAAGCAATTCGCAAGCGATAAACACTTAGGCTTCATCAGACGCTTTGGCGCAACAGGAGCCCAGTCGATTGGATAGGAAATGACGAAGCAGACCATACACGTGGTTGGCGGCGGCCTGGCAGGCTCCGAAGCAGCATGGCAGATCGCAGAAAAAGGCCTGAAGGTCGTTCTGCACGAAATGCGCCCGACACGTGAGACCGATGCACACAAAACAGATGGCCTTGCAGAACTGGTGTGCTCCAACTCATTCCGTTCTGACGATGCTGAAAACAATGCCGTTGGCCTGCTTCATGCTGAGCTGCGTGCCGCTGGCTCCCTGATCATGAGATGCGCAGATGCCAACAAAGTGCCTGCTGGCGGCGCACTGGCCGTGGACCGCGATGGATTTTCCCAAGCTGTACAAGCCGCGCTGGAAGGCCACGAGAACGTAGAGATCCTCCGCGAAGAAGTGACTGAAATTCCATCAGCAGAAAGCGGTCAGGTTATTCTTGCAACCGGCCCGCTCACATCTCCAGCTCTTTCCGAGCAGATCCTGCAAGCAACCGGCGAAGACTCCCTCGCCTTTTTTGATGCGATTGCACCGATCATCCACACTGAATCCATCAATATGGACAAGGCATGGTTTCAGTCTCGCTACGACAAAGTCGGCCCGGGCGGGACAGGTAAAGATTACATCAACTGCCCAATGGATAAAGAGCAATACGAAGCCTTTATCGATGCACTGATCGGCGGCGAAAAGACCTCCTTCAAGGAATGGGAAGAAAACACGCCTTACTTTGATGGCTGCCTTCCAATTGAAGTGATGGCAGAACGTGGCCGCGAAACTCTGCGCCACGGCCCAATGAAACCAATGGGCCTGACCAATGCCCATCAGCCAGACATCAAGGCCTACGCTGTGGTGCAGCTGCGTCAGGACAATGCCCTTGGCACGCTTTACAACATGGTTGGTTTTCAGACCAAACTGAAGTACGGCGCACAGGCAGAAATTCTCCGCATGATCCCGGGCCTGGAAGAAGCTCAGTTTGCCCGCCTCGGCGGCCTGCACCGCAACACCTTCCTCAATTCACCGCGTCTTCTCGATGATCAAATGCGCCTCAAAGCTCTGCCACACGTGCGTTTTGCAGGTCAGATCACCGGCTGTGAAGGTTATGTGGAATCCACCGCCGTTGGATGTTTGACAGGTTTGTTCGCAGCTCATCAGGCACTTGGAACCGACATCGCACCTCCGCCAATCACAACCGCATGCGGTGCAATCGTCAACCATATCACGGGTGGTCACATTGATCGCGAAGATGGTTCCGGCCCGCGTTCCTTCCAGCCAATGAACATCAACTTCGGCCTTCTGCCTCCACTGGACGAAATGCCGAAGCATCCGGAAGGCAAGCGCCTGCGCGGCAAAGAAAAGACCCGCCTTAAAAAGCAGGTTATGGCCAAGCGTGGTCTGGATGACTTTAAAGCATGGGTCGCGAACGTCTAACGCGCACGCAACATGCTATTAGATACAGAAAAGGCCGGAAATTCCGGCTTTTTCTATTTCCGCGAGAGTTTGGTAAGGCGGCGAGACGTCCGCCACATATGCCAGACACGGCGCATATGCGGCGCCCCACCGCAAACCTGCAGCGGCTCAAAACTATCTTTGTCCGCCTCATTGAAAAACAGCTCCACCTGAAATACGGGCAAAAACGCAGGCAACACAGACGGGTCAATCCCCTCTAACGCACTCTCACAATCATCGAGATGCTTTTTGCTTAGCTCCACCATTTCTTCAAAAGCCGCCCAGACAGCGTCATTTGAACGGTTCCCTCGCAAGGCATTGGCATCCACACCATGTCGCTCCATCACATCTTTGGGAAGGAACTGCTGGTGCCGCGAGGCCTGCCACGCAAGCGTCTGCATCAAGCCAGAGAGAGCATACGCCACACCACCATGCCCGCTGGCATCAGAAAGCTGGCGATCAGCAGGTTTTCCGCTCAATATCATAGAGGCCAGCAAAACCACTGTAGAGTTAGTCTCCCCGCAATACCCTTCCAGATCATTGATGGTCGGCATCGGATCAGAATAAAGATCAAACCGGCGCGCAGAAATCAGGTTGAGGAACGGCTCTCTTGGCAGTTTATGATGTTCAATGGTCTCAATGATCGCCTGCGCGACAGGGTTGTGCATCACATCACCGTGGTCAGTGCCACTCAGCGCATCATGCCACCACTGCAGACGAATTTCTCCGGGCATCGGCTCATTCACCAGCTCTCGGATACGCGCAATCTCACAGGCAAAGGCGTAAAGGGCAATCAAACTCGGACGCGCAATGATCGGAGCATACAATGTGCTCAGGTAACGCTCGTAGGAGAAGCGTTTTACGAAATCATTACAGTGGTCATAGGCCTGGCTCATAGCTGAGTTCCACGCTTCTTTTAAACGTCTTCAACTGCAATAAACACGGCTGCTACGGCACGGTCTTCACCAAGAAGCACATTGTATGTGCGCACGGCAGCGCCAGTGGACATACTATCGACCATGATGCCCTTCTCACGAAACGGCCCCTTACGAGACTCTGGAAATGGCTTCAACTCGTCACCAGCACCGATTAGCAGCACTTCAATATCGTCAGATTCTGCAAGGATTTG
The DNA here is from genome assembly GCF_001623285.1 of Pseudovibrio sp. Ad26. Taxonomy (NCBI): domain Bacteria; kingdom Pseudomonadati; phylum Pseudomonadota; class Alphaproteobacteria; order Hyphomicrobiales; family Stappiaceae; genus Pseudovibrio; species Pseudovibrio sp. Ad26. The sequence goes on from NZ_LMCE01000063.1 coordinate 128,031, forward strand.
CGCCAGTGCCTCATCCGTAACTTCGTCAAAGCTGGTAGGTGCCCAACCATAAACACCAGACGGCACACACATCAGCGATCCACGATGAGACATATCCGCAAATCGAAACCCGCCATTTCCGTAGGCATCGATCTGAACCATGCTTGGATAATGCGCATCCCGCACTTCCAAAGGCTCTCCACGTTTTCCCATAGTGTCCTCCAATGGCTATTTTCGCTCAGTGTACGCGCAAATTGATAGCCTCTGTTTAATTACACGCGAAAGAATGTCCAATAGAAAATGGGGCTGACCACAACTGTAGTCAGCCCCATCTAAAACATTAGCTGCTTCCGCTGATTAAGCGGATTTTGCAGGAGATGTTTCGTCGTCTTTCTTGTCAAACACGCTGGTGCGAAGCTTCATGAGCATCAGCAGCGGAGAGGCAAGGAAGATAGAAGAGTAAGTCCCGATCACGATACCGAAGATCATCGCCAGCACGAAGGACTGGATCACTTCACCGCCCAGGAAGTACAACGCAAACAGCGCGAGCAAAGTGGTCACGGATGTCATTGTTGTACGGGACAGGGTCTCGTTGATGGACTTATCAAGCAGCTCTTCCAGAGAAAGACGCTTATAACGACGTAGGTTCTCACGAATACGGTCATAAACAACCACCGTATCGTTAAGTGAGTAACCGATAATCGTCAGCACCGCCGCAATACTGGACAGCGTAAAGTCCAGCTGCAACACCGCAAACAATCCAACTGTCAGCAGGATATCATTGAAGGTGGTGATAATCGCGCCAACTGCGAACTGCCATTCAAAGCGGAACCAGATGTAAAACATGATCATCAACAAGGCAGACCCGACCGCCAGCGTTCCTGCATAAGCAAGCTCACCGGAGACACGAGGTCCAACCACTTCAGTTCTGCGGAATTCATATCCATCGGTAAAGGCACCACGGACACTGTCAACCACATCCTGCTGCGCGCTTTCGCCATCGCCCTGAGATTCAATGCGGATCAGAACTTCGGTAGGACTACCGAACTCCTGCACCTGCACATCACCCAGATCAAGACCACCAAGTGTCCGGCGAATTTCAGAAAGGTTCGCAGGACCGCTTGTGGACTGCAGCTCAATCAGTGTTCCGCCCTTAAAATCGATGCCGTAGTTCAGGCCGATTGTCAGGAACAGCACAACGGAAAGAACTGCCGTAATTCCAGAAAACGGAAAACTCAAAACCCGCCAATGCATAAAGCGGAAATTGGTCTGCTCCGGAACAAGTCTAAGAAGTTTCATAGGGTCATGCTCCGAGTTAGATTGGCAGTTTGGATGGACGCTTACGCTTCACCCATACAGAGATGAGGAAACGAGAGATAGTAAACGCAGAGAACACTGTGGTGAAGATACCGATCATCAGCGTTACCGCGAACCCTTTAACAGGACCGGAACCGATGAAGAACAGGATCACAGCCACAATCAGCGTTGTGATGTTTGCATCCAAAATGGTGCCAAGTGCACGGCTAAAGCCCGCATCAATCGAACCAATAGCAGAACGACCTGCGCGTGCCTCTTCACGAATGCGCTCATAAATCAGCACGTTGGCATCAACCGCCATACCAATTGTCAAAACGACACCCGCAATACCCGGCAGGGTCAGCGTTGCCTGAAGCGTGGTGAGCACACCAAAGATCAGGAAAACGTTGGAAGCAAGGGCAAGGTTCGCGATGATACCGAACTGGCCATAAGCCGCCAGCATGAAGATCACGACCGCTGCTGCTGCAACGATGGAAGCAACCTTACCGCTATCAATGGAATCCTGACCAAGGCCCGGACCAACAGAACGCTCTTCAACCACATCCAGACGCGCAGGAAGCGCACCAGCACGCAGCAGAACAGCAAGATCATTTGCACCATCAACAGTGAAGCTACCGGAGATCTGACCGGAACCGCCTGTGATTGGCTGACGGATAACCGGAGCGGTGATCACTTCGTCATCCAGCACAATCGCGAATGGACGACCAACATTTGCGCGGGTCACATCCGCAAAGACGCGGGCACCGGCAGTGTTGAAGCGGAAGTTCACAACAGGCTCGTTTGTCTGCTGGTCAAACGCAACAGAAGCATCCTGCAGCTCTTCACCCGTCAGCAACGGGTTTTCATCCAGCAGGTATGGCTGGCCATCAGAACCCTCAACAACCATCGTGCCTGCTGGCGGACGGCCTTGAAGTGCCTGTGACGCGCTCATTTCCTGACTGACAAGATGGAACGTCAGCTGCGCAGTCGCACCAATAATGTCCTTCAGACGCTGGGGGTTGGATTCACCCGGCGCTTCAACAAGGATACGGTCAGTGCCCTGACGCTGAATGGAAGGCTCAGTCGTGCCGAGTTCATCAACACGGCGACGGATAACCTCAATGGACTGCCTCACAACGGAAGCAAGGCGCATGTCCAGACCTTCCTCAGAGAAAGCCATGCGGAACAGGCCATCACCTTGAGGTTCAAGAACAAATTCGTTAACCGCTGCACCCCCGAAAACGCCGGAGTTAAGCGGATTTACCAGTTCTGCAAGGCGCTGTTCAGCTTCATCAAAGCGTGCATTATCACGAATACGAACCTGAACACCGTCTCCCTGAATACCCAGACCGGTGTAGCCGATACGTGGGTTCTCGCGCAGGGCCCGGCGGATATTTCCAACCAGCTGACGGAACTGTTTTTCTTTGTAATCTTCCTTATCAACCTCATAGAGCAGATAAGCACCGCCCTGAAGGTCAAGACCGAGAACAATCTGGCGCTTAGGCATAAAATCCGGCCAGGATTGAACGGTACTTGCCGGGAAGAAGTTCGGCAATGTTGTAAAGATACCGCCCAGCACCACGACGATAATCAGGGCGATTTTCCAACGCGCGAAATGAAGCATGAGTATATGCCCGGTCCTAGAATAGGCAGACCGCTCTCACTGCGGCAAAGGCCGAAACAGGAAAGCGGTCTGAAACTACAGGTATCAAGGCGCGATTATTCGCCGTCCTTAACAGGTTCACCTTTGGAGCGAACTTCCTGGATCATGGCACGAGCAATACGCACACGCGTACCTTCAGCAATGTCCACCTGCAGTTCAGCATCATCAACGATCTTAGCAACTTTACCAATCAGACCACCAGAGGTCACAACGGTGTCGCCGCGACGCAAATTGCTCACCATTTCCTGATGAGACTTCATTTTCTGGCGCTGAGGGCGAATGATCAGGAACCACATGATCACGAAGATCAGGACGAACGGCACAATAGACATTACAACGTCTGGCACGCCGCCTGCGGCCTGTGCATAGGCAGGGGTAATAAACATTAGTTTCTCCTTACCACAAATTCCCGAGGAACCTGATGGCGATCATTAAACAATTGGCGAGGTAAACCCCTCCAAAATTGACCTTGGCCCGAAAGAACAAGGATTTTGCGCTGGACTATACAGTCCACTCCAACCTTTTCAAGGCATTGACATGCTAACTGGGACTTTCCCCAAGAGTATTGGACATGATACAGCTGTAAATAGGGATACTTGGCCGCAGATCAAATAGCAGAACCGCCGCTGAGACAATTTTTCACCTAGTGCATTTTGCGTAAAGCCTATGCCAGCGCACCTGAGTTAATCACGTAGATACACATGACCACTAAAGAAAATACCTCTGAAGTCGCCCTTCTTACATCCAAGCTGGACGAGATTGTCGCCCTGTTAGCCAGCTCCCTTCCCAAGCCTCCAGTTACTGTCAATTTCGACGAAGCCGATGCCTTTGTATTCCACCCTTCCCCGTTTGAGCTTGCACCTGTACCCAAAGTCAATCGGGTTGATATTAGCCTGCTCAAAGGCGTCGATCACTCCAAGAAAATGCTGATGGAGAATACAAATAGGTTCGCAGAAGGTTTTCCGGCCAATAACGTGCTGTTGTGGGGCGCCAGAGGCATGGGCAAGTCGTCTTTGGTGAAATCTGCTCATGCTGCGATCAACGCAGCACACGCAAACTCCGAAGGCGTCCGCAAACTTGTTCTCATCGAGATTCACCGCGAGGACATCGAAGCCCTCCCAGCGTTGATGAACGAGCTGCGCGGCAAGCCTTACAACTTCATCATCTTTTGCGATGATCTCTCCTTTGATGGCGACGACACCAACTACAAGAGCCTGAAAGCAGCTCTGGACGGCGGCATTGAAGGTCGACCAGCAAATGTCCTGTTTTACGCCACATCCAACCGCAGACACCTTTTGCCGCGCGATATGATGGAGAACGAGCGGTCAACCGCGATCCATGCAAGCGAAGCGGTGGAAGAGAAGGTTTCACTTTCTGATCGATTCGGCCTTTGGATTGGCTTCCACAAATGCTCTCAGGATGAGTATCTGGATATGATCTACGGCTACACAGAGCATTTTGGCTTAAAGGTCGAGCAGGAGCAGCTCCGCGCGCAGGCTCTGGAATGGTCCACCACACGCGGCGCTCGCTCTGGTCGTGTCGCATGGCAATTTATTCAGGATCTGGCAGGCCGCCTCAGCCAAACGCTGTCCTGACAAGCAAAAGCGCTCATAAAAAAGCACGCCGCGTGAAGGTCATCAACGCGGCGTGCTCTACCTATGAAAAGAGTTCCAAGAAGAACCCTCCCCCTTTTTATTAGGAACGCGGTAGATGGTTCATAGGATCTACCGGCTTGTTATCCTTACGCAGCTCAAAATGCAGCTGAGGCTGTGTCACAGACCCCGTCGCACCAGCCATGGCAATAGTCTGTCCACGGCGTACGGCATCACCACGGCGCACCTTCAGCTCTTTGTTGTGCGCATAAGCCGAAACCCAGCCATTATCATGGCGGATCAGCACCAGATTTCCAAAGCCTTTCAGCTCATTACCGGCGTAAACGATGGTTCCGTCTTCCGCAGCTTTAATGTCTGTTCCTGATGGAACTGCCAGATTAATGCCGTCGTTTTTAGACCCACCCGGCTTCACGCCAAAGTCAGAGATAATCCGCCCACGCACCGGCCAGCGGAACGTCGCTTCATCTGCCACAGCAACCTTAGGAGCCTTCGCTGTCGCAACTGGCTGCACAGGCGCTGGCTTGGAAACTTCTGTCGGCTGCAAACGGACAACATCCGTCTCAGCTTCAGAGATAACCGGAACAATCGGTTTTTGCGGCTTCTGAACACTTGCGGTGTGAACTGGGGTCGGCGCAAGAGAATTGGCAAGCGTGCGCTGTGTCGCAACCGGAGCGGTCACGCGTTGCGGGTTCAACCCTGCCAAAGCGATTCTCTTCGGCTTCGGCACGGCTTGTGTCGCTGTAACACTGGCAACCGATGCCGGACGCTGTGCAACAGAAGCCCTGGGTTTACTTTTTGGCACAGCTGAAACGCGCAGAGGAGCAACGCTGCGCGCTGCCTGCCCCGTAACAGGCACACCGTAAGATGGCTGCGCAGTCGCAGACTGAGGAGCGACAATCGGTGTCAAAGACTGACTGCGATAGGTCGTTGGCTGTTGCTGTGCACGATAGACCTGAGAAGGTGCAGACTGCTGAATTGGCTGAAGCGAAGACGCAGGCACAGCTGCTGCTGGTGCACGCCTTTGCACCGGATAAGCTGCTGGAGGTGCATCACTGTAAACAGGACGCGATCGCTCTCCCACATTACCCGGAGGAAGCAACGCAGCCGCAATCTTGGTCGCAAACACATCACGAGACTGCCTGGAAGCAGAACCATTTGCATTCAAAGGCGCAACATACTGTGAAGGAATGGAGGCCGTTGTTTGAGGCTGCTGATTACTGGACGGCAACACACGAGCACTGGCCTTCGGCAAACGGTTCGGTTTACGAACCATCTTCACTGGAATAACAACAGAATCACCAGGCTGCAGCGCAGAGCTCACTGTCACGCGATTGGCATGAAGGATCTCGTTCGCCGGAACACGGTATTGCCACGCAAGACTATCAACACTCTCATTGGCTTTCAGCGTGACAACACGGCCACCAACCGCAGTCCAGCCAAGCGTGCCATCATTAGGCGCTTTAGCAAGTGCAGCAGGAACCAGAGCACTCGCGCGCGTGCGCTGGCTCACCGGAACAGGCTGTTTGGAAAATGTTGGCTGCCATGTTTGCGCCGGATACCCGCGCGATTGCGCAGAGCCAGTCACAATAGGAGCATTGCTTGATGTTGGCGCAGGCAGCAAAACGCCCCGCTGAACAACAGACTTTGTGCTTGATGATGGAAGTCCGGGCGTCACCACAACGGCAGTTCGAGCCGGAGACGTTGGTTCATCAACATATTCAGATTTGCCAAACCGGTCCACATTGCCACTACAACCAGCAAGACCTGCTGACAGCAAAAACAAGGCTACACCGCGCCGCAATCTGGCTTTCTCACGGGAATGAAACTGCATATCCGCCCTACCCAATACAAATAAAAGGCTAACTGGCGTAAGTTTACTGACAACAGAGTTGATAAAGACTTAATTAAAGCCTCATTCCCCTACAGTTTCGCAGCTATTCCCGGAGTGAGAGAAAGATAGCGGAAGCCACCAAGGTCAGTTTCATCAAGACCGCGGCCACCTTTGTCATATTGGATCAGGCGGCAAATACCGCTTTCGTGCTTAATTGGCGCCAACAAACGCCCTCCTGGCGCAAGACGATCGAACAAGAAGCCCGGCACACGGTCCAGCGCGCCATTCAAAATGATACGGTCAAACGGTCCACCATCATCTTCTTCATCAACAGGCGCCACAAGACCATCTGCATGAATCACGTCGACATTGTTGATCTTACAAGACCGAAGCCGCTCACGCGCCAGATCAGCCAGCGTCCGGTAGCGCTCCAATGAAACAATGCGATCACAGATTTTGGAAAGAACCGCGCACTGGTACCCGGACCCACTGCCAATCTCCAGCAAAGAATGATCCGGTTTCATCTGCAGGAAATCAGCAACCTTCCCAATTAAGGATGGCTGCGTGCTCATCTGCCCGCAATCAATTGGAAATGCACGATCTTCGAAAGCCAGAAATTGCTGGCTGGCTGACAAGAATATTTTACGTGGAATAGCTTCAAGTGCGCCCAGAACCTCAAGGTTCCGCACGCCCTCAGATCGCAGCTTCATCACCCATGCCGCTTGCTTGGCAAGGTTCTCATCAAAGCGACCATCTTCATCAGCAAACAGACTGTCTTCCATTTTAAACACTCCGTCTATCTGCAATGCAAAGCCTGCTGGCGGACCAGCAAGCTCAAAAGAGCGCGCCTTCAAAGGCCACTTCTGCCCTTTGAAGGAAACGCACATATAACCAAAGAACCTGACGTGAACCCGAAGGGCCTCGGTAGGTTCACATCAAATCAGGACTTTTCGAGTGTCTTTTCCAACTGCCCCATCAACTCATCAGCTGTCAGGTTCAGATGCAAAGGCGTGACTGAAATATAGCCCTCTTTCAAAGCATTGATGTCAGTCCCTTCACGCGCACTTGGTACACGGTTTTGGAAAGCAAGCCAGTGATATGGATTACCACGGCCATCCTTGCGGCTTTCAATGTAGAGCGAACCCGCATCGCGCTTGCCCTGACGCACAACCTTAACACCTTTAACCATGTCAGGCGCGTCTTTCGGGAAGTTCACGTTCAGCAGCGTATCAGATGGCAGATTGAACTCCAGCAGACTGCGGATCACACCAACAGCATGCGCTTCAGCCGTGTCGTAGCTCGGGCCGAACTCGGATCCAAAAGCATATGCCTGGGAAAGCGCAATGGAACGAACCCCCATCAAAGTGCCTTCCATAGCCGCAGCAATAGTGCCGGAATACGTCACATCATCTGCAATGTTCGCACCCCGGTTGATACCGGAAAGAACCAGATCAGGCGGTGTATCCATGATGGAACGAACCGCCATGATCACACAATCAGTCGGAGTACCGCGAACTGCGAAGTGACGACTGTCAATTTCACGAACGCGTAAAGGATCATTCAAAGACAGGGAGTGCGCCACACCGCTCTGGTCGGTTTCTGGCGCAACAACCCAAACATCATCTGAAATCTGCCGCGCAATGCGCTCCAAAACCTCAAGACCCTCAGCGTGGATCCCGTCATCGTTGGTTAGTAAGATACGCATATCGCAGCAATTCCTCATATAAGTCGCGCAGTACAGCAGAAGAACGCAACCGCCCTTCTGCTGAAAATACGCTTACATCAATTTTTAAGCGCCAATGACTTCAAGGCCATTCATGTACGGGCGAAGAACCTCAGGAACCGTAACTGTTCCGTCTGCATTCTGATAGTTTTCCATCACAGCAATCAGGCAGCGCCCAACAGCAAGGCCAGAGCCGTTCAAAGTATGAACGAATTTCAGAGCCTTCTCGCCTTCCACGCGGTAACGTGCATTCATGCGGCGGCCCTGGAAGTCACCACAAACAGAACAGGAAGAAATCTCGCGATAAGCATCCTGACCTGGCAGCCAAACTTCAATATCGTAGGTTTTACGAGCACCAAAGCCCATATCACCAACACACAGTGTGACGACACGGTAGTGCAAGCCAAGCAGCTTCAGAACCTTTTCAGCAGACTCACGCATCCGCTCCAGCTCTTCCAGAGAGCTGTTCTCATCCGTAATAGAAACAAGCTCACACTTCTGGAACTGATGCTGACGCAGCATACCAGCCGTATCACGACCAGCAGACCCAGCCTCAGACCGGAAACAATAGGTCAGAGCAGTCATACGCAGTGGCAGGTCCGCCTCAGCAAGCGTCTCACCAGCAACCACATTCGTCAGCGGAACTTCTGCTGTTGGAATAAGCCAGTGATCATTTGTCGTACGGAACAGGTCTTCAGCAAACTTCGGCAGCTGGCTGGTGCCGTAAAGCGCATTATCGCGCACCAACAGCGGAGGAGAAACTTCGGTATAGCCGTTTTCCTGAGTGTGCAGATCAATCATGAACTGACCAATCGCACGCTCCAGACGCGCAATCTGACCTTTCAGCAACACAAAACGGGAGCCAGACATTTTAGCAGCGGTTTCAAAGTCCATGCCGCCAAGTTGCTCACCCAGCTCGTAATGTTCTTTCTGCTCAAAGTTGTTACGCGGCTTTTCGCCATGCGTGTGAAGCAAAACGTTGTCAGCCTCATCCGCACCAAGCGGAACATCCTCATGCGGAATATTGGGGATAACAGCCAAAGCCTCTTCAACAGCAGCAGTTAACTGGCGCTGAACTTCTTCACCACTATGAATAAAGCTTTTAATTTCGGCAACTTCAGCCTTCAGGGCCTCTGCTTTTTCCTTGTCGCCCTGGCCCATGGCCATGCCGATTTCTTTGGATGCGGAGTTACGGCGCTGCTGCGCCTCCTGAAGCTTGGTGGTGTGGGAACGGCGCGCATCGTCCAGTTCAACGAGCAGCGCAGCGCGTGGCTCTTGGCCGCGTTTAGCGAGAGCTGTATCAAAGCTCTCCTGATTTTCACGAATCCACTTGATATCAAGCATAACTTAGTAACCCCGGCAGGTTTGCCTTCAAATAACCCGCCGGGAAACTCGTAAATCAGGGTGGAAGTGAGACTAGGCCTCTTCTTCCGCTTCCTTCTCTTTACGTTTCTTCTCGACGAGCCTTACACAATAGATGGAGACTTCGTAGAGAAGCAGAGTAGGAAGTGCAAGACCGATCTGCGAAATCGGATCAGGAGGTGTTAAAATTGCCGCAGCTGCAAACGCAGCAACCACAGCATATTTCCGCTTACCCTTCAAAGACTCAGAGGTCACAAGACCCGCGCGTCCCATAAGCGTCAAAACAACCGGAAGCTGAAAAACCAGACCGAACGCGAAGATCAGAACCATCACAAAGCTCAGGTACTCACTCACACGCGGAAGCATCTCAATGGACGCTTGCCCGTCCATGCCCATCTGCTGCATGGCTAGGAAGAAGCCCATCGCCATTGGCAGCACAAGGTAATAAACCAGCGACCCGCCAATCACGAACAAAATAGGTGTCGCGACCAGATACGGAATAAAGGCACTGCGCTCGTGCTTATAAAGCCCGGGCGCCATGAACATGTAAATCTGACTGGCAAGAACCGGGAAGGCAATAAACAGCGCTCCAAACAAAGCCAGCTTCATCTGCGTGAAGAACCATTCATGCGGAGCGGTGTAGATCAGCTTGACTTCAATACTTTCCCCGGCCGCTGCTGAAAACGGCTCGATCAGGAAGTTGAAGATGTCATTTGAGAAGTAAAAGCAAACCGCAAAGGCAATAGCGATCGCAATCACCGACTTCATCAGGCGGGAACGCAATTCGATCAGGTGCTCAATCAGTGGCGCACGCGAATCTTCAATTTCGTTATCACTCATAAAATAGCCGCCCTAGCTTTCATCTTTGCTGGAAGGAGTGCTTGCGGCACTTTCTTTTGCTTTTTGCGTGGAAGCCAGTTCAGCTGAAGAAACAACTTTCTGCGTCGGAACCTCTGCTTTCACAGGCGCAGCTTCTGGCGCACTGTCCGGCTTGCTCTCCGAAGACCCCTCACCGTTCAGCGAGCTTTTCACATCGCTCTCCGCAGTTTTCATGCTGTCCTGAAGCTTCTTCTTCTCGTCCGCCAATGTCTTTTTCAAGTCATCAAGTGGATTGAAGTTTTGTGCGGCATCAGCCTGCTTCCGCATTTCATCAATGCCGGTCTGCTTCTCCGCTTCTTTGACAGCGTCATTCAAACTAGACTGAAACTCGCCAGCCATACGCCGCACACTGCCGATTGTGCGCCCGATTGTGCGCAACATGCCCGGCAGTTCTTTGGGGCCAACCACCAAAATGGCAACCACAGCAACAAGCAGCAGCTCTGTCCATGCGATATCGAACATAAAGAAGCCGTTTCGTTAGTGTCTCAATGACAGCCCGTTGCCAGGCTCTCATCATAGACATGTCGTGCCGCCAACGGCACATTCACTAGGGAAAGGCGTAGATCACAAACTCTAAGCCAGAAAACGCCGACTTTCCCTAGGTAATTTACACAGACTACCTTAAAGGAGACTTAGTCCTTTTTCGCGGTGTCTTCAGTTTTTTCCTGCGCATTCACGGTGTCACCCGGCGCATGGTCGATCACTTTAGGATCTTCTTCTTTTTCTTTTGCTTCCGCAGCATCATCATTCAGCCCCTTTTTGAAGCTGTTGATGCCCTTTGCAACATCGCCCATCAGCTCGGAAATCTTTCCGCGACCAAACAGCAGAACTACGACAACCGCGATGATGACAATTTGCCAAATACCAATTGAGCCCATCAACCAAACTCCTTAAGAACCCTGAACTGTGTTTTGAGAGACACTACATCCCCCAGATACTAATAGGTAGTATCCAGAAGAATTACCCACTATGATTTACTGACGTCTCTCGCCCAAAAACCAAAACATTCTCTGCATTTATACACAAGTCTATGACATTTTCTGGGTAGAATTGTAATACATCCCTCGTACGAATACGTAGAAGACGCTCAATTCCATCAACTTGTACGTCCAGAAGATCTGTCTCACCTGCCATTGCGCGAGAAATTACTCTGCCTTTGAACTGTCCCTCACCATGGCATACCTTTAAGTGATGTGGTCTTACACATAAGGTCGCATGAGCCCCTTCTTCAAGGCCATTAGAGGAAAAATTCCCGATAGGCGTGACCACACGGCCACCAACAACTTTTCCGGGTATCTCATTGAGATCGGAAAAGAATTTAGCGGCAAACAAACTATTCGGGCGGAAGTAGATATCCTCTGGCGTCGCCAGCTGTACCACCTCCCCATTACGCATCAGCGCAATCCGGTCACCCACGCGCAAGGCTTCTTCAGGATCATGGGTCACCACAACCGCTGTCGCACCTTGCATTTTGATCATATCCAGCGTCTGCGTGCGCACATCATCACGCAAGCGACTGTCCAGTCCTGAAAATGGCTCATCCATCAACAAAGTATGAGGCCGCGGTGCCATTGCACGCGCCAGCGCAGCACGTTGCTGCTCACCTCCAGACAATCCATGCGGATAATCATCCAGATACTGGCCAAGTCCAACCATGTGCAGCGCATCACGCGCACGGCGCTCGGCCACTTCAGAAGAAAGGTCGGAAAGACCAAACTTCACATTCTCAAGAATCGTTAGATGCGGAAACAGCGCATAGTCCTGGAACATAAGCCCCACACCGCGCTTTTCCGGTGGCAGAAAAGTCCGCTCATCAGCAACCACAGAACCATTGATCCGGACGCTTCCCTGCTGCTGACGCACAACACCAGCTGCAATACGCAGCACCGTTGTCTTTCCGCAACCAGAATGCCCTAGCAAACACAGCACTTCTCCGCTTTTCAATGAAAGCGAAACACCGCGAACCGCAGGTAAGTCCCCATAATGATGGTAGATATTGTCAAACACCAGCCGTTCTGATGCTGCAACCTTCCCTGGCTCCATTCGTCCCTCATAAAACTTGCAAGGCGGCGAACACAACATCGCGCCCCTTGCATGTGTTTATTTTTCTCCGGCGTCTTCTTCAAGTGCGCCAGTTGCAAACATTTCACTTTCTTCCAGAGGATCTTCATCTTCTGTCAGATCAATACTGTCATCTGGTGCTGGCACATGGAAGCTGGCAGGGATCGCACTATCAAGCAGCCCTGCCCCTTTCAGCTCTTCCAGTCCCGGCAAATCCTTAATGTTCTCAAGACCAAAATGATCAAGAAAATCAAAGCTCGTTCCATAAGTTACAGGACGCCCTGGTGTTCTGCGTCGACCACGCATGCGCACCCAGCCCGTTTCCAGCAGCACATCAAGCGTGCCCTTAGATGTAGAAACGCCGCGAATATCTTCAATCTCTGCGCGGGTCACAGGTTGGTGAAAGGCAATAATAGCTAATGTTTCCAGTGCAGCTCGCGACAAGCGCCGCTGCTCAACCGCTTCCCGGTGCAAAATAAACGACAGATCTTCAGCAGTACGGAACGACCACCGGTCCTCGGCAGACCGCAGCTGCACGCCACGCTTGCGATAATGAGCACGTAAGCGATTGAGTGCGCCGCGAATATCCCGATCACCGGGAATACGCTTTGTCAGCTCGGTAAAACTGAGAGGCTCCGCACTGGCAAAGATCAAAGCTTCAACCATGCGCTCCGTTTCTAAAAGCTCCCCGGCATCCGCAACTTCAATCGCCTCATCTTGTGAGACTGTGTCGAGCAGGTCTGGCGTTTTACTCATGACAACTCAACCTCTTTTTCCTGAAGCTCTTCAGCAGGCTCACCCGCACCAATCTCTTCCGGCGTCCGCTGTGAGGCACGCACATAGATCGTCTCGAACGGCCCGGACTGCTGAATATCGATCACGCCTTCACGCACCAGCTCCAGACTGGCCGAAAACGCAGAAGCCATAGCCGTCGCCCGCTCCTGCGGATCTTCCAGATAAGCCGTCAAAAACCGCTCAATCGGCGTCCATACTGCGACCTGCCCCACAAGACGGGTCAGAATATCGCGCGCATCCTGAAGCGACCAAACCTCACGCCGTTTCACATGCACGGACGTCACCGAGTGGCGCTGGCGCTGAGAGGCATACGCCATCAGCAAATCATAAAGCGTGGCAGTCCAAACACTGCGCCGTTCAACCGACACAGTTTCAGGAGCACCACGCGCAAACAGATCCCGTCCAAGACGCGACCGGTTCATCAGCTTTGCAGAAGCATCCCGCATGGCTTCTAATCGTTGCAGACGAAACGCCAGCGCCGCTGCCAGTTCTTCACCCGTTGGCTCGTCGCTGTCTTTTTGCTGCGGAATAAGCAAACGGGATTTCAGATAAGCCAACCACGCTGCCATCACTAGATAGTCTGCAGCCAGCTCCAGCCGCAAACGGCGCGCTTCCTTTACAAACTCAAGATACTGCTCTGTCAGCGCCAGAATGGAGATCTTGGTGATGTCAACCTTCTGGCTGCGGGCCAGTGTGAGCAAAACATCAAGCGGGCCCTCAAACCCGTCCACATCCACAAGCAGGTTCGGGTCGCCAGTCGCGGGCTGCTCCACAGCCGCCGCGCCTGCCAACGCTTCCTCTATCTGCTCTGTGGCCTCAACGTCGCTCAAGCATCAATCCCTTTAAAGCGTATCTCTGAAGAGCATGTCCTGCACTCCGGTAAGACGACACCCTCTCAAACTTTCACACACAGCTCATCAAACTCCGCGCGCAATGCCGTTTCCTCCCCATCAAACATTTGGGTATTTCGCTGCATAGCTGCCTTGATGCGCTCAGCGCGTTTGCCATCTATCTCCGGCACAGCCGAAGCAACCACCTTCATCTCATCCAGCTCACCATTGCAATGCAGAACAAGATCACATCCCGCTGCAACAATTTTCTCAACCCGGCTCTTCAGATCACCGCCAAGCGCTTTCATGGAGATATCATCACTGATCAGGACACCATCAAAACCAATCGCTTCCCGGATAACCTTCTGAATAGCATAGGAAGATTGCGTAACAGGATGATCTCCATCAATCTCTTTAAACACGATGTGAGCTGTCATCCCCATCGGACAGTCCCGCAAGGATTTGAATGGCAAAAAGTCCCGCGCTTCAAGCTCCTCAAGTGGGCTTGTCACTTCAGGCAAGGAAAGATGACTATCAACCAGCGCCCGGCCATGGCCCGGCATATGCTTCATAACCGGCATCACACCAGCAGCAAGACAGCCATCCATCGCAGCGCGGCCCAGATCACTCACAAGCGCAGCATCAGAGCCATAAGCCCGCAGACCAATAATGTTGCTCGCACCTTCAATGGGCATATCAAGACACGGAATACAGTTGGCGTTCAACCCAAGATCACGCAGATCCAGCCCAATCAGCAAGGCATGCAAATAAGCAGCTCGTTTCGCCGCCTCAACATCCTGCGCATAAAGCCGCCCGATCGTCCCTGCCGCTGGATAGACTGGCACATGCGGCACACCAAAGCGCTGCACACGCCCGCCTTCCTGATCAATGAAAACAGGTGCATCCGCACGGCCAACAGCCTCGCGAAAATCAGCGCAAAGACGACGGATTTGCGTCGGCGTTTCCATGTTTCTAGCAAAGAGGATCAGACCAAACGGCTGCTGGTCGCGAAAAAAGGCTTTGTCCTCAGCGCTGAGCTCAGGTCCAAGGCATCCGGAAATGAACGATTTTAAAAACATGAGTAAAGCTGGTAGCTTGACGCTGTTACGGCGTCAAGCTCCAAAGCGTAGTCCCTGAAAAGGGAAAGCGTATTTAGTTGCGGCGAACGTAACAGTCACCACCAGCAGATTTAAACTCACCGCAGAAGGTGTTTGCACTGGTCGGACCATCAAACGGAACCTGAATGCGGTAGTAAATGCCTTTGTCGCCAAGATCAGCACGCGTAATAACCGGTGTCACCAAAGCCATCAGGTTTGGATAGCGACTGTTGTAGCGACGGATCTGACCACGTGCATCCTCAACAGTGCGCACAGACGCCACCTGCACGATGTAAGTTCCACCTGGGATCTCACCCACAACGCCTGCACCCGGTGTCGGAGTTGGAGCAATCGCCTGCGGATTTACAGCAGCTGTCTGCGTATTCTGGTTGCCAGTCAGGTTCAGCGGTGCGTTGCTGGCACGAGACGTCGGCTGCGGCTGCAGCGGCGTCAGTGTGTTGGAGCGAACAGTACTGCGGCCTGTATTGGCAGACGCCACAACAAACGGCTTGGACTGAGGCACAACACTCACACCCAGAAGCGTATTACGCGTCTCGGTCCGCGTTGCCACTGGAGCATTCGCAAACGCATCCTGCAAACTTGTCGCAGTTGGTACAGCTGCAGTCTGCTGGTTTGCGCTCTGGGTTTCACCCGGAAGTGGGTCCCACTGCCCAGACGTTGCCGCTGGTGTCGTGCTACCCGTATTCTGCGGATTGCTGTTGCGCACAGTGCTGCTTGTGACAACACGAGGCTGCGCAGACACATTTGCCTCTGCACCAGCCCGCTGAACGATGGTCCCGTCAGGACGAACAATAACGGTCCGCACCTTCTTCGTCGGGTTCACATCAAACACGCTGGACTTTGCAGTATCCGTTTCGCTGGATGCTGGCGGCAATGGTGTAACAGCTGCATCTTCACGCTGAATCATCTTCTCGCCAGTGACTGGCTGAGACGCTTCCTCCGGAGAAAAGACTTTTGCTGTGTCGTTCTTAGGCTGCGCAGAAGGAGATGGAACCTCCTTCATTGGAGAGGCATCAGCTCGAATAATTGGTGGTGGAGTTGCATCTCTGCCTGTTCCACCGAAGTCGAACAGGAACAGACCGGCACCGCCAACCACAACAATACCGCCAATGAGCGAAGCAGCCATCAGGCCTTTGCGCATACCGCCACTGCGGTTCTCTTCTGCTTCAATCGGAACATCAACAGAAACGCGTGGCACAGCTTGCGGAAGAACACCGCCATCAAGGCTCGGATCTTCTTTGCGCATAGCTTGCGCCACAGCGTCAAGATCATATCCGCCAGGAGGAGGAGATTGCTCTTCACCAGGCTTTTTCGCTGCATTCATTGCCTCTTGATGAGCAGCTTCCGTCTGCGCCAGCTTTTCAGCAGCAGCAGGCCAGGACATTTCATCCAAAGACGTATCGTTGGCAACGCTTTCGTCCAGCTGCCAGGCATCATCACCTTCAACGGCAAATGGATCGATTTCCTGAGCAACCTGTTCAAAACCGGCACTCATGCGCTCAAATTCATTCAGCTCTGCAGCCACTTCAGGACCGATTTCAACTTCCGGCTCTGGTTCTAGCTGCGGCTCCTGCGCAATTTCATCTGCAAAGATGTCATCAACGCTCGCTTCAATGTCCAGCGCAACATTTCGCACTGGCTGAGGCGCAACAGGTTCGGCAACAACGCTTGGCTGCGCTTCCTCGTCAAGACTGAACTCAGCCAACAAAGCTTCTTCAAGATGCTTGGCAGGAATAACCGTTTCCTGTGCAGACACTTCAGGAGCGCTGATGTGCTCACCCTCAAGCTCAGCACCGGTATCCATCGCAAACGCTGTCATATCCGGTTCAAATGAAACAGGATCAGCAGCAGGTGCCACATCATCATGCGTGCCGCGCAACTGAGGCGCGACAGGAGCTTCTTCAATCGCAGGCGTTGGTGCCGGCTGAACAGGCTTGGCAGCAGCTGCTGCGGTTGCACGCTCAGCAGCACGCTCGGCGCGCCAGCTGTCATAATCACTCTGGGAAAGCTCATCCAGAGCTCTCGGCGAAGCAGACGCCACATTTTGTACAGGCGCAGCAGGCTCAGCAACGCGCGGTGTTTCAACCACACGTGGAGCATCCACTGTGCGGCGTTCAAGGCGCTCACGCAAAGTCTGCTCAGGGCGCACATCCCGTGCGCCAACAGCATCCAGCGTCGGTGTCGCACGGCTCACGGACCGTTGAGGACGAGACGTCTGCTCACGCTCCACCTGAGACTGATTGAGAGAGGCAACAAGGCTCTCTTCAAGATCGCGCGAAAGAATATCATCCATTTCCGGCTCTGCAGTCACATCAGCAGCAGTCACAGACTGGCGCACAGGTGCAGGAGCAGGAACTGGCTTTGCTTCAGGCACAGCCGCCGCTTTTGGAACCGGTGGAAGGTCACTGACGTAGTCAACAGCCTCACTCGGCGCACCGGCGGACAACGCAGCAGCGCTCAAATCCGCAAACGGATCAGCATGTGCAGGTGACGCGGAGGTTTTTGGAGATGCAAAAACAGCATCCAGAGCCGCAAATGAATCTTGAGTTGATGCAGGCTCATTCACTTCAGCTGCACCCACTGAATAATCATCGGCCAACGTGGCGTCCTGAGAGCCATGCTGAGGAGCATGATCGGCAGTTACACTGCGCTCATCAGTCTTTGGAAACAGCGGACGGTCAGAGACTTCGCTTTCTACGCGAGAACTAGGACGGTACTGAGCAGCGCTCTCCCCGACAATTCTGGCAAGTTCTACGAGCGGATCTTGATCGCCTGCCCACTGTTGCGGTTCATCGCCTGCCGTTTGCCTAGCAGAAACCTCACCCGGACCCGGATACTTGGAGCGATTGGTCATTGCAGCGGTGTTTTCCCTTAAATAAGAGGCTCGCAATCCCCACCGCGAACCTCCAGTACTCTATCAACTATGCTCAGGCGCTAGCGCATTTCATTTGGTGCAGTGACACCCAAAACATTGAGGCCAGAAGCTATTACCTGTGAAACTGCGTAAACTAACGCGAGTCGAGCTTTGGTTAATTCTGGCGTTTTATCATTAATAAAGCGTAATTGCGGCTTTTCCTTGCCTCGAGACCAGTGGCTGTGAAGCGCATTGGCCAGCTCATAAAGATAGAACGCGATGCGGTGCGGCTCGTGATTTTCTGAGGCTCCGTCTACAATTCGAGGCCATTGAGCCATCTTCGCGATCAGTGCCAGCTCACCCTCATCTTCAAGTTGTGCAAAATCTACAGACTGCAACTCTTCAGGGGTATTGGAGTACCAATCCAGCTCTCCAGCAGCCTGACGCAGCACAGAATGACACCGAGCGTGACCGTACTGAACATAAAACACTGGATTGTCTTTTGACTGCTCTTTCACCTTGTCAAAATCGAAGTCCAGCTGCGCATCGTTCTTACGATAGAGCATCATAAAGCGTACCGCATCTACGCCCACTTCATCAACCACATCGCGAAGGGTGATGAAATTACCAGAGCGCTTGGACATTTTGAACTCAGCACCGCCCTTAAAGAGCTTCACGAGCTGACACAGACGCACAATCACATCCACATCACCGCCGGAGATCGCATTGCCGATCGCTTCCAGACGCTTCACATAACCGCCATGGTCCGCACCAAGCACAAAGATGATCTCTTTGAACCCACGCTCAATCTTGTCGCGCATGTAAGCAACGTCAGCGGCAAAGTAGGTGTAGCTGCCATCAGACTTTACCAGCGCACGGTCACTGTCATCGCCGTAGTTGGAGGAACGGAACAGGGTCTGTTCACGGTCTTCCCAGTCGTCAGGCACTTCGCCTTTTGGTGGTGGCAAAGTGCCAGTGTAAACCAGATCGCGCTGACGCAGAGCATCCAGCGTCAGATCAATGGCATTCCCCTGACCGTGCATGGTCTTTTCAGAAAAGAACACGTCGTGCTTCACGTTCAAAGCACTCAGGTCTTCACGGATCAGATCCATCATCTTGTCAACGGCATAGCCCTTGAGCATAGCGTGACGCTCGCCCTTGCCCATCTCTTTCAGGCGCTCACCATATTCCTCTGCCAGCGCTTTGCCGACGGGAATAAGGTATTCGCCCGGATAATAGCCCTCAGGGATCTGACCGATGTCTTCACCCAGTGCTTCGCGGTAACGCAGGAAGGCGGACTTCGCCAGAGTATCAATCTGGGAGCCAGCATCGTTGATCACGTATTCACGGGTCACATCATAACCGGCAAACTGCAACAGGCTTGCCAGCGCATCACCCACAACAGCACCGCGTGTATGGCCCACATGCATCGGTCCGGTCGGGTTCGCGGATACATACTCCACGTTCACCTTCAAACCGGCACCACGGCTGCCACTGCCAAACGCATTGCCCTTGGCAACAACATCTGCCAGCACGCGTTCCCAAATAACTTTGTTTACGCGGATGTTGATGAAGCCAGGTCCGGCAATATCAACAGCATCAACTTCACTGTCGGCGCGCAGGCCTTCTGCAATCTTTTCGGCAAGATCACGCGGCTTCATCTTCAGCTGTTTAGCCAGCACCATGGCAGCATTAGTCGCCAGATCGCCATGAGCAGCATCCCGAGGAGGTTCAACAGTCACTCGTCGCAGATCCAGCTCCGGCGCGTCAGCAGCAAGGTCGAGACCCTTGACTACACTGTTTACCCTTTCGGCGAAGTCTGCAAAGATGTTCATTTTTAATAGCCTAGTTTGACAGCTCACAGGGTTTTGCGAAGCCGCAGCCCCACATAAACTCCATGAATTAATAGTGTTTGAATTGGCGCATTACCCCAGTTCTGGGGTATCGTCAAATAATCGTCGGTGTTCGTCTATGGCATAACGGTCCGTCATGCCTGCAATGAAGTCACAAACCCTACGGGCCTTCACATCATCACCCTCGCCTTTCAGTCCCGTACACCATGGTTCTGGCATTCTTTCCGGTGCCTTAAAGTAGGCATGGAACAAATCCCGCACCACTTTGGCAACCTTCCTGCGAACCGCCAGAACACTTTCGTGTCGGTACAGATTGGCAAACAAAAACTCTTTCAACTCGCGCTCTTCTCGCGCCATTTCAGTTGAAAAGGCAATAACAGGACCATTTGCATCACGAATATCCCCGCATTTCTTGGGAGAAACCTGATTAATTCGCGAAATACTCTCCGCAATCACATCCTCCACCATGCCGGTGATACATCTGCGCCCGATCTCATGAATACGCCGCGCATCCTCAAGACCGGGATATTTCCCGTCCACCTCGTCTAAAATACGCTTCAGATACGGCACCTCTTTCATGGCCTCAAAGCTAAGCAACCCAGCCCGCAATCCGTCATCCAGATCATGCGCGTCATAAGCAATATCATCTGCAATCGCTGCAACCTGCGCCTCTGCACTTGGCCACGACCACAGCAGCAAATCCTGATGCCTGGCATATTCGCTCACAGCAAACGGCAGATGCTTGCCTTCAAGCTTGCCACAAGGCGCACCGGATCGATCCGTTAGCGGCCCATTATGCTTCACAAGCCCTTCCAGCGTTTCCCACGCCAGATTGAGGCCATCAAACTCGGCATACCGGCGCTCAAGGTCCGTCACAATGCGCAGAGACTGGGCGTTGTGGTCAAACCCGCCATAGTCCGCCATGCATTCATGCATCACGTCCTCGCCCTCATGCCCAAACGGAGTGTGTCCAAGATCATGCGCCAGCGCCAGACACTCGGCCAGATCCTCATCCAGCCGCAGCGCACGTGCAAGCGAACGCGCAATCTGGGAGACCTCAATGGTGTGCGTCAGGCGTGTGCGGAAGTGATCGCCCTCATGGTACACAAAGACCTGCGTCTTGTGCTTGAGGCGGCGGAAAGCAGCACTATGAATAATACGATCTCGATCACGCTGAAACGGCGTGCGTGTCGGGCTTTCCGGTTCTGGAAAAAGTCGGCCACGGCTGACTTCCGGATCAACAGCATACTCCGCCCGTGGCTGAGCACCGTATCCTAACGTCTTGACCATTCTTTATCCCCCGCCCCTTACAATCAGAAAATGCCCAGGTCATTCCCTGCGATTTTCGTATCACAGCAATGACATAACAGATGTAAAAGCCCTGTAAACAACCGCTTTCCCAAGCCAAATGTAATTTAGCAATAAAATACTATGGAAATTACCATGGAGACCACCTAAATTATAAGGCAATGCGCATTCCCGAAAAGTGGCTACCGGTTTTCGGATAAGAATACGCAGATAAATAATCTTTAAAGCTGTTTAAGCAGCCCAAACCAAAAGCAAACAGCTTTAAAGAAAGTACGCAAGCCGAAACAAGACTGAGCTTATGACCCAGACCCCTGAAAATACCGTCGGCTTGACCGACAAGGCCGCAAAACGCGTCGCCCAGATACTGGAAACAGAAACCAATGGCAGCATGCTCCGCATTTCTGTCGAAGGTGGCGGCTGCTCCGGTTTTCAATACAAGTATGACATCGTAAAAGAACAGGAAGATGACGACCTCGTCCTCGCCAAACTCGGCGCAACGGTTCTCATCGACAGCATCTCCCTGCAATATATGGCAGGCTCGCAAATTGATTTCGTAACAGATCTCATGGGCCAGTCCTTCCAGATCTCAAATCCTCAGGCCGCCGCCGGCTGTGGATGCGGCACAAGCTTCTCCATCTAAGATAAGCCAGTCGCACATCAGGGGAATAAGTTAAAAAGCGGGCGTGAATGCATCCCAAAGCAACCACGCCCTACCAGCCTCAAAGCCCCGCCCCATAAGAACGCAGTTTTCCCGCATTCCTTTCAAACCAACGCACATTTCAACGCAAACAAGTTATCCTCGTTCCGCGTAGAACTTGTTCCCTCCCATGCAAACACCCTCAGAGAAGCCTCATGCTGTCCTTTCAAAACGCACACAAGCTGGTTGTTTACGCGCTCTTGAGTATTGGCATACTGCAGATCGCAACATCACTCATAGCGAACTGGCATTTCGGCGTCTTTGCTTACACCGCTGATCAGTTTGTGACCCAGGCATCCGTCCTTATGAGTTCATTTGCAATCGGCGGGCAACTCATTGCGCTGGCCTTTATCCTTGAGTACCTCAAAAGGCTTTTGGATCAGAAAGCCAAGTAAAGCGGCCTCAGGATTACCCGATAACGCCCGACAAGGCCTC
Source organism: Pseudovibrio sp. Ad26 (assembly GCF_001623285.1). Lineage (NCBI taxonomy): Bacteria > Pseudomonadati > Pseudomonadota > Alphaproteobacteria > Hyphomicrobiales > Stappiaceae > Pseudovibrio > Pseudovibrio sp. Ad26. Next base: position 150,328 of record NZ_LMCE01000063.1, read on the forward strand.
ATCCACACACACTTGACCTGCCTGCCTTGCCCTCCTCGGGCACCGTGCTAGAACAAATCAAGACACATATAGACCAAGCAGCCAGAGCGACTGCTGCAAATGCATTGATGCGCAGAGCTCTGACCTCACTGCTTTCTCGAAGGGAAACCCGATGAAAATCGCAAGCTGGAACATTAATGGCGTCAAAGCGCGGTTAGAAACGGTTCTCAAATGGCTCGAAGAAGAACAACCGGATGTCGCCTGTTTTCAGGAAATTAAATCGGTTGATGAGAATTTCCCACGCGCTCCGTTTGAGGAGCTGGGTTACAATCTGGAAACCCACGGCCAAAAAGGCTTCAACGGTGTCGCAATCCTCTCCAAACGCCCGTTTGAGGAGGTTAACCGCCGCCTGCCGGGTGAAGATGAAGACGAGCAAGCCCGTTATATCGAGGCCGTTATCGCCGGCGACAACGAGCCGATCCGCGTTGGCTGCCTCTATCTACCAAACGGCAATCCGGTAGAGACCGAAAAGTTTCCATATAAACTGCGCTGGATGGATCGCCTTCACAAACACGCCGTTAAGCAGCTGGAAAAGGAAGAAGCCTTCCTGCTGGTTGGCGATTACAACGTCATTCCTGAGCCGGAAGACGCAAAGAAGCCAGAGGCTTGGGTTGGTGATGCTCTCTTCCGCCCGGAAAGCCGCCAGCGTTTCCGCGCCCTGCTCAACCTCGGCTTCACCGAAGCCGTCCGCGCCACCAACGGCACTGCCGGAACCTACACGTTCTGGGATTATCAGGCAGGCGCATGGCAACGCGACAACGGCATCCGCATCGATCACCTGCTGCTCTCACCGGAAGCCGCCCGCATCATGCAGGGCGTTGGCATCGACAAACACGTCCGCGGCTGGGAAAAACCATCAGACCACGTCCCGGTCTGGGTTGAACTCTCCGCTTAAATACCGCGCTCGTTTTGAGCGTACCCTCCAAAAGTTCTGGTGGCGACCGCGCCACCAGCCCTCCTTATTTTTTCCATCCAAAACAAATAAACAGAAGTCTGGGAGGACATCTGATGGCTTGGCAACCAGCTGAAAATCGCTATGACACCATGAAGTACAACCGCTGCGGGAAGAGTGGCCTCAAGCTACCTGCCATTTCCCTCGGTCTCTGGCACAACTTCGGTGAAACCACTCCACACCAGACCAAACGCGAAATGTGCCGCACGGCGTTCGATCTGGGCATCACCCACTTCGACCTTGCCAACAACTACGGCCCGCCTCCAGGCAGTGCAGAAACCGCCTTTGGTGAGATCTTGCGCACCGACCTTGCCGGATACCGCGACGAACTCGTCATCTCTTCCAAAGCAGGGTATGACATGTGGCCGGGACCATATGGCGAATGGGGCAGCCGCAAGTACCTTATGGCCAGCTGCGATCAGTCCTTGAAGCGCATGGGACTGGACTACGTCGACATCTTTTATTCCCACCGTTTTGATCCGGACACGCCACTGGAAGAGACCATGATGGCCCTCGACCAGATCGTCCGTCAGGGTAAAGCGCTCTATGTTGGCATCTCCTCCTACAACTCCAAGCGCACCAAGGAAGCAGCGAAGATCCTGAAGGAACTGGGCACCCCATGCCTGATCCATCAGCCAAGCTATTCCATGCTCAACCGCTGGGTGGAAGAAGACGGCCTGCTCGACACGCTGGAAGAAGAAGGCATCGGATCGATCGTCTTTTCCCCGCTTGCACAGGGCATGCTGACCAACAAATACCTGGGCGGCGTTCCGCAGGACAGCCGCGCGGGCAAACACGTCGGCTCCTTTCAGGAAAGCTTCCTCAACGAAACCACCCTGAACCACATTCGCTCGCTGAACGAGATTGCTGAGAACCGTGGGCAGACACTGGCCCAGATGGCTCTGGCATGGGTTCTGCGCAAAGGCCGCGTCACTTCTGCTTTGATCGGCGCAAGCCGTAAGGAGCAAGTGATCGACTGTGCAGCCACCATCAACAATCTGGAGTTCACAGAGGAAGAACTGACCGCCATCGATCAGTACGCCACAGAAGCCAACATCAACCTCTGGGCCCAATCCTCCGAACGCGAAGGCCCATCCCGCCCCGCGAAGAAGAATTAAGGATTAAGCGCGCGGAGCATCGCTCCGCGCGACCTCAAGATATCTGATCAGCAAGTAGCTGCTCGGCGCAGTTTAAACTTCTTAGGCGCTTTGCATTTTTGCAAAATATACGGCGCCTTTTTGGAACGACTAAGTCCATAAGGATCCCCCTTCAAAGAGGCAACGACACCTTTGGCGGAGAACTCCCGAGGTGTACAGCTCCACTTGCCGCCACGTTTATCGGTGACCGGATTGTAAGTGTTTGAACCATACTGGTAGCAAACCAACTTCCCGTCCACTTTCCATCTGCCGGGAAGAACCACTTTGTTTCCAGGGTACCAAAGGAAATTCGATTTATTCGACCCGAAGTACTCTACCTGGAAACCATGTAATCGATTGAAGCTCAGATAAGTCCGACCAGCTTTCGGGTATTCAGGAAAAAGGTTCTCCTGATACATGATGCGGGAAAATTCCTTTTGAGAGGAAACCCCAGAATTACAACCCGCCAAAATCGCCAGCACGCCAACCATGAGCGCGCGTCGCAGCAACACCTTCATACCCAATCTCCATATATGCAACTTTCACACAATTGGAGTAACAGCAGGAAATCAAACTTAGAAGTGCGCGCAAGCAAAACACAACTTATATCAAGAACAATCTGCCAAGCTATATCATTGATATTTAAATTAAAATATTATTTTAATAAAGGTATATAGAGGTTAGCTCATCACCCACCTCCATATCCAGACACTCTATCAAGACCGCGGATCCAGCCCCTTTTCTTCAAAATACGCGATTGCTGTATTCAGGCCATTCAAGGCGGCAGGCACGCCTGCATAGACCGCCATTTGCCAGATGATCTCAAGAATCTCGGAGGGCCGCGCACCTGAGTTTAGTGTGTGCTCAATGTTCATGGTCAATTGCGGCCCTGTATGGCCGCCCATCGCTGTCAAAGCCGCAATGCTGCACAACTGCCGGGTCTTTAGGTCAACCCCTTCCCGGCCATAATGCTTGTCGTAGGCCCAGTCCACCACACTCTCAGACATACCGGGCACCGCAGCATCATATTTATCAGCAAGCTTCTTCTTCAGTTCAGGATTTAAAATACTCAGGACTTTCTCCGCATTCATTAGCCAGTCTCCTCAAGCCGTAAACAATCGCCGATCAGACCTGCCTATCTGCCTCCTCTTGATAATCAGTGTGTTAATCATCGAGAAGTTGAGGAGATTACGGCAAGCACTCAGTCTGCTCACCCATCAGTGCAGCATGTATTGTAAGTTCATAAGATCCCTTAAGAGACTGAAATAGTGAGAAAATGTAGCTCTCTTGTAAAACCGGCAGCACCGACTGTTTATTCCGTCTCAGATCTGCTAGGCATTTTTACGAGGAACACACTGGACTGCGGAGCCGCTGAATGCTTGAAGACCTTCAAACCCCTTGCCTTTTGCTTGATGAAACCGCAATGCGCCGAAACATCAAAGGCATGGCAGACAGGTTCAAACAGATCGGCGTCCCGCTGCGCCCGCACCTCAAGACAGCCAAATCCATCGATGTCGCCCGGATACTGCAAGAGCACGGTGCAGACCGCTGGACCGTCTCCACGCTGAAGGAAGCAGAGTACTTTTCCTCCTTTGGCCTCCAAGATATCCTCTATGCCGTCTCCATCATCCCGCAGAAGATGGAACGCATCATGCACCTCAACCGCGCAGGCGCTCAAATGTCCATCTGTCTGGACAGCACCGAGATGGCAAAACACCTTGCTACCATGACACTGGATGGCCCAAAGCCGCGCATCTATCTGGAGGTCGATGTGGACGGACATCGCACCGGCGTGCAGGCAGATCAACAGCGCGTGGTAGATGTCGCCAGAATACTTGCAAACGCATCTAACGTGGAGTTCGCCGGCGTTATGGCCCACGGCGGCGGCGTGAGTTATGCAGCAAACGGCAAGCAGGAACTGGAAGCTGCTGCGGAACAGGAGCGCACCGCAACCCTCGCCGTTAAAGATGCCATTATGGAAGCAGGCCTACCCTGCCCGCAAGTCAGCATCGGCTCCACACCTACAGCCCTCTTCGGAACATCATTTGACGGAGTTTCGGACGTTCGCGCAGGCGTTTACGTGTTTCAGGATGTGTTTCAGGCAAACCTTGGCATGTGCGCAATGGAAGATGTGGCTGCCACCGTACTCACCAGCATCATCAGCCACGCCCCACACCTCAACCGCATTGTCGTCGATGCTGGCGGACTGGCACTCTCCAAAGACCGCTCCTGCGCAAGCCAAAGCAATGACTGCGGTTTCGGCCTGCTAAGCGATGCAGACGGACACATCGATCCGCTACTCTACGTGCAAGGTGTCAGCCAGGAGCATGGCTACATCACCACCAGAGACGGAAGCCCTCTTCCCTTCGAGCTGTACCCTCTGGGATCACAGCTCCGTGTTCTGCCCAACCATTCTTGCATGACTGTCGCCGCCTATGAGGGGTACCATATGATCGACGGAGACCATGAAGGAGAGTGGTGGCCGCGCTGTAACAGGTGGTAGGTCAACCCGTTCCATCAATTACATCGGTCACGTCTCATTGAGCCCTACAGATTGTCGCACTAGGAAATTGATTGGCAAAAGTTTTTTCCAATTCCAGCACTCTGAATCTCCCGTGGATATCACCGTTTACCAATCAAGATTTGTGGTGAAATTGAGTCTTTTTGGCCACCTCCAGGTGCTGCCCTGAACCGCAAAAGTCGATTTTCCACGCCCACCACTAATATTTCAAACTTCGCATATCAGCTATGCAAAATTGACCTACCTACATTATACTTACTATAATGTACTTAGACCGCACCTAAGTGAAAATGCGGGCGCCCTGTTACACTGTTTCGCAAACGCACAAAATCCACACCTCCTAACACGCAATTTCCTAAGCAAATTCATAGGACTAGAACCATTCCAGGCCTCCTTGCAACGCACACAACTTGAGCGAGTTATATCACCACCCACAACTGGTCGCCCAATATCCAAAATGTATGCATTTGTATAATGTTGCCTTGCATTTTTTGCAGGTCTGCCAGCCATTTCGGAATTGACATAAATCAAGATGCGGCCCCACTTGAGGCGTACAGTCAATGTCAACAAGCACTGGACGCAAGGAAGCGTAACTCACTGCAAGCCTTTGGAATTTACTTGTAGCACCACGCTAAATTGCTCAAATGATGAAGGACCTAAAAATGGGCGTTCACCAGAACATCGATAAAGCTACCTCCGACACTCTTCCTTTTCTGAAAGACGACGGGCCCAAGGCTTACGCAGGTTTCAAAAAGGGTGACTGGAACAAAGAAATTGACGTGCGCAATTTCATTCAGCTCAACTACACCCCTTATGAAGGTGCTGACGACTTCCTTGCTGGCCCAACCGCTGCAACAACCAAACTCTGGGACAACGTTCTTGAGTTGATGAAAGAAGAAAACAAGAAAGGCGTTCTCGACGCTGACACTGAAGTTGTTTCTTCTATCGTTTCTCACGCACCAGGCTACATCAACAAAGATCTCGAAAAGATCGTTGGTTTGCAGACCGATGCCCCATTGAAGCGCGCTTTGATGCCTTACGGCGGCCTGAAAATGGCAGCCGCCGCTCTGGAGAGCAATGGTTACAAACTCTCAGAAAAAACCGCTGAGGTTTTCTCTAAGCACCGCAAAACACACAACGACGGTGTGTTCGATCTTTACACTCCGGAAATTCGCCGCGCTCGTTCCGCTGGCATCGTAACCGGCCTTCCAGATGCTTATGGCCGTGGCCGCATCATCGGCGATTACCGCCGCGTTGCGCTGTATGGCATCGACAAGCTGATGGAAGACAAGAAAGCACAGCATGCTTCTCTGGACGGCAACGTCCTGAACGAAGAAACACTGCGCCTTCGTGAAGAAATCTCAGAACAGTACCGCTCCCTCGCTGAATTGAAGGAAATGGGCGCTGCACACGGCTGCGACATCAGCCGCCCTGCAGAAAACGCTCGCGAAGCTATTCAGTGGCTTTACCTTGGCTACCTTGCTGCGATCAAAGAGCAGAACGGTGCAGCCATGTCTCTGGGCCGCACAACCACCTTCCTCGACGTGTACATCCAGCGCGATCTGGACAAAGGCGTCATCACGGAAGATGAAGCACAGGAACTGATGGATCACTTCGTCATGAAGCTCCGTATGGTTCGCTTCATGCGTACTCCAGACTACAACGCGCTGTTCTCTGGCGATCCGGTATGGGTAACTGAATCCATCGGTGGCATGGGCGTCGATGGCCGCACACTGGTCACCAAAAGCTCCTTCCGTGTTCTGCAGACCCTTGTGAACCTCGGCCCTGCACCAGAACCAAACCTGACCGTTCTGTGGTCCGAGCATATGCCTAAGGGCTTCAAAGACTACTGCTCAAAGATCTCCATCGAGACCTCTTCTGTTCAGTACGAAAATGATGACCTGATGCGTCGTTACTGGGGTGATGACTACGGTATCGCTTGCTGTGTATCTGCAATGCGCATTGGCAAACAGATGCAGTTCTTCGGCGCCCGTGCCAACCTTGCAAAAGCAATGCTTTACGCAATCAACGGCGGCATCGACGAGAAAACTGGCAAACAGGTTGGTCCAAAAGCACACCCAATCACCGGCGACGTGCTGGAATGGGATGAGCTGGAACCACTTTACGACCAGATGCTCGACTGGATTGCAAAGGTCTACGTTCAGGCGCTGAACTGCATCCACTTCAGCCACGACAAGTACAACTACGAGCGCGTTGAAATGGCGCTGCATGACCGCGACATCCTGCGCACCATGGCATGTGGTATTGCTGGCCTATCCGTTGTTGCTGACAGTATCTCCGCAATCAAAAACGCGAAGGTCAACATCATCCGTAACGACGAAGGTCTCGCAGTTGATTACGAAATTGAGGGTGATTTCCCTTGCTTCGGTAACAACGACGACAGCGTTGATGTGATTGCAGAAGGCATCATGAAGAAATTCATGGGCAAAATCCGCAATCAGCCAATGTACCGCAATGCGACACCGACACAGTCTGTCCTGACCATCACATCCAACGTGGTGTACGGTAAGAAGACTGGCTCTACTCCGGATGGACGTAAAGCGGGCGAACCATTTGCACCGGGTGCAAACCCAATGCATGGCCGTGACCAGAAGGGCGCAGTGGCTTCCATGAAGTCTCTCTGCAAACTTCCATACGAAGACAGCCAGGACGGTATCTCTTACACCTTCTCCATCATCCCGGGCGCACTGGGCAAGGACGAAGCTGAACGGATCGACAACCTGTCCCACCTGCTCGACGGTTACATGCATGACATGGGTCACCACATCAACGTGAACGTGTTCGACCGCAAGACCTTGGAAGATGCGATGGAACATCCTGAACTGTACCCACAGCTCACCGTTCGTGTCTCCGGTTACGCAGTGAACTTCATCAAGCTGACCCGTGAACAGCAGATGGATGTGATCAACCGTACATTCCACGGTCAGCGCTAACAGCACTGGGCCAACGGTCAGCGCTGTTAGCGCTAACCTCTCAATCTCCAAGACAAGGCGCGGGATTCAGTCCCGCGCCTTCTTTGCTGCGACAAATCCGCTGAAACGTGCTCCAATTGCTCAAAATGAGTGCGACAGGAGCGCACATGCACCGAAAATGGATGGCTGCGTTGCACAATTTCATCTTTAAAAACAAGGTCAAAGGCCTTACTTTTAAAGCATTATAAAAAGTAGAAGCGGCTAGAGGAAAAATCCTCACTCCCTATCTAAAACAGGTCGCTCGCAAACAATGATAAAGGACGCCAGCCATGCAAGACACCATGGGCTATGTTCACTCAGTAGAAACAGGCGGAACGGTAGACGGTCCGGGCCTGCGCTACATTGTGTTCACCTCTGGCTGTCCGCTGCGCTGCCTGTACTGCCACAACCCGGACACTCTGAAGCTGAAAGCTGGCAAACAATCCTCCGCCTATGAGCTTTTGAAGGACATCTCCACCTACCGCACCTATTTTGAAACCGGTGGCGGCGGCCTGACCGTGAGTGGCGGTGAACCTATGGCACAAAAAGAGTTCCTCAAAACGCTTCTTTGGGGCTGTAACCAGATGGGCGTTCACACCACTGTGGACACATCCGGCTACCTGCACGCCAACCTCGATGACGAAACCATCGACATGGCAGACCTCTACCTGCTCGACATCAAGTCCTGGGTGCCAGAAACCTACAAGAAGGTCACCGGCGTTGAAGTTGGCCCAACCCTTGAGTTCGCAAAGCGTCTGGAAAAGATGGAAAAAGACGTCTGGATCCGCTTCGTGCTGGTACCGGGCCTCACAGACGCCCCTGAAAATGTTGAAGGCGTCGCAAAGTTCGTCTCCGAGCTTGGCAACGTAAAGCGCGTTGATGTGCTGCCCTTCCACAAAATGGGCGAACACAAATGGCAATCCATGGGCAAATCCTATCAGCTCAAAGACACCCGCGAGCCTTCAGCTGAAGAAACGGAAGCCGCAAAAGAAACCTTCCGCAAGTACGGACTGGACGTGCACTGAAGCCTAGGGCTTTTTAAAATGCCACGCTTCAGCCACAGGCGCCCCAAAGATACCTGTCGATTACATAGGTTCTCCTGAATTTCAGGAAAAAGTCGCCACAATACCTTCCCAGACTAACCCTCGAAAACACGGGGGCTTTTTCATGAAAAAACGAGTTATCCTCGGTGGGCTGGCTATGCTCACTGCAAGTGCATCAGTTGCAGATGCAGGCTTTAATCAAAGCAGAGCGGAAAAATTCGCCAGGAAAAACGAAAAACATATCATCTGCTACTACCTCTACGGCTTGACGAACCAGAGCAGCAAGCAGGACATCGCCAGAGGCGTCATCACAGCCATGGCCTATGCCAAAGGCATGAAGAAGCAGGAAGCCATCTACGCACTAGGTTACGGCTCCGGAAAGATCTCCGCCATTCTGGAAGCCGACTCAGACCACCGCGAAGACCTGATCCAAGAACACAGCAAAAACTGCAAATAATAGGATTAGCTAGTAGTTAGCTCTTTGGCTACTAGCTCTCCTTCCCGCACTTTTCTTTAGGACGAACATCAGATGATACTACCCCTTGAAGAAACACTAACAGAATAATAAGTGTGAGAAGTCCGATAGCCACATAACCCGCTATCGCATATCCTTCCTCGACACTGTCCATTGGCGTTTTTCGCGTAAGATCGAAATGCTCGGTAAGCATTTCAGTAAACTGGATAAAGAATGCTTTATCCCTGTAGTTAAAATCTGCATAGCGATAGTCATCGGCTTGCTTATAGCGATCTGCAATCTCTATAAGCAAATCAAATACAGGCTGCTCTTCACTAGCCTCAAAGGAACTATCTACTCCCGCATCGAAGGCGATATACCCCTTTCGATCATATACAATTACCTGAGCCTTGTTTATGAGCTGATCTGCCATTTTGAAATTATATGATAGGACAAAGTACTGTTTATTTTTCAGCAGTTTTGGGTGCACAATCCAATCTGAAAATGCGCAATTCTTCCCAATGGCAAAACAAGCTTTTTTTACTTGTCTTCGTAGGCTTGCTTCAATTTGTACAATTAGTTTTGGAGCAGTCTGGCTATCCCAATCCCCAAACTCAACAAAGCCTGAAGACTTGGCAGACGAAACAACCAGATCAGTAATACCGCTTAGAGGCTTGAGGATTACAGCATCAACACCATAACAGTTCGGAGAGAGTATCCTCGACCTTAAGTAGTCACAAACAAGAGCTGATTGCAAAATTTTGGTTTCATTATCTGGCACTCCCCAGGTACCCCTAGTCAACTCAAGTCGTCGAACACCATCACCATAGATAGCAGCTTGCCCAATTGAATAACTTGATTGCAAGATGAATGCGAACAGACATGCCAACGGGATAAGAAAAAATTTCAATTTCAACATTAATAGAACTTCACCACGATCAAAGGATGCAGATCGCATCTTTATGTGGAGCGCATGTGAGTCGCAACTATAGATTGCACCCATGAAAGTTCTTATTTTTGAAAAAGGCTGCTACCGGTGAGATAGCAGCCTTTTGAATTCTCAGTCTCGAAATCCCACTTTACTGCGGCTTTCCGAGCACTTTCAGCACATCACCCCTGGAAACAGCACCTTCATAACCCATTTCACTGCGGATATGAGAGACCACCTGAATGCGCTCCGCATTGTCCCTGGCAAGCTTGCCAGTACCGTGCCACAAGCTGTTCTCAAAGCCGATCCGCGCATGACCGCCATGACCAAAGGCCAGCGCACCACATGCTGTTTCAGCCCGCCCAAAGGCGCAAAGCATGAACGGGTTATCCTGAGCGATATGAGCTGCAGCATCGCGAGCGCTAAGGAAACCAAGCAAGTCACGCGGATCGCTCTCCTGATCCTTAGCATAACGCCCCAGCACATAAAGCTGGCTGCCATACCCGGCCGGAACAACGCCCTCACCCATCAGCAGATCGAGACGAGCCACATCTTCCGGAGCATACAGGATATGCTGAACCGCACGGCCCGCGTCCTTCGCTTCATGATAGAACCGGCGCGCCAGATCCATATCACCGCCCTCTGGCGCCATTTCACGCATGGCAACAGAAACAGCCTCAGGCTCCACAGCGGCAACAACATCATACTGTTCCTGCGCGCTGTACCGACCAACAGCTTCGGTGGTGATCTGAACAGCCAGTTCAGGGCACTTGGCCGTCACTTCAAGGATAAGCTCCTTGTAAAGGCCAGCATCTAGAACATGTTGCCCTTCTGCACCGCGCACATGGGCATGGAGGGCATCCGCGCCCTCCGCTTCCACGTTCACGGCGCAAGCAACGACATCTTCAATCGTCACCGGCAGCTGCGGATGATCCGCTTTGCCACGACGCGCGCCATTCGGTGCACTCATGATGAGCCGTTTTGTCATTAGACAGAAACTCCGACCTGCGTGAAACTCTCTTTCATTGCAAGGCTTAGCTTCTCAACGATCTCGCCGATATGACTGTCATCAATGATGAACGGAGGCGCGAGCAGAATGTGGTCGCCGATTTTTCCGTCAACCGTACCACCCATCGGATAACACATCAGACCAGCCTTCATGGCATTCTGCTTCACTTTCGCATGAAGCTTGAAAGATGGATCCAAAGGCTCTTTCGTGTCGCGATCCTTAACCAGCTCCAGCGCACGGAACAGACCACGCCCGCGAATATCGCCAACATGAGGATGCTGACCAAACTCGTCATGCAGCGCAGCGGAAAGCTTCTCACCCATGGTCCGCACATGCTCCATACGGCCCGGAGCCATCAACTGATCCATAACAGCAGCACCAGCAGCAGCAGCCAGAGAATGCCCCATGTAGGTATGACCATGCTGGAAGAAACCAGAACCTGTCGCGATGGTGTCGTAGATCTCTTTAGAGCACAGCATCGCGCCAAGTGGCTGATAACCAGCACCAATACCCTTCGCAACAGCAACGATGTCCGGGCGAACCTCATCTTCGTTACACGCGAAAATATGACCGGTGCGGCCCATGCCACACATCACTTCATCCAGCACAAGCAGGATGCCGTATTTGTCACAGATCTCGCGAATACGTTTCAGGTAACCCTTAACAGCCGGTACCGCGCCCATGGTTGCACCAACAACAGGCTCAGCAAAGAACGCAGCAACCTTCTCCGGTCCAACACGCAAAATCTCTTCTTCAAGAAGATTGGCGGAACGCTGCCCGTATTCTTCGAGCGTTTCACTCTCTTCCTTGTAGCGATAGGCGTAACAAGGATCGATATGAGACATTTCGATCAATAATGGGCCGAACATTTCACGGCGCCACTTGTTACCACCAGCGGAAAGCGCTCCCAGCGTATTTCCGTGATAGCTCTGCCAACGCGCAATCATATGCGAGCGTTGGTGTTCTCCCTTTTCAACAAAGTACTGCCGCACAAGTTTAACAGCAGACTCCATTGCCTCCGATCCACCTGAAACCAGATAGACACGGTCAATGCCTTCAGGAGCTTGGGCCACCAGTTTATCGGCAAGCTCTTCCGCCGGTTCACTGCCAAAAAAGCCAGTGTGAGCGAACGAAAACTTATCCAGCTGGTCCTTAATCGCGTCGATCACTTGTTCATTAGAGTGACCAAGGCAGGAAACCGCGGCGCCCCCACAGGCGTCAAGGTATCTCTTACCAGTGGAATCAATGAGGTAGCACCCGTCGCCTTTAGCAGCTGTTGGTAGTGTTACACGGGTATTTCTAGGAAAGATGTGGCTCATTTTACAGCCTCCGGGCTGTAGCTCTGTTGTTCGATTGACCGTCCTTAGACACGCAAAACTACGCGTGACATTTTGCACAGGCACCACATTGCCTACGTCAAAGTACTTGTCCATAAAAAACTATGAAATATCTCCAGATTGTGATCGGAGACACCCGCACAAAAGACAGTTGAGATATTTTACTACAAATTCCGGCAATAAAATTAGACGGAGCCACACCCAACTACGCAAAACCCCGTGCAGCTTACGTGAAAGTTACTTAGTCACCGAAAGACTCACTCAGTAAAATCTGAACGACCTAGAGCACGCCCGAAGCCGTACGCCGTGTCTGGCGAAGTATCCAGTGCGGCTTTTTCTGCGAAAACATCAAAAGCGTCATGACCAGCGTCAGCGCTTCAGCCACAGGCAGAGCATAAAACACGCTCATCGGGCCAATCACAAACCACAGGACGACAATCAGCAAAAGCGGCATAACCAGAGACCGGGACACAGCAATCAGTGCCGACTGGGTCGCACAATGCATACCTGTAAAATAGCCGGAAAACGCGATATTGACCCCGTTGAACAGGAAGACAGGCCAGATCACACCAATGATCTCAATCGTCAGCTCTACTGTCGACTGATCTGCATCTCCAACAAAGGCACTTGCCAGCAACATGGGTTGGAAAATCAAAAGGCACGCCAACAGCAAGCCAACAACAAAATTGGTCCCGACCCCAAGCGACAAAAACTGATAAATCCGCCGCGGTTTTCGTGCACCAAAATTGACACTCACCAGAGGCCCAAGCCCCTCACCCACACCATAAAACACCATGATACCGCTGAAGAACAGATAGTTCACAATGGTGAAAGCAGCCACGCCTTGCGCACCAATTTCAGTAATCAGGATCCAGTTGAACAGGAACACGACTATACCACCGGAGCTCTCATTGATGAACTCAGACAGGCCATTATAGGCAGCCGTGTACATCACTCGCCAGGATCCAAAGGGCCGTAGAAATCGCAACTTGGCGCTTTTATTGGCGAAATGCAAAAGCAGAAACAGCATGCCAGCCTGACTGGCCAGCCCCGTTGCCAGCGCAGCACCCCAAACGCCCCATCCCAGATACCCGATCATCCAGGCATCCAGCACAATGTTGACCACAGTGATCATCACCATGCCGGCAAGGGAAAAGTTGGGACGCCCGTCAACGCGGACGAAATGCGACAGCGCAACCGCAAGGCTCAAACCAGGAAAGAACCACGCAACGGTGAAGATATACGTCTCCACCATCTCAGCAGTTTCCGCGTTTGCACCAAGCATGCGTGCAGCTGTTGGTGTAAAAATAAGCAGCAATGCCGCAAACACCACGGAAAAGGCCAGGACGCTGATCAGGGCCTTCATAAAGATGTTGGAGGCATCTCTTTCCCGCTTTTCACCGATGAATTTGCCTGCCATCACGGCAGCGCCAACGGTCAGCATCACCACCACGCCAAAGTAAAGCGCAAACATAGGCGTAATCAGGCTGAGCGCAGCCAATGCCGTCGCACCAACAAAGTTTCCGACAAAAATGCCATCAACAATACTGGCAGAAGCAATGGAAATCATGCCAAGCACAGCAGGAACCGCAAACCGGAAAAATTCTTTCGCCGGATGTCCTTTGGTCATCTGCTCGTTTGCCATTGCCACTGACATGCTTTCACCTTTGCCTACGAGAGTGGTCTCCCGCATTTCCGATCAAAATTGATAAGAAATTGAATTTGAACGATCGATCAACTTGGACATATGCTCAATTTCATGCTATGTCAAGATTGACCAATTTAGAGAGCTAATCTGGAACGCTATATGGCCTATCTGGCGAAGGAAGAACGCCGCAAAGCAATCATTCTGGCAACGCTGGACGTTGTGAAGGAAAATGGGTTTGCTGGCATCACCACCCGCGCCGTAGCCAAACAGCTTGGCGCCGCAACCGGCATTGTTCATCACCACTTTAAATCACTCACAGACTTAAAATGCGAAGCCCTGCGCTACCTCTCTCAAAAGAACGGCGACAACTGCATCTCGGTCTCCAAAGATCTTCCACCGACACAAGCTCTGCTCCGCCTCATCAGCTTCAATGCAACCCCTCAGGAAAAGGCAGAGACCAGCATATGGATCAGTGCAGCAGATGAAGCCAACAGAGAACCGGAGTTTGCCCGTGTCTACGCTGAAGAAACCAACAAAATCCAGGAATGGATCTGCAACAACCTCAAGGAAGGCATCCGCACCGGCGAGTACGCCCTCACCTTACCCGCCGAACTTGCTGCATGGAAACTCATGTCACTGGCCTTTAATCTCTACGACGTGTCCAACCTGCCCGACACAGATCTGACACCAGACATGGCCGTCCAGATCCTTAAGGAAGAACTGAAGTCAACACTCGGCCTCAACAGCAAAGACCTTGCGTCTCAGCTGCTTTCAAGCCATTAAGGTGAGACTTGATCACCGCACAACTTCAGAGAGCTTTCATGAAGAAGATCCTCATCCTCAACGGACCGAACCTGAACCTGCTTGGAATGCGCCAGCCAGAAGTTTATGGCTCCACCACCCTTGCAGAGATTGAAGATCAGTGCCGCGCCCACGCAAAACAGCTCGGCCTAGACATAGAATGTAAGCAATCCAACCATGAAGGCGAGCTGATCGACTGGATCCACGAGACCCGCCAGACGCGGACCGCAATCGTGCTCAATGCAGGCGCTTACACTCACACCTCAATTGCAATCATGGATGCAATCGCCAGTGTGGAACGCCCGGTGATCGAACTCCACCTCTCAAACATCCACCAGCGAGAAGAGTTCCGCCACACTTCCTACATCTCCAAGGTCGCAAAAGGCATGATCTGCGGTCTCGGCGCGCACGGCTACACACTTGCCATGGACGCTGCACTTCGAATTTTGGAAGAAGAAGACTAGGCAACCGATAGGCGCAGCCACTTTGTCTCATCGGGCGAACTCAGAAAACACAAGCGCTCTCTGGGTTCATTTGCCGTTATACTGCGCAACAACAACAAGCCCCAGAACGGGTTTTCCATCCTCAAAACGCGGCGTAATTTCATCCAGCTCAATAAGTGTAAAGCCATTATCCGCCAGCACCTTGCGTAGATAATCAGCAGAATGAGCAAACCTTCCACGATTGCTCATCACATATGGTTTTTCTGAAAAAGCCTCGTTTGCCGCTGTTTCCGTTGTGAAAATGACTTTGCCATTAAGCTCAATGTTCTTCGCAAGGCCAGCGACAGCCTCCTCCAGTGCCCCAAGATAAATAAATGTATCGCCAGAGATGATTAAGTCCCAGCGCTCATCCCAGTCGTTCTGCAGGAATTCAGTCAGATCATTCAAATAAAGATCGTCATAAAGATTTTTCTGATCGGCCTTCTCAAGCATCCCTTCAGAAAGGTCTACTCCCGTCTTATGCAGTGCAAGATCGCCGATTACCTCAGTGCACAAACCAGTGCCACACCCCAAATCCAAAAGGCGTTTAAACCTGCCCTCTGTGAACCTGCTGACCATATCCTGAATAATCTGAGGCACCGCATAGTTGAGCTGTTTCGTCAGGTGCTGATCAAAGTTGTCTGCATAATTGTCAAAAGTCTTGCTCACACACTGCTCAGGCACTGTGTCAGGTGTGTAATTCTCATCGTTCGATCCAGATGCTAACTGCTCTTGCTCGATAGCGCTTAAATCTTGCTCTACATTTTTTAAAGCAAGCTGCTCAGCTTCCTCAGTCTTGCCTGCCTCTTTAAGGTCTTGTACCTGGCAGTCGATCAAGAACTTTTTGAGCGCAGCATGTATTGGATTATCTTCATCGTCTGAGTTGAAATTGATGTTCATCATCGTGACATGCCTCCGCCTAAAGCAAACAAGGTGTTTTTCATAAAAGGACTAGATCAAAAAAAACATGATGAAGACTTACGTTGCTTGATAAATATCTCTTTGTATTTTTGTCAGACAGTTTGGATGCGCTGTTGTTTTTTGTTCGTCCTGCGGGGCATGACAGGCTCACCCTTGCACTCATAAGCATATGGGCGATTAAACTTACCGGAAGAGCCAACCCTCCAAATCAGTCGTAATTCTTGGAACTACGCAGCTTCTTGATGTTGCCACGCTGCTTCTTCCCTTCCATTCGCCGGCGCTTGGAGGCCAGTGTTGGCCGTGTGGCTTTACGTGTCTTGGGCACATAAGCTGCTTTCCGAATAAGCTCCAGCAACCGCTCCAACGCATCTTCCCTGTTGCGCTCCTGCGTACGGAAGCGATCAGCCGTCAAAACGACCTCGCCCTTCAGCGTCAGGCGTGAGCCTGCGATCTTGCGCAAACGAGTCTTTAAGTCATCCGGGAGAGTCGCATTTCCATCCAGATTGAATCGCAATTGCACGGCAGAAGACACTTTATTCACGTTTTGACCGCCCGGTCCGGACGCCCTGATGAAGTCTTCTTTGATGTCGCGTTCCTCAATTGAGTAGCGCTCATTCACCTTTATTTTTTTGCGCTCACTCATCTGGCCCGCCCGTTACACCACGCATGCATAGCATTGATTGAAATAAGAAATTTTACTCTTTGGTCAAAAAACAACCAGTAAAGCAACAGTGCACGCTATAATACCAGCCCCTCAGATTTGCAAAGTTTTACGCAACAAAACTACGCTCCACCGCAGGTATAGGCGAACGTATAATGCACGTATATGTTTGATATCGCTTGATTTAGTCAGTTCTTCTACCTAGTCTCGAATCCATATCCTGCCAGAGGGTAAAATAATTAAGGCGCTCAGCCGAACAAGCAATATTCGTCTCAAGCGTTACTGGAGGGGAAATGACAGAGACTAACATATTGGCGCGGGACGAGATCCAAGAGATCACCGGCCTGACTACAAACAACCTTGATGCCTACTGGATGCCATTCACGGCAAACCGGCAGTTCAAGAAAGATCCACGCCTTCTCGTAAAGGCCAAGGACATGCATTACACCGCTGCCGATGGCCGCCAGATTCTGGACGGTACAGCAGGTTTGTGGTGCTGCAATGCTGGCCATGGACGCCAGAAGATCGTCGAAGCTGTGCAGAAGCAGGTCGCCGAGCTGGATTACGCACCAGCCTTCCAGATGGCACATCCAAAGTCCTTTGAGCTCGCTGCCCGTCTGGCAGCACTCATGCCAGACCCGCTGAACCACGTGTTCTACACCAACTCCGGCTCCGAGAGCGTTGAAACCGCCCTCAAAATGGCACTGGCCTACCACAAGGCCAAGGGAGAAGGCTCACGGACCCGCCTGATTGGGCGCGAGCGCGGTTATCACGGCGTCAACTTCGGCGGTATTTCCGTCGGCGGCATGGTTGCCAACCGCAAGCAGTTTGGTGCAATGCTCGCTGGTGTTGATCATATACGTCACACCCATGGCATTGCAGGCAATGAATTCAGCAAGGGCGTGCCGAAAAACGGCATTGAGTACGCTGAAGATCTCATGCGCCTCATCCAGCTCCACGACCCATCCACCATCGCAGCTGTGATCGTGGAACCAGTTGCGGGCTCTGCTGGCGTAATCCTTCCACCAGAAGGCTACCTAAAGCGCCTGCGCGACATCTGTGATGAGCATGGCATCCTGTTGATCTTCGACGAAGTCATCACCGGCTTTGGCCGTCTGGGGACTCCGTTCGGTGTCGATTACTTTGACGTCATCCCGGACCTCGTCACCACAGCCAAAGGCCTCACCAGCGGCGTCGTACCAATGGGTGCAGTGTTTGCCAGCTCCAAGGTCTATGATGCATTTATGACCGGACCTGAGCATCTGATCGAGCTGTTCCACGGCTACACCTACTCAGCTCATCCACTTGCCTGTGCAGCTGCCTTGGCAACGCTGGATGTCTACGCTGAAGAGGAGCTGCTCACACGCGGCGCCAAGATGGCACAGTACTGGCAGGACGCACTTCACTCCCTGCGTGATTGCCCGAATGTGATCGACATCCGTAACATCGGCCTGATTGGCGCGATCGAGCTGGAGCCGATTGCAGGTGAGCCGACCAAGCGCGCATTCACAGCCTTCCTGAAAGCTTATGAGAAGAACATTCTCATCCGCACCACAGGCGATACAATCGCAATGTCCCCACCACTCGTTATCTCTGAAAGTGAGATCGATGTATTGGTTGGCACGCTGCGCGATGTGCTCAAAAGTCTGGACTAACAGTTCAAAGCACAAATCAGAAAGGGCGCCATCAGCGCCCTTTTTTATTGCAAAAACAAACCATTAAAAAAGAAACATGAATCATTGCATGATGCACTTCGCTCATAACTGCACGCTGAGTGAGCGCCAGCCTTAAGCAGATCTGCGAAGCAGCTTAGAGCTCCCCGCCAACAAAGCCGTCACCAGAAGCGCAATCGTCACCGGCAACCCGAGTTGACGCTCCACGTCTGAAGATGTGGCAGCATTCCCAACCACGCTGAGCGTGCAAATAACAATCACAAGCCAATAGCCCACGCCGGCCATCTGAATGCAACCACTTCACCGCGCTTCAAGACAGAACAAGCCATGAAGACAGCAATAAAGGCCTGAAGCAGAGACAATGCCCTCATAGGCAACGGAAGACTACCTTCAACGAAACCTCCCATCGTCAAAGCATCCCAAGGCATCCCCAAAACCAGAGCCATATGAAAGAACACCAAATAGACCGCGATGCAGGAAAACAAAACGGCTAAAACCTTCGCAAGCATCTCAGATCACCCATCCAAATATAGAAAAAATCCGCCATCTTTCGTAGATCCCTGAAGCATAGTAAAGCAAAAAAACCCCAAAAGGCAACGTAACCACTCAACACTAAAATCATAATTATCAATATGTTACATACATTTATTAAAGTTAATAATCATTAACCTTAACCAGCGCCTCAACCCAGAAAAATACAAGTGAGAACAGTCACGCAAAACCCCTCGCCATCCTCTCGCCACCCTGATAATGTGCCGCCAATTTCAGGCATTACTCACCAGGACTCCCATGCTACCTTCCCGCGACATTTCCCGCCTCATCGAAATCATGAAAGCCCTCAGAACTCCTGAGACCGGCTGCCCGTGGGATCTGGAGCAGAACTTCAAGACCATCTCTCCCTACACAATTGAGGAGGCCTATGAGGTTGCCGATGCAATTGAGCGCGAGGATCTGAGCGACCTGAAAGAGGAGCTTGGAGATCTGCTTCTTCAAGTCATCTACCACTCCCGCATGGCCGAAGAAGAAGACGCCTTCGCCTTTGGCGACGTGGTTGAAGCCATCACCAAAAAGATGATCCGCCGTCACCCGCACGTATTCGGAGATGACGAACAAAAAGCCGCAGGCTTCCCAAAAGGCACGTGGGACCGCATCAAGGAAGAAGAAAAGCAGGAGCGCAAACAGCAACGCGCTGAGATGGGCCTCATTGATCAGATGCCACGCTTTCTGGATGAAGTTCCATCCGCATTCCCAGCACTGACAGAAGCTGAAAAACTCCAGCACCGCGCCTCAAAAGTTGGATTTGACTGGGGCGCCGCAGAGCCCGTCCTCGACAAGATCAAAGAGGAAGTGGAGGAGCTCACCGTTGAAGTTACTGCAAGCACGCCAGACCGCAGAAAAATTGAGGATGAACTCGGCGATGTCCTGTTCGCAATCGCCAACCTCGCCCGTCATCTGGAAATCCAGCCAGAAGCCGCCCTCAAACGCACCAATGCCAAATTCCGCCGCCGCTTCGCCCACATAGAAGACGCAGCAACAGCCGAACAACGCCCGCTAAAAGACCTTACCCTCGATGAGATGGAAGCCCACTGGCAAGCAGCCAAGAAGTTTGATCCGGCAAGCTGAAGAATATCATCGGGCGAGCAGACACCATGTTCGCCTGAAACTCAGTCCATTCACTCAATCAAAGGGCATGTCTCAGAGTTCAGCTCGCACAGGTGTCCAACCTTAAGATACGGCTGCATCTTGCCCCACTCCTCCAAAACCTCAGCTGCAAACTCTGGATGAACAGGCCAGTCCGCTACGTCCACCGGATACTTGTTTGCAGGCGCAATCATCTTGATTACCTCTGGCCAATGCCGCTCCAACGTCATTAGATAGCGACGCGACGCACTCGCGCTACCAACGGCAATCACGGAACCAACGGCATCATAAAGCCCAAGCCCCTTCAAACACTCAACTGAGAACTTCACATTTTCGCCCGTATTGGTCCGCACAGGTCTCCAAGATTACATGGCGCCCTGGCACACCGCCAGCAACAAGCGCCTCACACATCTCATGCGCCTCAAGCTGCCCTAACGCTGTGTACTCACCACCAGTAACCAAAACACGCCCAACAAGCCCATCACGCCATAGCCTCACCGTGACCTGAACCCGAGCCACAGCACTTCTGTGGGACCCAAACAGCAAACACAGATCAGCCTTTCGCATTTCAGTTCTGACAAGCAAGTAACGATTGATCTCAGCAACGAGCTCAGGAGTAAGCTTTAAATGCGAATTGGCTGGACAAGTCATGACACAACCAGACTAACGGCCAAAACAACAACCAGCAACGCTGCGCCGGGCGACACTCCTTCATTTCTTGCCCAAACAGGAAAGCTGGAAGACTGCACATAAAGCGAGTGAGTACGGCAAAGGTCCGCCCACCAACAAAAAAAGCCCCACTCATCCAAGCGGGGCTTTCCTGTATTTATCAGATTTTCAAAGACGATCAGATCGGTGAGTAACCACCGTCGTCATCCTCATCACCGTCTTCTGAAGTCGGCTCCTCAGCCAGCTCCAGCCCGGTCACGAAGTACTTCGCGAAGCGCTCACGGACGCGAGATCGATGGGCATCCGGGACGCGAACAGACAAGCGAATGCCGTCCTCTGTATCATCACGCGAGAGGATCTCGCAGTTCTGATAGAGCCATGCATGCCCCTGCCCGTCGCTGTGTGGCAGGATCATCGTCACGGTATCCAGCTGCTCAGCCAGACGCGTTTCGATGCGGGCAATCAGATCCTCGATCCCATCACCACTCAGCGCAGAAACCGCAACCGGCCCCTCATCAACCGAGTTACTTTCCAGCAACTTGGCACGATGTGCCTCATCCAGCATGTCGATCTTGTTGTAGACCTCAATGACACGATCACTCTCAGACACTTTAAGACCAAGCATCTCAAGCGTTTCATTCACATCCTGAGACTGCGCTTTGGTGTCTTCATGAGCAATATCGCGCACATGAAGCACAATATCAGCCTGAATAACCTCTTCCAGCGTTGCCCTAAAGGCAGCCACCAGATTGTGCGGCAACTCGGAAATGAAACCCACTGTATCAGACAGAATGACCTCACGGCCATGCGGCAGCTTCAGACGGCGCAAAGTTGGATCAAGCGTCGCAAACAGCAAGTCCTTGGCAAACACCTCCGCATTTGTCATGCGGTTAAACAGCGTCGACTTGCCCGCGTTGGTATAGCCAACAAAGGCAATAACCGGATGCGGCACTTTCTTACGTGCTTTACGGTGAAGCTTGCGGGTCCGTTGAACCTGCTCCAGGTGACCTTTCAGCAGCGTGATACGATCCTGAATGATACGCCTGTCGGCCTCAATCTGGGTCTCACCCGGGCCGCCAACAAAACCAAGACCGCCACGCTGACGTTCAAGGTGAGTCCAGGACCGCACCAGACGGGATTTCTGCCAACTCAGGTGAGCAAGCTCGACCTGCAGGCGACCTTCCTTGGTCTGCGCACGTTCACCAAAAATCTCCAGAATAAGACCCGTCCGGTCAATAACCTTGGTGTTCCAGTCTCGTTCCAGGTTTCTCTGCTGGATTGGGGTAAGCGGATGATCAACAACAACCAGCTCAATCTCTTCGACATCAATTCGCAAGCGGATCTCTTCCACCTTGCCTGAGCCGAACAGACTTCCCGGTTTTACATTTGCCAATCGAACCAGACTTGAGGAGACAATCTCCAACTCGATTGCAGCTGCTAGTCCAACAGCTTCTTCCAGTCTGGCTTGTGGGCTGCGCTCGGCACCAAAGGGGCGCTCAGGAGCACCTTTCCCTCTCGCCAGAGCTCTACTTTGAATAATCGGTACGATGACGAGTGACCGGGTTCCCCGGGTCACTTCGTCTTCGCCGGCCTCAACATTCGCATCGCGTTGCTTGCGGTTCAGACCGGCCTCTTTTTTAGATTGGGGCTTCATCAGCCTCCTGCTTTTTCGCCTTCTTCTTCAGCTGGTTCGAACAGCTGTATAGGGCTATTTGGCATGATTGTTGAAATAGCGTGTTTGTAAACGAGCTGGGAGTGCCCGTCACGACGCAATAATACGCAGAAATTATCGAACCAAGTAACTACACCCTGCAGTTTTACACCATTGATCAAAAAGATTGTCAGTGGCGTCTTCTGCTTCCTGACATGATTTAAAAATGTATCTTGAAGATTTTGAGCGCGGTCAGCCATAACTATTTTTTTCCTGTTCTCAGTGGACACGGCCGCGGCATCCACCATTTACTGTTCCCATCCTCGAAACGGCCAAGTGACACTCACAAACACAAGAGAGATGCCCCAACACTAATAAGGTGCGCCGTCTTTCCTAAGTTCCCTTCAGCAAACACCGGAGGCACTTAACCCCCGGCAACCGTCAGTTTAATCAACTCTGACGCTTCATGGAATGATTTTCTTAAGTCTTGAACGATTGGACCGGGCTTACCATCACCCAAAATTGTTCCATTTACTTTCACGACGGGCATGACAAGCCCCGATGCACTTGTTAAAAATGCCTCTTGCGCACTTTTTGCCTCTTCCAGAGAGAAACCGCGTTCTTCTACGGAAAAGCCTTTCATTTCCGCCAGTTTTAGAACGCCCGCTCTGGTAATTCCTTTTAAGATTCCGTGGGTAGCAGGTCGCGTCACCAAAGTGCCGTTCTTTAGAATTATCCAAGCATTGGTTGAACCGCCTTCAGTTATCAGGCCTTTTTTATCCACAAACCATGCTTCGCGGGCACCGGACTCCTTAGCCTTTTGTTTAGCAAGGACATTAGGCAAAAGACCAACAGTCTTGATATCGACCCGGTCCCAACGATTCTCTTCTACTGTAATGACCCCAACACCCTTGGCCGCAATTTGGTCCATTTTGTGTGACGGCACCGATTTTGCAGTCATCACAATAGACGGTGGAGTCCCAGCTGGCGGGAAATAATGGTCGCGCGGAGCCACGCCGCGCGTAACCTGCATATAGATCAAACCGTTCTTCACCCGGTTGAGCGAAATCACTTCCTTCATCACCAGCGTCAAGGCCCCGCGTGACATAGGGGCAGAAATCTGCAGCTCACTCAGCGACCGATCCAGCCGGTCCAGATGGGCGCTCATGTCCACAATCTGGCCTCTCCAGACTTCACACACCTCATAAACGCCATCAGAGAACTGGTAACCCCGGTCCTCCACATGCACGGCTGCATGAGAATGTGGCACATATTGTCCATTTACGTAGGCAACACGGCTCATCAGCCTCTCCTGTTCAGGATCATTCAACAGATTATATCTAAGGGCATTTACTGAATACTATCAAGTGGCTAACAGCAGATAAAACTAGATATTTCCAAGTGGGATCACTGAGAAAACCTGAGTTTACGCTTTGGGAAGACAAAACCAACCCACCACCTGGGCGCTTAAGACCAGATATCTTTAAAATCGCAGATTTAAAGGAGAGAGAAAAACAAAGGCTGCAGAGCCCTTATTGGACAGTCACGAACGCGTGCGCTGCAAACTTAGCAGTTTGATATTCCGGCACTTTCTTGCGCAAGCGCCGGAATTAATTGACATCAACAAGCTCTAGAAGAACTCAAGTGACACGCGGAACATCTGTTCCACCTGACGCACTTTGTCCGCAATAGCAAAAATCACAACGCGGTCGTGCGCCTGAATGCGCTCGTCACCACACGGTGTCACCACTTTCCCATCACGCAAAATGCCGCCGATACGGATACCTTCCGCAAGCTCAACCTCACGCAGCGGACGCCCAACAAGCGGTGAAGTATCCAGCGCCTCGGCTTCAATCACTTCAGCAGCGCCATTTTGCAGCGCATGAACAGCCCGAATACGACCACGGCGTACATGCTGCAAGATCTTGGAGATCGTCACCTGACGCGGGTTCACAAAGGCATCAATGCCCAAAGCATGCGCAAAAGCAGGATAGCTGGTATTGTTCAACAGCGAGAGATTCCGCTCACAGCCCATTTTCTTGGCCATCACGCAGGACAGGATATTGACCTCATCCTCGTTGGTCAGCGCAACCATCATATCGGAATCTTCAACATCCGCTTCCTGCAGCATCACCTGATCCAGTGCACTACCATGCAACACCACAGTTCTACGCAGTTCATCAGCAATGCGAATAGCCCGATCGCGGGAATGTTCGATAATTTTTACTTTGGTTCTGCTTTGCTTTTCCTCAAGGCGGCGAGCAACATAAGCACCAATGTTACCGCCACCAGCGATAAGAACACGCTTGGCCTCAGGCTCTTCGTGACCGAAGATGCTCAGCGTACGACGCACCTGACCGCGCTCACAGCACACATAAACCAAATCCCCTTCCCGCATCATATCAGAGCTGTGCGGAACAAAGACCTTGCCTTCACGCGCGATACCAACAACCACGGCTGACAGATCCGGGAACAACTCGGTCAACTGGCGCAGTGGCGTATCCAGCACTGGACAATCACCACCACAGTCGATCCCGACAATGATCATGTTATCATCCGCAAAGCGCACAGTTTCCATGGCACCTGGCAGCGACAAACGCCGCAGGATCATCTCACCCACTTCGATTTCAGGGGAAATGATCACGTCAATTGGCATGTTATCGCGCGAAAACAGATTGCGGTAATGGGACTGCAAATAGCTTTGCGCACGCACACGCGAAACCTTGATCGGCACGTTAAACAAAGAGTGCGCGACCTGACACGCGACCATATTGATCTCGTCATACAAGGTCACAGCAATAATCATGTCAGCCTGATCAGCACCAGCCTGCGCCAGCACATCCGGATGCGCACCATGGCCAATAAAGCCGCGCACATCCAGCGTGTCACGAATGGCATGAACCAACTGCGGGCTGGTATCAATCACAGAAACGTCGTTCTGCTCCGCTGCAAGTTTTTCGGCAATGCCGTACCCAACCTGTCCGGCGCCACAAATTACAACCTTCATAATTCAGTCCTTTGCTCCACCTCAAAGCTCACCAATCAGGTGAGACCAAGAGACTTGAGCTTTCGGTGCAATGCTGACCGTTCCATACCAATATATTCAGAGGTACGCGAGATATTACCGCCAAAACGCTTAACCTGTGCTTGCAGATATTCACGCTCAAACTGTTCCCGCGCTTCACGAAGTGGCAAGGACATCAACTCTTCACCACCAGAAGACCCCGGCATGCTCGGCACAGTCGACGCCACCTCAGCAGGCAGAAGATCCGCTGTAATCACAGCTTCTGAATCAGCCCGTGTCAGGATCATCAAACGTTCAACATTGTTGCGGAGCTGGCGCAGGTTCCCCGGCCAGTCATGCGTTTGCAGCACGGCCATCGCATCTTCACCAATCCGGCGCATTGGCAGGCCGGTGGAGTTGGAAATCTGCTTCATGAAGAAATGGATCAGCTGAGGAATATCCTCACGGCGTTCTTCAAGCGCAGGCACACGCAGCGGTACAACAGCCAGACGGTGATAGAGATCCTCACGGAACAAGCCTTCCGCAATCCGGTTTTCCAGATTGTAACCACTGGAAGACAAGAGACGCACATCCACCTTCACTTTGTTGTGGCCACCCAGACGGGTGAAGGTCTGATCCACCAGCACACGCAGAATTTTATTCTGCGTCTCCAGCGGCATATCGGCAATCTCATCAAGATAGATGGTCCCGCCATGCGCCTCTTCAAGCGCGCCCACCTTGCGCGGTGTGGAGTCAGTCTCTTCAATGCCGAAGAGCTCCTCTTCCATCCGCTCCGGCGTGATATTCGCCGCAGAAAGCACCACAAACGGAGACTTCGCCCGTGGAGAAGCCTCGTGGATCGTCCGTGCAACGGTCTCTTTGCCAGAACCAGACGGCCCGGTGATCATCACACGGCTGTTGGTCAGGCAAATACGCTCAATCGTCATGCGCAGGTTATTGATTGAGGACGAACTGCCCACCAGATTGGAAACGTCCCCAGCACGCTGCTTCAGTTCCTTGATCTCGCGCTTCATGGAAGAAGCTTCCAGCGCGCGCTCGGTGATCAGAACCAGCTTGTCTGCCTTAAACGGCTTCTCAATGTAATCGTAGGCGCCTTTTTTGATCGCAGATACCGCTGTCTCCACGTTGCCGTGACCAGAAATGATCACAACAGGCAGATCAGGGTTTTCTTTCTTGATCACCTCAAGCACCTCAAGCCCGTCAAGCTTGCTGCCCATGAGCCAGATATCAAGAATAATCAGAGAAGGACGACGGTCTGCAATCGCAGCCAACGCCGCATCACTGTTGCCAGCGGTGCGAGTATTATAGCCGTCATCCTCTAAAATTCCGGCGATCAGCTCACGAATATCTGCTTCATCATCAACAATCAGAATGTCACTTGCCACGGCTTATCACCACCATTCTTACGTTACATTTTCAGTGAAGGAAGGAACATCAAAACTGCGCAAAGTCAGCCGAACCATGGCACCATGCCCGCCCTCGGCAACAGATGGCGCATCCAGCAGTTCAATTCCACCCCCATGATCTTCCATAATTTTCCGCACAATCGCGAGCCCAAGGCCGGTGCCCTTTTCACGGGTCGTCATATACGGCTCCAAAAGCCGCGTGCGGTGCTCAGTTGGAAGGCCAATCCCGTTATCAATCACATCAATCGTGAGAACCGGACCTTCCCTATAAAGTTTCACCAGAACAGAGCCCTGCTCCGGGTTTTCTTCGCTCGCCAGATAAGCCTCAACAGCTTCCGACGCATTCTTGATCACATTACCAACAGCCTGCCCAACCAGGCGGCTGTCAAATGTTGCCCGTACAGCCTCATCCGGCACATCGGTTTCAAAGTGAACCTGAGAATTGGCAACAGAAACCATAAAGGTGGACTCTCGCACCACGGAGCGCAGATCAGCCTCTTCCATCTTTGGTTTTGGCATACGCGCAAACGAGGAGAACTCATCAACCATACGGCCAATATCCCCCACCTGACGAATGATCGTATCCACGCATTGGTCAAACACCTTACGGTCATCATCTTCAATACGCTTGCCATAGCGGCGACGGATACGCTCTGCTGAAAGCTGGATCGGAGTCAGCGGGTTCTTAATCTCATGCGCAATACGGCGGGCAACATCCGCCCAGGCCGAGTTACGTTGAGCTGCAACAAGGTCCGTGATGTCGTCCAGCGTCACCACAAAACCATGCTCAGAACGGGTCGCCTCTTCAGTCGTCACACGCACATTCACAGTGCGCTCACGCCCCTTACGCATAATGGCAACCTGCGCCACCTGCGAGCCACTCGAGCTTTCTTCAAGCGCTTTGGACACAACCTCTTGCACCTCTGGAAGATTGTCGTAGATCGGCTTTTCCAGAAGCTCGTTTTCATCCTGACTGAGAAGACGTGTTGCCGAGCGATTGACCATGGTCACATCGCCCTCATCATCAATCCCGATTACGCCAGAGGATACGCCGGACAGCACGGCTTCACTGAAGCGGCGACGACGGTCAATCTGATCATTCGCAGCCAGCAAAGCATCCCGCTGCCCACGCAACTGACCCGTCATATTGTTAAAGGTCCGCCCAAGGCTCTCAAGATCACCACTCGCTTTCGCAGCTTCCACCTCAACATAATAGTTGCCTTTGGAAACCTGATCTGCAGCGCCAATAAGATTACGGATCGGCAGCACAAGCTGGTTGGCAAACCCAAAGCCCACCCAGATGGAGGAGAGCAGCAGCACGAGCGCCACGCCCACATAAACAAGCGCAAATGCCAGCTGCACACCAAAGCGTCGCTGCTCCAACTCGGCATACTCATTAACGCCAGCCTCGGCCAGACGCTGGTATTCAACCACTCGAGGATCAAGCGCACGAGTCACATAAAGATAAAGATCATCAAAAGCAGAAAGCTTGATCACACCGCCGACGAGGTTAGAAACACCCGGCGCGATAAGAACAGGAGCCCCGTCTTTCGCCTGGTTCATAGCCACTTGCGGCGGCAACAACGGCTCCACCTTCGGATCACGCAACACACGCATCACAACGGTGCCGTCATTCTTCAGGACATAAGCCCCCAGCAATCCGCGAACCCAGGTCTGCGTCTCAAAAAAGCGGTCAAACCGGGTGGGATCGTAGAAATAGGAGTTCCGGTTCAGATCCACATCACTGGCCATACCAATCAACGTGGATCGCAGAGAATTTCCGTGCTCCTGAACATAAGCTGCCGCAACCGACTGAGCGTTGGTGATGATATTGCGCGTTCTTGTCTCAAACCAGCGATCAAGCCCCTGATCCAGCGTAATCGTTGCCACCACAGCAACAATAAACGCAGGCAGTGCGGCCACCAGCGAGAACATGGTCACGATGCGCACATGAAGACGTGCCGCTGCTCGTCCACGGCGCCGCGCCTGCAACAGCTTCACAAGCTCAAAGATGATCAAGCCGATAAGCAGGACCACCAGTGCGCCGTTAAAGCCAAGCGCAATGTAAACAACCGTTTCAGAGGGAACGATCGGCGTCACGCCCATCAGCACCAGAAAGGAAACCCCAATGGAGCACAGTGCCAGCAACACCACGGCAAGCCCAAACATGCGGGACTTGCGGCCTTTCGCATCAAGCTTTGGTGTATGTTCTTCTACTTTTGACTTGAAAATCATGAAACGCGAACCTGCGCACCTGCGATAACTTTATTAATATTGGAAACAGACTATTAGCACGAATTGTTGCCAAAATGCGACAATGGGTTTTATTAGTCACACTCTTGATGGGGAAAACCGAAAAGTCCACAGGTCAAAATAAGCATGCAGCGCACAACTCAAACGCATTCTCACCCCATTAAACGCAAAATGGCGCAAGAGATCGCGCCATTTTGAAAGTTTCACTCGATAAAAAACGATTATCTGGAGCTGCGGATCACCTGAACGTCCAGATCGCGGATTTTCTTGCGCAAGGTGTTGCGGTTCACGCCTAAAAGTTCAGCGGCCTTAATCTGGTTGCCACGGGTGGCTGCCAGCACTGCGCTGATCAAGGGGTACTCCACCTCACGCAGGATACGGTGATAAAGGCCCGGAGGCGGTAGGTCTTCACCAAACCCGCCGAAGTAATCGCCCAGATACCGCTCCACAGACCCACCCAGATCCTGAACAGACGGCGCATCCATGTCATTCACAGCCGTAGAAGGCTGAGAAAGTTCCAGATCGATCAAACTGGCGGTTATGTCATCTTGCGGATAGAGCGCTGCCAGACGGCGCACAAGGTTTTCCAACTCACGTACGTTGCCCGGCCAGCGATAACGGCGCAGCTTATCAAGCGCAGCCACCTCAATCTGCTTGGCAGGCAAACCTTCGCTCTCTGCAATAGAGAAGAAGTGGCGCACAAGATCAGGAATATCCTCAGTCCGTTCCCGCAAAGGCGGAAGGCGAATTGGCACAACATTCAGACGGAAATACAAATCTTCACGGAACAGCCCCTGATTGATCAGCTGACGCAGGTCTTTGTTCGTCGCCGCAATAATCCGCACATCTGTCTGGATCGGCGTACGACCACCCACAGAGGTATACTCGCCCTGCTGCAACACACGCAGCAAACGGGTCTGCGCTTCCATCGGCATATCACCGATTTCATCCAGCAACAGCGTACCGCCATCGGCCTGCTCAAACCGGCCAGAAGAACGCGCCTGGGCGCCTGTAAACGAGCCCTTCTCATGCCCAAACAGCTCAGACTCAATCAGATCCTTTGGGATCGCCGCCATGTTGACCGCAACAAACGGGCCATTCCGGCGTTTGCCATAATCATGCAGCGCCCGCGCAACAACCTCTTTACCAGTCCCGCTCTCACCATTGATCATCACGGTCAGATCGGTCTGCATCAAACGAGCAAGCACGCGGTAGATTTCCTGCATGGCAGGCGAACGACCCACAAGTGGAATGTTATCATTCCCCTCGCCGCTCATATCAAACTGCCGCCCCTTAGGTTCAGCAAGCGCTCGTCCGACAATGCCGGTCAGTTCTTTCAGATCAAACGGCTTGGGCAGATACTCATAGGCGCCTTGCTCAGAGGCCTTAATCGCGGTCATGAAGGTGTTTTGCGCACTCATGATGATCACAGGCAACTCTGGACGCAGCTTGCGAATGCGCGGCAACACGTCAAACGCGTTCTCATCCGGCATCACCACATCAGAAATCACCAGATCTCCTTCGCCCGAGCTCACCCAGCGCCACAAAGTGGTCGCGTTGGACGTCAACCGAACGGTATACCCCGCACGAGACAGAGCCTGATTGAGAACGGTACGGATCGCAGAATCGTCGTCAGCAACAAGAATGGTTCCACTCGGCATACTCTTAGTCCTCAATTCCAGAATGTACGTCAGGCCCGGTAAAAGCAGGCATCAGAATACGGAAGGTCGTGCCCCGATTGCCACTCTCACACTCCACCACACCGCCATGATCACCTACGATCTTGGCAACCAGCGCCAGTCCAAGACCAGAGCCATTCGTCTTTGTCGTAATAAACGGATCAAACAGATGCGGTCGCAAATCTTCCGGCACCCCATAGCCGTTGTCGCGCACACAAAACTCAAGCGGCAAGCTCACACGCTCCTGAACGCCAGGCACAGACAAACGCACACCGGGACGGAAGGCCGTGGAGACAACAATCTCCGGCTCATTCACGCCGCTCAGCGCTTCGCTTGCGTTCTTGATCAGATTGATAAAGATCTGCACCAGCTGGTCCCGGTTGGCATACACCGGAGGCAAGGAAGGATCGTAATCTTCGACAATCTTCACCTTGGAGGCAAAGCCATTTTCCGCAACACGTTTTACATGATCAAGCACCACGTGAATGTTCACCGGCTCACGGTCAATCGGGCGTTCATCGGAAAACACCTCCATCCGGTCCACCAACTTCACAATCCGGTCCGTCTCCTCCATGATGAGACGGGTCAGCGTGCGATCATCTTCACTGGCTGATTGTTCCAGCAGCTGAGCTGCACCGCGAATACCAGAGAGCGGATTTTTGATCTCATGGGCCAACATGGCTGCAAGGCCGGTCACTGTACGCGCTGCACCGCGGCTGGTCAGCTGTTTATCCAGCTTCTCCGCCATAGTGCGCTCCTGAAACAACAGCACAACACTGCCCGGAGCCTCACTTAAAGGAGACGCATGAATATCAACCAGTTTTTCCTGCCCAATGCGCGGCGTGCCAATGTCCACCTTATACTCATTGACCGCACCACCACGCTCACGAACCTGCGTAATCAAACCCAGCAGCGGACTACCAAACGGCACGAACCACGACACCTCACGGCGCTTCAGCATCGACAAACTGGCATGGAAAAAATCTTCCGCAGCACTGTTGGCGCCAGTGATTTTATCGTCGCCTCCAACCACCACAACTGGGTGCGGTAGAGAATCCAAAACGGCCTGTCCCGGCACACCTTCGCCCAAACCAGCATTAGCTTCCGTCAGAGTGTCTCCTCCCGTCTCCAACATCAGGCAGCACTCCTCATCGGTACTTGAACAAACCAGCCATAAAGGGTGTTTCGCACCAGATCTGCATCCAGACTGGTCATGAGCCCTCGCATAAATCCTTGCGGCGCATCGTCAAGCCGTCCTGCAGCTTCCAGATACCAGCCCATATGCTTGCGGAAGGCTCGCACGCCGATCTCAAAGCCGTATTGCTCCAACATGGCGTCGTAGTGCTCCACAACAAGCGCAGCCAGTTCTTCCCCATGCGGGTCAGCAAGCCGTTCACCAGTTTCCAGATAATGCGCGATCCGCCCCGGCACCCACGGGCGCCCATAAGCACCACGGCCAACCATCACCAGATCAGCTCCGGACTGTGCCAGCATCTCGTCAGCATCCTCAAACTTGCAGCAATCACCATTGGCCACCAACGGCACATCCGGAATAACATCCCGCACCTGCCGGATAGCCCGCCAATCCGCTTTACCCTTGTAAAACTGAGAGCGCGTACGACCATGCACGGTGATCATCTTCACGCCAGCATCTACCGCCCGTTTGGCAAGCTCTGGAGCGTTGATGGACGTTTCATCCCAGCCAAGACGCATCTTCAACGTCACCGGAACAGACACAGCATCCAGCGTCGCCTCAACCAGCGTCATCGCATGGTCCAGATCTTTCATGAGAGCAGAACCGGAATAGCCAGAAGTCACCTTTTTCGCAGGGCAGCCCATATTGATGTCGATTACATCCGCACCGGCTTTTTCAGCCATGCGCGCACCTTCTCCCATCCAATGAGGGTCTTTGCCTGCCAGCTGCACGATGTGAGGATCGATCCCCTCACCCTCGGCCCGCATCAGCGATTCTGGGTGTCCGGTACACAGCGCTTCACTGGCAACCATTTCACTCACCACCAAACCCACGCCATAGCGCAGGGCAATACGGCGAAACGGCAAATCCGAAACGCCGGACATTGGCGCAAGAATAACTTTGTTTTTGAGAGGGATATTACCTATCGTAAGCATTACGCATATTTCTTGAAAGAGCCCAGTTGCACATTTGATAAGCAGCATATGAAGTTGCACATATTCTAACCAAACTAAAAATTTAGGCAAGGGAATATTAAAGAGAAGAGATTGAAGTGTTGAGCTTCGCTCTTAAATCGAGCAAAACCCTCACCAACACGGTTTCCACGCAGCCGCTCACGCCTCTTGGCATAAGGGAGCAGCTTCAACTCAATCAGGTGATCCAGTTTTGCAGTCCACTGAAAAAATTGCATGTATCATAGTTGCAGCCGGACGCGGTTCACGCATGTCGACGCAAAATGACAGCAGCCCAAAGCAATACCGGGACCTCGGCGGAAAGACTGTCCTGCAAAGAACACTGGAAGCAATTTTATCCGCCTCACAGGTCGACATTGTCCTCCCTGTCATCCACGCAGAAGACGCTGAGGCCTATCAAGAGGCCGCAAGCACGCTGACAGACAATCGCCTGATCAAACCCGTCACAGGCGGAGCTACACGACAGGTATCTGTAGCCTGCGGCCTCAAAGCACTGGAAGAGCACGCCCCGGACTACGTCCTGATCCACGACGCCGCCCGCCCCTTCATCACACCCGCTGTGCTTGAAGATGCCATCACAGCCCTGCAAAATAGCGCGCAAGCCGCGCTCCCAGCTGTGCCGGTGGCTGATACATTGAAGCGAGCGAACGCAGACCAGCAGGTTCTGGAAACCGTCGATCGCACCCACCTGTGGGCAGCCCAAACACCGCAGGCCTTCCCTTATCAACTTATCTGGGAAGCTCATCAGCAAGCCATCAACCAAAACATCGACAGTTTCACCGATGATACGGCCCTTATTGAATGGCAAGGCAAACCTGTCACCATTACGGCAGGCGACCCGCAAAACATCAAACTCACCACACTCAAAGACATGACGAACGCACAGGAACAGATCGCCATGAAACAACTCGCAGACCTTGGCGACATTCGCGTTGGAACCGGCTACGACGTACACGCATTTGAAGACGGTGACGCCGTCATTCTCGGCGGCATTTCCATCCCGCACACCCAAAAACTCAAAGGCCATTCTGATGCTGATGTTGGCTTACACGCTTTGACGGATGCCATCTTCGGCGCCCTGGCAGACGGCGACATCGGCTCACACTTTCCGCCCTCCGACATGCAGTGGAAAGGCGCAGCCTCTGACCAGTTCCTAAAATACGCAATAGACCGGGTTCACAAGCGCGGCGGCATGATCGCACACTTGGATTTAACGCTGATCTGTGAAGCTCCAAAAATCGGCCCGCACCGGGAAGAAATGCGCCAACAGATCGCGCAGATCTGCGACCTGCCCATTGGCCGTGTGGCTGTGAAAGCAACCACCTCCGAAAAGCTGGGCTTCACCGGTCGCCAAGAAGGCATTGCCGCGCAAGCCTGCGCAACCATCCGGCTTCCGTTCGAAGACTGAACGCCGCCAAAAATCAATGGGAGAGAACCATGACCGACATCCTCAGCCTTAAGGAAAGAGCACGCGTTCTCGTCTCCAGATACGCTGAAAAAAATATCAAAATCACCACAGCAGAGAGCTGCACCGGCGGCCTGCTTGCAGGCCTGCTGACAGAAGTGCCCGGCTCTTCTGCTGTGCTTGATCGCGGCTTTGTCACCTATTCCAATGAAGCCAAGCACGAGATGATCGGCGTTCCGGTTGACCTGCTCATGAGCTACGGCGCGGTCAGCAGCGAAGTCGCCAAGGCCATGGCAAGTGGCGCCCTATTCTGCTCCAGCGCCAACGTGGCCGTTTCCATCACTGGCATTGCTGGCCCGGACGGCGGCACCAAAGACAAACCCGTCGGACTTGTCCACTTTGGCTTCGCTGCAGACACCGAGGAAACCAAGCACGTGCAATGCCTCTTTGAGAACACCGGACGCGAGGGAATACGCTTCCAGGCACTGGTACAAGCATTAAAATTATTAGAAAATTTTATTGAAAACAGCTAATCGAAATTTACCTTCTCGTTAAAAGGGCACCAGGTAGGCACTACTACTTTAAGACATTCTAAGAAAACTTAGATAAAATCTGTTTTAAATTTACAACGGAATGTCACGGTATACCCATGAGAATTATTGCTAGTTTGTTTTTGGGCATGTGCTTGAGCACTTCAGCATTTGCGGCATCAGATGTATTCCTCATTTCAAGAGGGCTCGATGACGAGTTCATCGGCTCTCACGAAGTACAGAAAATGCCACGCGGCGGCTATAAGGAGCTGCGCCTGTGCGGCCAGTCCTATTGGGTACGCCCTTACTCCGTTGCCTGGACAAAGTGGGAAGAACAACTCGGCCACAAGATCCGCCTTGAAGTAAACCAGGGCTATGGCTGGGTGGTTCTGTGCACCAAACCAACAACACAGCTAAACCTCAAAGACGTTGGTATTTACGCTTCTCTTGAAAAGACCATGGAGCACGGTGACCCGGATAAGGAACTCACCAACCGCTTTCAGGCAATTCGGCGCACTTTCGTCATGCGCAATGGCCTCACTCCTGAACAGGCTGAAGCCGAAATCTCCAAAAACTATGAGAACAGAGGCTCCCGCCTGAGCCAGTTCCTGAACAATCGCGACAAGAATTAAGCGGTTTCTCCGAGGTCTTTCAGCCAAAGAAATGCCGGAAGACCTGAAAACAACCGACTGATCAGCACCAATGCGTCCTATTCGGCTGCTCTTTGTACATGAATATTTTGCATGAAGGAGCAGCGGCGAAATGCATATTTGGCGACCAGCACAAACGATCAGGGTGAAATCTCTCGGCCTGCACTGGCGCAACAACCGCCTGCTGGCAGCAGAAGTCTATGATGACGCAGGCAACCTCAAAGGCGTCCGCCCTCTTGGCGGCACTGTTGAGTTTGGCGAAGATTGGCAGACCGCTCTGATCAGAGAGTTCAAAGAAGAACTGAACATCCAGGTCACCATCTCTGGCGATCCCGTTGTCATGGAAAACATCTATGAACACGAAGGCCAGACAGGCCACGAGATCCTATTCATCGCAAATGTAACATTCCCGCCAGAGGCATTCACCACACAGGAAGCGATCACATTTCAGGAAGACAGCGGAACAGAAATCACCGCACGCTGGTTCGATCCCGAAGAGCTCACCCCGGATGGCGTTGACCTCTTCCCTGCAGGATTAAAGCAACACCTTAAGACCTTACGATAGCCCACACGAGAAAATGGATCATCCTAGTAATTATGGAATATATTTAAATTATTCAGCAAAACCCGATTTTAGCTAGCATCAGATTTCAGATTTTTAGGTGCCGTAGATTTTATCGGCGCGGTCTTCAAAGGCGCTGGAGAATTTGCGGAAGGCGCGGTCGAACATAGCACCCATCATGGTGCCAAGTGTCCTGCTCTTAAACTCATAATTGATATAGAAGCTCACATCACATTCCTTCTCGGAAACCGGATCGAAGCTCCAGACATTTTCCAGATGGCGAAACGGGCCATCCAGATACTCAACCGTAATTTTACTCGCCTCACGATCAAGGGTCACACGGCTGGCAAACGTCTCTTTAAAAACCTTGTAAGCCACAGTCATATCCGCCACCATCATTTCACGGTGGTCATCAATCTTCCGGCGTCCACGCACACGTAATGCTTGACACAAAGGCACAAACTGAGGGTACTGCTCCACATCTGCAACCAGATCAAACATATCATCAGCACTGTGCTGAACCCGGTGTGTGCTTTCAAAAGACGGCATATGCTCGCGTTCTTTTTCTTCTAGTTTTTCAAAAATTCTTCAGGATGCTCTAAGCGACCTTTTTCGATTTGCCAAGAAATTTTTCAGGTTTCCTTTCATCAAGTAGGCCGCTGTGAGCCAAAAGCATCATAAATTTTCACGTCGCAAATATACCGCGACGATCTAACGCAACCGTTTCATTCTCAAAACTCAGGTCAGTACTTAAAACTCAATTCTACACTATGCGCTAATACTTAGCTCCTTTTGAAAGCAGACCCAATGCTTAGTCCTTTTAAAATTCCCCGCCTCGCCAAGGAAGGCGGAAAAGAAGATTACCTCAAAACCACTAATACTCTTACAGACACCCCTGTGCAGGTCATCAGCCGCGAAGAAACCGCCAAATATCATAAGATAACGGTGGTCGAAAACGGCATTGAACGCATCAGATACATTCCCCATCAAGCCAAGCACAAAACTCCGCTCATCTTCATTCACGGCATGTGGCATGGTGCATGGTGCTGGAAAAACTATCAGGAAAAACTCGCAGAATCCGGCTGGGAGAGTGTCGCCATCAGCCTGCCCGGCCACGGACATTCACCGGAGCAACGCCCCACAGCAGAAGCCACATTGGGCTACTACCTCCGTTTTGTGCACGAGGAGGTCGCCCGCCACGACCAACCAGCCGTTCTGATCGGCCACAGCATGGGTGGTGCTTTGGTGCAATGGTATCTGAAGCATGTCGGCGGACTAAAAGCAGCCGTTTTTGTCGCCTCATGGACAGCCATTGATGTCATGCAAGACTGCTTGAAAAACGCCATGTCCATCGATTGGCTCGGAACAGCGCTGTCTCCGTTCCTGGGATATAAGTTCCAGTTCAGATCACCCAAAGTCGTAGCAAAATGGTTCCTTGCAGAACGCTCAACCCCGGTTGCGCAGTACATTCAGAGCCAGCTCGGGCCAGAATCCGACGTCGTGCTCTTCCAACACCGCCCACCGCAATGGTTTCCACCGCTGGATGACGAAACACCCAAACTGTGGCTCACAGCCAGCGAAGACGCCATCATTCCGTTCAACCGTTCCCTGCACTCTTCAGCGCTCTATGAGGCAACTCACAAGATCGTGCCCCATGCCGGACACGACATCATGCTGGAAGACAATTGGGAAGAAAGCCTGTCCTACATCACCACGTGGCTGCAAAACATGCACACCACCAGAGCATTGGCAACCAACTGAGCTGAAGCAGGCTCCTGAAGGAGCGCCTCACATCATAAAGGGGGCGCTCATATGCCGATCCAACTAAGATGTCCCCTGCAACTCAACAAGGCATCTTGCCGTATCAGCCGCGTCCTCCGCATAAGCAGGGTCACGATGAATAAGCAGGGTTGAAAACGCCCCTTCCATCAGCAACACCACACGGCGCGCCAACACTTCAGGCTCCTTCACTCCAACAAGCTCATATCGCTGCGCCAGCCAGGCCTCAAACTTCTTCTTGTGCTTTGCCCCCACCACAACAGCTGGATGTCCCGGCATGTTGGCAAGTTCTGCAGCTGTGCGAATGAAACCACATCCCTTCCATTTTGGATGCCGGGCGTTTTCCGCAACACGCAGAAAAATCGCAGCCGTCTTGTCCGCAGTGCTTCCCTCCGCCTCATCAAACCACGTCGCAAAGGCTTCCAGATTGGGTTGGTCTCGGGAGATAAGGTATTCAGTCACCAGATCATCTTTGCTTTTGAAATGGTAGTAGAGCGTTTTCTTGGTGATACCCGCTTTCTCAGCAACAGCATCCACACTGACAGCACGAATGCCCTCACCGTAAAACAGCTTGTTTGCAGCATCTAAAATGCGATCGCGGGTCCCCTGAGGAGTTTTCTGAGCCATGTATACTAACCAGTGAGTTTACTGAAGAGTGCGGCACTCCTACCCTCAAGTCAATCCATAGTGAACCAAGGGAAAGACCATGAAAAAGCTCGTTCTGTTTGAAGTCAGAGACCGCATCGCCCTGCTCACCCTCAACCGTCCGCAAAAGCTCAACGCACTGAACTACCAGACCAACGACCGCCTTCTGGAGCTTCTGAACCGGATCGAAGATGACCCCAAAATCAGCGCAGTCATCCTGACAGGAGCCGGAGAACGGGCATTCTCCGCTGGTGGTGACATTTACGAATTCTCCCAGAGTGTCACCAAAGGGACAGATGTAGCCGTCAAAGAATTCGTAGGCCGCGGCCAGACCATGACCAGCCGCATCGAGAACTTCACCAAACCCATCATCGTCGCCGTCAACGGCATCGCGTTTGGCGGCGGCTGCGAAATCACAGAGGCCGCCCATCTGGCAATCGCCTCAGATCGCGCCGTCTTTGCCAAACCAGAGATCAACATCGGCATCCCCCCCACCTTCGGAGGCACCCAGCGCCTGCCCCGTCTGGCAGGTCGCAAGCGCGCACTGGAATTGCTGCTCACAGGAGATCCCTTTGGCCCGGAACGCGCCTACGAACTTGGCCTCATCAACAAGGTCGTCCCTCACGACGATTTGCTGCCAGAAGCCTTCGCTCTGGCAGAACGCATCCTGCGCCACTCCCCACTCGCCGCCGCCCGCATCCTCACCGCAGTCACCCGCGCCCTCAACACAACCATCGCCGAAGGCCTCCAAATCGAAGCCACCCAATTCACCCAAATGGTCACCACCAATGACATCCACGAAGGCCTCAACGCCTGGATAGAACGCCGAACCCCAGCCTATTCAGGCGACTAAAACGAGCTGTAGCCCCCCATAAACAAAAAAAGCGTCACACCATGTCGTGTGACGCTCTTAGAAACTCGTAGGTTGGAACCAGTGCTTAGTTGCCCTGTTTTGCCTTACGGGCTGCTTTCAGCTCGGCAAAGTCTTCGCCAGCGTGGTGGGAAGAGCGGGTCAGTGGGTTCGCGGAAACCTTCAGGAAGCCTTTTGCGTAAGCAATCTTCTCATAGGCCTTGAACTCGTCTGGTGTTGGGAAGTTCATCACCGGATGGTGCTTCTTGGTTGGCTGCAGGTACTGGCCAACGGTCAGGAAGTCCACATCAGCAACACGCAGATCATCCATCAACTGAAGCACTTCGTTGCGCTCCTCACCCAGACCAACCATGATGCCGGATTTGGTGAACATCTCAGGATCAATCTCCTTAACCCGCTGTAGCAGGCGGATGGAGTGGAAGTAGCGTGCGCCCGGACGAACCTTCAGATAATTGGAAGGAACCGTTTCCATGTTGTGGTTAAACACGTCAGGCTTGGCCGCAACAACAATCTCAACCGCGCCTTCCTTACGAAGGAAATCAGGCGTCAGCACTTCAATAGTTGTTTTTGGAGAGGCTTTACGGATCGCAGCAATCACGTTGGCAAAGTGCGTCGCACCGCCATCGTCAAGATCATCACGGTCCACAGAGGTGATCACAACGTGTTCCAGCCCCATGGACGCAACAGCTTTACCAATGCTTTCAGGCTCATTTTGATCAACTGGGCCAGGCATCCCGGTACGCACGTTACAAAACGCACAGGCACGGGTACAGGTATCACCCAGGATCATGAAGCTCGCATGCTTCTTGGACCAGCACTCACCGATATTCGGGCAACCAGCTTCTTCACAAACCGTAACGAGGTTGTTCTTGCGAACCAGCTCGTGGGTCTCTTTGTAGACAGGAGAAGTGGGCGCCTTAACACGGATCCATTTTGGCTTTCGCTGAACAGGATTATCCGGGCGATGCGCTTTTTCCGGATGGCGCGGACGCTCTTTTTCCTGCATTGCAGACGCCGTTTGGCTTTTATGATTAGGATCGAGTGTATTTACCAGTGTAACCATATCAGTTCCGTCAGGTCCGAGACTTTGCTGCACACTTGCCTTAAGGGTCAGTGTCGCTGTCTCTTATAAGTTTAGTGGTCCATAACAGGAAATGAAGCATCTCTCAATGCCAGACACTGGTGTTCAGTCAGTTCCGCGCCTCAGGACCACGCCTATTCAAAGCCAATTGCATCCCCACCAATCAGTGAGGCAATCAGAGCAAACGCAATGGCGCCAACCATCGCAACGACCGCCTGGTCGAGATATTCATTCCCCAGGGAAACTTCCACATCCGCAAATTCGAACAGGTAAACCCCTGAAATACCACCGAGAAATCCGGCTATAATCAATACAGCGAACTCTCCGCCAACTGTAGCCATCACCAGCACAGTAGCTACAACGGCACAAACGGCTGATGTCACCAGCCATATGATCGATTTCATAAAGTCCACGGCTCTTCTCCTTTTTGATAAGAAGAGTACCCGGGAAAAATTAAGTCCCTCTCACTGGTAAAATTCCAGTGAGAGGGATTTGATTTACATATTTAGAGCGCGTCCGTAGGCGTCAAGAACACTTTCCTTCATCATTTCGGAAAGGGTCGGATGCGGGAAGACAGTGTGCATCAGCTCTTCTTCGGTGGTCTCAAGACCCATAGCAACGACGAAACCCTGAATGAGTTCGGTCACTTCAGCGCCAACCATGTGGGCACCCAGCAGCTGACCGGTCTTCTTGTCAAAGATCGTCTTAACCAGACCTTCAGGCTCACCAAGAGCAATCGCCTTACCGTTACCCATGAACGGGAAACGACCAACACGCAGCTCATAACCAGCATCTTTCGCACGCTGTTCGGTCAGACCAACAGAAGCCACCTGCGGGTTACAGTAGGTACAGCCCGGAATCTGCTCGCTCTTCATCGGGTGAACATCAAGGCCGGAGATCTTCTCAATGCAGATCACGCCTTCATGCTCAGCCTTGTGCGCCAGCATTGGAGGACCAGCAACGTCACCAATCGCATAAACGCCAGGAACGTTGGTGCGGCTGAAGCCGTCAGTCACGATACAGCCACGGTCTGTCTTGATGCCAAGCGCTTCAAGGCCAAGGTTCTCTATGTTACCAACAACGCCAACAGCGGAGATCAGCTTCTCAGCGGTGATTTCCTGCGTCTTGCCGTCTTTGGTCTCAACAGTCGCAGTCACCTGACCGCTACCCTTAACAACCTTGGAAACCTTCGCTTCCATCACAAACTTGATGCCCTGCTTCTCCATCTGTTTTTTCGCAATCGCGGAGATTTCAGGATCTTCAACCGGCATAATGGTCGACATCATTTCAACAACGGTCACGTCAACGCCCATTGTCTTATAGAAAGATGCAAACTCGATACCGATCGCGCCGGAACCCATCACAACAATGGATTTAGGCATGCTTGAAGGAACCATCGCTTCGAAATAGGTCCAGATGTTTTCTTTGTCAGGCTCAAGACCCGGAATGACGCGCGGCTTCGCACCAGTTGCAACAATAACGTGCTTGGCGGAATAAGTGCCGTGGCCCTTCACACCCTTAGGTGTTGGGTGCTGTGGCTGCATAGCGTCTTTGGAAGAAGGCCCAACAGCGATCTCACCCGGTTTGGTGAGCTTTGCTTCACCCCAGATGATGTCCACTTTGTTCTTCTTCATCAGGAAGCCGATACCGCCATTGAGCTGGCCGGAAACACCACGGGAGCGCTTCACAACAGCAGAAGCGTCAAAGCTCACGCCTTCAGCGGAAAGACCGTAGTCTTTGCCGTGCTGCATGTAATGGTAGATCTCAGCAGAACGCAGCAGCGCTTTGGTTGGGATACAGCCCCAGTTCAGGCAGATACCGCCCATATGTTCACGCTCGACAATCGCGGTCTTGAAACCAAGCTGCGCGGAGCGGATTGCGGTTACATAGCCACCAGGACCAGAACCAATGATAATCACGTCGTAGGCGTTGCCACTCATCTCTTTAACCTCGCCAAATCGGCATCAAGGAGCTTGAGGCTCCACATAAAGGTGGGAGAACTTGGAAAAGTTCTCCAAAACGTAGTCGGGCAGTTCTCCGCTGTCCTTAGCGATCAGCTTTCCTCTGCCATCACCCGCATCCAGACGGTCCAGCGTTCTTTGCGCACGGCCCAGATAGGCATCATTCATGTGTTCGGTATGCGAGTAAGCCTCAAGTTTCGTAACCACCTTGTCCATGTCCCCCAAAAAGCTGAAGTGCCAGCTGGAAGACCTGATCAATTGACGTCGCATAAGCCGGCTGTGCCGTGTAAGAGCTTTCCATTGCCACAAAGCAGCCTCGAGAACAGGAGAGAGGCTTTTGCTCTGCAAGGCCCGCTCACGCCGCAAAGCCTGAGCACCTTTGAAAAACATCGCGCTGATCATTCGCGGGCACGAGGTGAAATCCGAGACATCATCTTTGAAATTCAGTCTGTATCGGAAAATATCTGCGCCAAAGAATGTCAGGCTTTTACAGCTCCTGGGGTCATTTTTCGCTCTGAGCAGCGCCTCCGGCTTTGGAATTTCATCCACGTCGGAAACAACGATCAGATCTTTCACCGCAAGATCTTTAAGGCCGCGTTCTATGCAATCGCGTTGGTGGTACTCCCTCGACCAGGCGTTCTGCGGTGCCTCTGGCATGTCCTCGACAATGATATGCCGGATCTTGCTCAAAAACGGTGCAAACCGCGACTTGTTATCAGCAAAATAGAGAGGCTTTTCGTGTCCCGTAAAGGTCTTGGTGGCCTCTACAAGAATGAACTCATCCACCACATCGAAAAGTTCGCCCAAGCGAATTTCCAGGGTATCGAGTTCGTTGAAAAACGTGAAGCCATCGACAACTTTGACCATATCATACGGTCTCCTTGCTCAAACGGTCTTCAGCTTACTCCACTCTATTTGCTCACACCTACCACTTGGATTTACCGGCAGAAAAGCAGGGGCTCCTGTTTCTGCCGGTAAGTCCTGATTAAACCAGCATGGACATCGGGTTTTCGATGTAGCCTTTGAAGGCCTGCAGAAGCTCTGCACCCAGCGCACCATCCACCGCACGGTGGTCAGTGGAAAGGGTCACAGACATCACAGTCGCAGGAACGATCTCATCGCCCTTCACAACTGGACGCTTCTGACCAGCACCAACAGCAAGGATGGTTGCGTGCGGAGGATTGATCACCGCTGCAAATTCCTTGATGCCGAACATGCCAAGGTTGGAAACAGAAGTAGTTCCGCCCTGGAATTCGGTTGGAGCCAGCTTGCGCTCACGAGCACGCTTTGCCAGATCTTTCATCTCGATGGAGATCGTGGAGAGCGTTTTCTCTTCAGCGCGGCGAATGATCGGAGTGATCAGGCCACCATCGATGGAAACAGCAACACCAACGTCAGCATGCTTATGCATAACCATGCCGCTCTCAAGGTAAGATGCGTTGGCAGCCGGAATTGCTTTCAGTGCCAAAGCATGCGCCTTGATGATCATGTCGTTGACAGACAGCTTGTAAGCTGGCTTGCCGTCGCCGTCTTTCGGTGCAGACGCATTGAGCTGAGCCCGCAGAGCCAGCAGAGCATCCAGTTCACACTCCAGTGTCAGGTAGAAGTGTGGAACAGTCTGTTTGGATTCGGTCAAACGCTTGGCAATGATCTTACGCATGCCATCGTGAGGAACCAGCTCGTAGCTGTCTTCATCAAACAACTTCAGGGTCTGTTCATCAGATGGACCAGACGCAAGCGCAGCTTTTGGAGCTTCAGCAGCCTTCGGTGCATCCGCAGCTTTCGGAGCAGCCTCAGCCTTGCCAGTGCCAGCAGCAATAGCCGCATCAACGTCACGCTTGACAACGCGGCCATGTGGGCCGGTGCCGTTGATCAGTGCAATGTCCAGACCATTCTGTTTCGCCAGACGGCGCGCCAGAGGGGATGAGAACACACGCTCACCAGAAGCTGCAACCGGAGCAGCAGGTGCAGGAGCTGCAACTGGTGCCGGCGCCGCTTCAGCAGCAGGTGCTGCAGGAGCCTGAGGGGCAGCAGCAGCGGCTGGTGCAGCAGGTGCTGCATCCATCGCAGAAGCGTCTTCGCCCTCTTCCAGAAGGATCGCGATCGGTGCATTCACCTTCACGCCTTCAGCACCTTCAGCAACCACGATTTTACCGATGGTGCCTTCATCGACAGCTTCCACTTCCATGGTCGCTTTATCGGTTTCAATTTCTGCAATCACATCGCCTGC
Source organism: Pseudovibrio sp. Ad26 (assembly GCF_001623285.1). Classification (NCBI taxonomy): domain Bacteria; kingdom Pseudomonadati; phylum Pseudomonadota; class Alphaproteobacteria; order Hyphomicrobiales; family Stappiaceae; genus Pseudovibrio; species Pseudovibrio sp. Ad26. Next base: position 195,109 of record NZ_LMCE01000063.1, read on the forward strand.
AGAAATCGCGTCACCTTCTTTAACCAGCCACTTGGCCAGATTGCCTTCTTCCATAGTCGGAGAAAGCGCAGGCATCAGAATATTGATTGGCATACCACTTGTCTCCCGGTTAGGCGGTGTAGGTCACAGCCTTAACAGCGTCGATAACTTCCTTGGTGTTTGGCAGAGCCAGCTTCTCAAGGTTTGCTGCATATGGCATTGGAACATCTTTACCGGTCACGCGCAGAACTGGCGCATCCAACCAATCGAAGGCTTCACTCTGAACCTGATAAGCGATTTCAGAGGAAACGGAACAGATTGGGAAGGCTTCTTCTACAGTTACCAGACGGCCAGTCTTACGAACGGAGGCCAGAACAGTCTCCATGTCCAGCGGACGAATGGTACGCAGATCGATCAGCTCAACAGAAATGCCCTGCTTTGCCAGCTCATCAACAGCCTGCAGCGCGTAGGTCATGCCAATGCTCCAGGAAACCATGGTCGCATCAGTACCTTCGCGAACAACCTTCGCCTTGCCGATTGGCAGAACCAGATCTTCAACATCCGGCACATCGAAGTGCTGACCGTAAAGGATCTCGTTTTCAAGGAACACAACCGGGTTCGGGTCGCGGATCGCAGCTTTCAAAAGGCCCTTCGCATCAGCAGCGGTATAAGGCTGAACAACCTTAAGGCCCGGAATGGAAGCATACCATGCAGCAAAGTCCTGAGAGTGCTGCGCACCCACACGAGCAGCCGCACCGTTTGCACCGCGGAACACCATTGGTGCACCCATCTGACCGCCAGACATGTAAAGCGTCTTACCAGCAGAGTTGATGATGTGGTCAATCGCCTGCATTGCGAAGTTGAAGGTCATGAACTCAACGATTGGGTTCAAACCTGCCATCGCAGCGCCAACAGCAAGGCCGGTAAAGCCATGCTCGGTGATTGGAGTGTCGATCACGCGCTTTTCGCCGAACTCATCCAGGAGACCCTGAGAGATCTTATATGCGCCCTGATACTGAGCAACTTCTTCACCCATCAGGAACACGTTCTCATTGCGGCGCATTTCTTCCGCCATCGCGTCGCGCAAAGCTTCACGAACGGTCATGCTCACCATTTTTGTGCCCGCAGGAATTTCCGGATCAGCAGGTGCAACGCTTACAATCGGTGCCGCAGGAGCTGCCGGTGCTGCAGGCCTGGCTGGTGCTTCAGCAGCCGCCGGCGCAACAGGGGTAGCGCCCAGGTTGTCAGCAGCAGAGGCGTCTTCGCCCTCTTCCAGCAGAACTGCAATCGGTGCGTTCACTTTTACTTCTTCGGTGCCTTCAGCAACGAGGATCTTGCCAAGCACGCCCTCATCAACCGCTTCCACTTCCATGGTTGCTTTGTCGGTCTCGATTTCAGCAATCACGTCACCTGCAGTAACGGTGTCGCCTTCTTTCTTAAGCCACTTAGCAAGTTTGCCTTCTTCCATGGTCGGAGAAAGCGCAGGCATTAAAATTTCAACAGCCATAATGTATTATCCCGACCTTAGAGCACGATATCTGTGTAGAGCTCAGATGGATCCGGCTCAGGATCGTTCTGTGCATACTCAGCAGAAGCAGCAACAACAGCGCGCACTTCCTTATCGATAGCCTTGAGATCGTCCTCACTTGCCCATTCTTTTTCAAGAAGGCGAGCACGAACCTGTTCAATCGGGTCATGCTCAGAGCGCATCTTCTGGACTTCATCTTTACTGCGGTATTTTGCAGGGTCAGACATGGAGTGGCCACGGTAGCGGTAGGTGATCATCTCAAGGATGTAAGGACCATTGCCTTCACGACACCATTCCATCGCATAGTCGGTCGCAGCTTTCACCGCGCGCACGTCCATACCATCAACCTGAACACCTGGAATGCCGAAGGAAGCACCGCGCTGGCTAAGATCTGTCGTGGAAGAAGCACGTTCAATGGAGGTACCCATGCCGTACTTGTTGTTCTCAATGACGTAGATCACTGGCAGGTTCCAAAGCTTCGCCATGTTGAAGCTCTCGTAAACCTGACCCTGGTTGGCAGCACCATCGCCGAAGAACGCCATGGAAACTTTGCCGTTCTCTTTATAACGGTTCGCAAACGCAAGACCGGTACCAAGTGAGACCTGAGCACCCACGATGCCGTGTCCGCCATAGAACTCCTGTTCTTTGGAGAACATGTGCATGGAACCGCCCTTACCTTTGGACAGACCACCGCGGCGACCAGTCAGTTCGGCCATCACGCCGTTCGGGTCCATGCCGCAAGCGAGCATGTGAGCATGGTCACGGTAAGAAGTGATCATCTGATCACCTTTTTCCTTGGCCATCTCCATTCCAACGACAACAGCTTCCTGGCCGATGTAAAGGTGACAGAAGCCACCGATCAGACCCATACCGTAAAGCTGACCCGCCTTTTCTTCGAAGCGACGGATAAAGAGCATTTCGCGATAAGCGTTTAGCTCTTCATCTTTGGAGAATTCTACTAGTGCAGGTACGTTTTTCATCGCACCGCGGGCTTTGGTAGCACTTTTAGCGCGACCGCCTGAAGACTTGGATTGAGTTCCAGCCATGAGCCTCGTCTCTTTGTGACGTGAATTGGTGAAAGCACACTATCGCTCACAGCGCAGAATGCCAATATGAGCAGAAACACTTGGAGATTTATCTAAGATATTGATTTTACTGATATTTTCAAGTTAACTTAAATTAGGTTAATTCAATCAAATCAACCCAATTCAAGTTAATGCACGCTGATGTTTCAGTTGCGCATGATTGCAACTTCAAAAAACCGATTACCCTTCTCCGCGGAAATAGGCTGCTTTATCTAAAAGCAACAACTCTCTTTGTGCATCTTTTTTTCGTCTTTCCCTCTGTGCCTTATCATTTGGCAAACTGAGAAAATCCCAAAAATCCCTTTCAGATTTAAATGAAAACTCATTCAAAATTAGATGCTCCATAAAAGGTCCGATAAAATTCAGCATTTGATATGCCAACACCTCTTGATCATCAACTTTGACTGGGCGCCCATGAGCAATTTGGTTACGCCTATGCCTTAGGTGCTTACCGAGTAGTTTGTACTCAGCCTTATCTGCAAACACGTTAGAGACACGATCAATGAGATCATCAGTTTTCTCGCGATCTACTCCTGATACATTTTCAAACAACCTCCACCCCTCCAAGAACGACTCATTTAAGTCCGGATTTGAAAACGCGCGAAAATGTCTAATTAATGCACTTTTACAAAGATGCTTCCAATTCGACCTCTGAACTCCATTTTGCAATCTAAGAAAACTAGCTTCCCAAGCCTTTGCTCGTTCGGCGGTTTGAACGCGTGCTTTTGATCCCCCCTCCCAGTTTTCGAACCAAAACCCTTGGTATGCAAGCGCACCATTCTCATCATGCACAGTCGTATGCGGAGCAATTAAAACATCTGAAACGGGAAGTGTACCGGCTGTCCGAAATGAACGGCGAGATATCTTCGCTGTATCTCTTGCTAAGTTGACGGCACCCAACACTTCATACAAAGCATCTGATGCTCGCTCATATGCATCTCTAACATCATATGCACGCACATGAACAACACAAAGACTACACTTACTTAGATCTCTAAGACGGTCTTTAGTAAAAAACTTTGAAAGCCCACGTTCAGTGTACTGCTTTTTTCGTTCACCACAAGCTTTCCGAAAAAAAGAACTCTCATTTGACGGTGTAAAATTAATAGTTGCAAAACTAACCTTCTTTACACCTTTTAGAAATTTTGGAGCCCCCCAAATTGGGAAAAATACTTTGTATATATAGGAAGGATCATTTCTATATTTTTCAAATAACTTACATATGAGCCCTTCAAATTCTTTACGTAAAAAACCTTCTCTAAGCTCTTTTGATGACAACGCTTCGCTTACAATCCGACTTTTAAGTGCATGTGTTGGAGCTTGGAACTCGATCATTGACACTAAGACTGCTTGCCAGTCATCAATGGTTCGATATCCTCCACTATAAGAGACACCACTAGATGAAAGCGAGCGCATGGAGTTTATCTCATCTAAAACAAGCTCTATTTCTAGATAGCTGAACTCACCTCTCCAAATACCGTTAGATTTCTTAGGCAACTCAAACTCACATCAAATCTAGCGTTAAACAAAGATGTTTCAGTTGCGCATGATTGCAACTTCATTCACGTGCGCCAGATTAAGGGAAGCGCGAGCCCGCTCATCCACCATGTCTGGATCAAGGCTCTCCGGGTCAAGCAACATGACACGGCGTTGTAATTGCAGGCGTTCTTCCCGCAACTCATCAAGCTCCAATTCGAGCGCAAGAATCTCATGCTCAATCTGTGGTCGACCCACAAGACCCAGCTTACCGTTGAGCGCATGAAATGCAAAGTAGCAAAGCGCACCAATGGCAATACCCGGCACAAGGAGATTCTTTAGATAGGAGTGTTTTCGCTGACGTGTGGTAGCTAGCACTGACTGACCTACTCATTACAAAAATGGTCACATGCCCAGCACTATTTCACAACGCCCTTAACCAAGAGTTTCCGTAACAATTGAAAACTGTCTTTATCTGTTATTTTTTCTAAAACAGAGCAGTACCGTGTGCCCCCCCAAAAAAGGACATAACTTTTGGCATCTCATTAAAGTCAACCAGACTGCGCCCCACGAATGGGGCGCTCATCCATTTCAAACCAGTCGGTTCAATCACTCTATGGAGTGAAATTACAGCGTATCGCCGAAAAGTGGGAACCGATTTTCGGACAAAGAGACGCAAAAACAAAGGCTAAAGCAGTTCATTGCTTCAACTTAAATGCGAGCTGATTTAGGCCATCTCAACACGATGTTCATGTGACACCAGTAGATCTTCTTTTGGACCAAAGAACTCGAAATTGAGCTGTTTCTCAGGTACGCCGCGATCCTGAAGACTAGAGTAGAGACCAGCCATAAACGGCTTTGGCCCACAAAAGTAATAGTCCGCCTCAAGACCAGCATACAGATTCTCCAGAAAACTATGATCGACTAAACCTGTTGAACTATTACCCGTGCGGAACTGGCCATCAGCCTCTTCGTCACTATAGCGATAATAGACTTTCAGGTTCTGGTTCTGGTGCGCAAGCTCATTTATTTCACCTTTAAAAGCCTGGACAGTCTCGTTCTGACTGGCATGAACCAGAATAACCTCTCTGTCTCCATCTCGCACAAGCGCCGCTTTCAGAATGCTCAGGATTGGGGTAATGCCAACACCAGCAGCCAACAATACCAGCGGACGGTTTTCTTCCACTTCTTCGTTCAGAAAAAAGTCTCCGCATGGAGCCGCTAGTTCCAATTTTGCACCTGTTTCGACGCGACTGTGCAGCAAGTTGGAGACGTACCCAGCCGGGTGCCCCTCGCCTAACGCAAGCTCTTTCTTCACACTGATACGAAAACAGCCTGCATCTGGCCTGTCGGATAAGCTGTAATTGCGCATGGTGGTTTCTGTATTCGGGTCTGGTACTCTTATTGTGATGTACTGACCCGGCTTAAATTGGGGCAAAGCACCTTTGTCTGCTGGCTTGAGGTAGAATGACGTGATGTTGCTGCTCTCAGCCTGTTTCTTAACAACCTCAAAGTCTCGGAAACCATCCCAGCCACCCGGTTGATCAGCTTTTTCCTTGTAAATCGTGCTTTCTCGCTCAATCAAAATACTAGAGAGAAAACCATAAGCCTCTGCCCATGCATTGATGATGCTATCTGTTGCCGCATCTCCCAAAACTTCTTGAATGGATGCAAGCAGGTTCTCACCGACAATAGGGTAATGTTCAGCCTTGATTTGCAAAGCAGCATGCTTTTGCGCGATCAACTCAACCGCACCAGCCAAAACTTCCAAATTATCAATATGCAGCGCAAATGCAGTTACAGCACCAGCCAAAGCTCTTTGCTGAGTACCCTGCTCCTGATTGGATGTATTGAAGAAAGAGGCAACCTCTGGATTGCGCGAAAGCATACGCTTATAAAAATGCTGTGTTAATACCTCTCCATGCTCCTGAAGAATAGGTGCTGTAGATTTAACAATTTCGATGGTAGTTTGGCTGATCATTTGATGGGCCTCTTAAATGTGCATTTCAAATGCTAATTATTAACGAGAGCATACGGCGTCAAGATGCAATTGACAAAATTTACGGATTACGGCCTGAGAACACTCATGTATCTCGCCTCAAATCCCCAGCGTTTATGTAGTGTTAAAGAGGTTTCGGAATACCATGACATCTCCCGTAACCATTTAGTGAAGATTGTGTTACGCCTTGTTGAAGCGGGGTATGTTTCATCTTTCAAAGGCAAAGGGGGCGGTATGCAGCTGGCCAAACCAGGCAACAAAATCCAGTTAGGCGAGGTCATCAAATTACTGGAACCAAACATGACAATGGTGGAGTGCTTCGATCCAGCAACAAACACGTGCAGGATAACCGGTTCCTGCAACGTCAAGCACTACCTCTACGAAGCCTCTCAGTCATTCATTGAAACCATGAATAAGCATACATTGGAAGACGCCATATCAACCCAATAGTGCTCTTAAAGAAGCTGCATTGCTCCCATCGTCAGTTGAAGCGACAAAACTCAAGCAAAATTAATCAGCTCACAAAAAACTTTCACCTTAACGCTAAAAAACGCAAATCCGCGCACATAGCAACGCAACGCTGGGATTTCATAAAAACCCCAGAAAATGAGCCATTTAAGACGAAAAATCAGGCATTTTCAGCCAGCCTTGAGAGTTTAATCAACACAGCAGCGGTTCCCTTCAACCGATCATCCGCAGACGGCCAGTCACGGGTCAGCACCACCTTCTGATCTGGGCGGATCTTGGCGAGGATAGTTTGCTCCGCGATGTAGGATACCAGCCCCGCTGGATTGTTGAACTCGCCATTACGGAACGCGATCACGATGCCTTTCGGCCCAGCGTCAATTTTTTCAACGTTCGCTTTGCGGCACAGCCCTTTGATGTAGACAATCTTCAGAAGGTGTTGAACTTCCTCAGGAAGTGGCCCAAAGCGGTCAATCATCTCCGCCCCAAAGCCATCGATGTCTTCAAGCTCCATAAGGTCCGCCAGACGGCGATAAAGCTCAAGGCGCAACTGAAGGTCCGGCACATACGTATCGGGGATAAGAACAGGCGTACCGATAGCAATTTGCGGGGACCACTTGTCCTCCTGGAAGTCCTCACCACCAGATTTGAGCTGCGCAACCGCCTCCTCCAGCATCTGCTGGTAAAGCTCAAACCCAACCTCTTTAATATGCCCAGACTGCTCTTCCCCAAGCAAATTACCAGCTCCACGAATATCCAGATCATGCGACGCAAGCTGGAAGCCCGCCCCCAAATTTTCAAGACTTTGCAATACCTTAAGGCGCCTCTCAGCAGTAGGCGTCAGCGTCTTATTGGCAGGAACCGTAAACAGAGCGTAAGCCCGTGTCTTAGAACGCCCCACACGCCCACGGATTTGATAAAGCTGCGCCAGACCAAACATGTCTGAGCGGTGCACAATCAAAGTGTTCGCGTTTGGTATGTCCAATCCGGACTCAACAATAGTGGTCGCCAACAGCACATCAAACTTGCCCTCATAAAAGGCATTCATGATGTCATCCAGCTCGCCCGGAGGCATCTGCCCGTGAGCAGAAACCACTTTAACTTCAGGCACATTCTCTTCCAGGAACGCCCTCACCTCTGCCAGATCAGACACGCGCGGACACACATAAAAACTCTGCCCCCCGCGATAGTGCTCACGCAGCAAGCTCTCGCGGATAACCATCGGATCAAACGGGGATATAAACGAGCGCACAGCCAAACGATCCACCGGCGGTGTTGCGATAAGGGAAAGCTCCCGAACGCCCGTCAGTGCCAATTGTAGGGTACGAGGAATCGGGGTCGCAGATAGGGTCAGAACGTGAACATCACTTTTCAGCTCTTTCAACCGCTCTTTATGCTTCACCCCAAAATGCTGTTCCTCATCAATGATGAGAAGTCCCAGATCCCTGAAACCAATGGCTTTTCCCAGAAGCGCGTGCGTCCCGATCACAACATCGACGGAGCCTTCTTTCAGCCCCTTCTTGGTCTCAGACAGTTCCTTACCGGGGACAAGTCGCGATGCCTGACGCACTTCAATCGGCAATCCATTAAAACGATCTGCAAAGGTCCGGTAATGCTGACGCGCCAACAACGTGGTCGGAACCACAATCGCCACCTGCCTCCCAGACATGGCCGCCAAAAACGCAGCTCTTAGAGCAACTTCCGTCTTACCAAAGCCCACATCACCACAGATAAGCCGATCCATAGGACGCCCTGAAGCCATATCATCAAACACAGATTCAATGGCACTCATCTGATCATCGGTCTCATCATAGACAAACCGCGCAGTGAACTCATCATAAGCCCCCTCAGGAGCCGTAATCGCCGGAGCTGTTCGCAACGCACGTTCAGCAGCAATCTTGATCAAGCCATCGGCAATCTCAAGAATGCGCTTTTTCATCTTGGCTTTACGAGCCTGCCATGCCCCGCCGCCAAGCTTATCTAACTGAACTTCCTGATCTTCTGAGCCGTAGCGCGTCAGCAGCTCAATGTTTTCAACCGGCAGATAAAGCTTGTCCGAGCCCGCATATTGCAGCTCAAGACAGTCATGCGGCGCGCCGACAGCCTCAATCGTCTTCAGCCCAATAAACCGGCCAATACCATGCTCCACATGCACAACAAGATCACCAGGGGCCAGAGCAGAGGCCTCCGTGAGAAAATTCGCCCCTTTGGACTTCCGCCGACGCTGACGCACCAGACGGTCACCGAGGATATCCTGCTCCCCGATGAAGGCCAGATCATCAATCTCAAAGCCATGCTCAAGACCAAGCAGGATCAGTGCCGTCAGCCCAGCGGGTACCTTGCCCAACTCAGCAGAATTGCCTGCATATCCAGTGCGGTCCAATCCATGATCGCTCAGAACTTGGGTTAACCGTTCCCGAGAACCCTCACTCCAACAAGAAAGAACCGCCCTCTTCCCATCCTTGGCAAGAGCTGACACATGCTTTGAAAGCGCATCAAAGATGTTTACATCACCCGCAGCCCGTTCAGCCGCAAAGTTTCGTCCCTGACGGCCACCCATATCAATTGCGGTCTTGCCGGTGCCCGGAGGCATAGCGAACGGGGATAGCTGAGCAGAAGCCCTGTCAGCCACAAATGTGCTGAACTGGGTGTCCTGAAGATAAATGGCAACTGGTGGAATAGGTTTATACGGCACACCAGAGGAAAGCGCTTTGTTATTGAGCCCGTCCTGACGCGCACCAAAGTGCTCTTCAATCTGCTCAAGACGTTCCTTGATCATGTCCTCAACACTAGCATCCAGCACAACTGGCGTTTCACCAATGTAATCAAACAGAGTAGACAGGTTATCGTGGAACAGAGGCAACCAATGCTCCATCCCCGCATAACGCCGCCCCTCACTGATGGACTGATAGAGAACATCATCCGGCCCAGCGGCCCCAAAAGCAGTCACATAGTTACGGCGGAACCGCGAGATCGCTTCAGGATCAAGAATGATCTCGCTCATAGGAACAAGCGTTAGACCCTTCTTCTGGACCAGCGTTCTCTGACTGTCCGTATCAAAGGAACGAATGGACTCCAGCGTATCCCCGAAGAAGTCCAGACGGACAGGCTCTTTGGTCGCTGGAGAAAATAGGTCAATAATCCCACCGCGTACCGCATACTCCCCGGTTTCACGCACAGTTGGCGTGCGGGCAAAGCCGTTGACTTCCAGCCACTTAACGATCTTGTCAGGATTGATGCGGTTCCCCGGCATAAACGAGAGAATATGATTGGCCGTCCACTCACGAACAGGCATCCGCTGCAAAGCCGCGTTCACTGTTGTGATCAGAACAAACTTCTTTTTCTTCGGCAGCCCCTTTGCCAGCCGCAGCAACGTCAGCAACCTGCGCGCAACAATCGCCCCATGAGGCGAAACACGGTCATACGGCAAGCAATCCCATGCAGGCAGCTGAAGCACCTCCACATCAGGCGCAAAGAACCCTAAAGCCTCTGTCAACGCCGCCATACGGGTTGCATCCCGCGCAACATAAGTTAGCGCAAGGCCACCCTCCTCAACTTCAGCAAGCACCTTTGAAAGTACGTAGGCCTCGGCTCCATCAGGAACGGAAGCAAGCGTGATGTTTTCACTTTTCTTGAGCAAACTTTCAAACACGGGAGGGGCAACCTTATTATTTCAAATCGTCGGCGGGCAATAAAAAGCATCTGATTTGCAGCAAACCAGATGCCAAAGCGCGATCAGCTTCCAGCCTTGTCCTTGTAGTAATCGAGGATCTTGCGGAACAGGTCTGTGTTCGCTTCATCAGGGACTGGTTTCGTGCCAATAAACCATGAGAAGAGATCCTGATCGTGGTGCTGCAGAAACACTTCCAGCTCATCCAGTTCAGCATCGTTCATCTGCACAATATGCTTTTCAACATAGCCGCCAAGCATAATGTCCATTTCCTTCATGCCACGATGGTGACAGCGGAAAATGATACGTTTACGGCGGTTATCCAGCCCGATGTTCTTGTTTTGATCTTCGCTCTGCGCACTCTGATCCATCGTCGTTTCCTTAGAAGGTCGCTGATTGGTGTCACTATCTGCAAATAGATAGGGCCAAATTGTTTCGCCTGTATACAACCCTTATTTTCATCTGTCAGTGTTTTCTTAAGGGCGTTGCACAAATCACAAGAACATGCCACAGATCAGATCTGCTGTTCACGTTCTGGTCTATATGGTATGCGCCCTACTCGCCTTGATCCACTTTTCGCTTCGGTCACCAAACTTCCGGGTATCGGCCCAAAGATTGCGAAGACCATAACAAACCTGCTTGTCGGCAGCCCGGACCGCGATGCTCGCATCTCCGATCTGCTCTTCCATGTTCCGGTAAATGTGATCGACCGACGCTTGCGCCCAGGTGTCTCTGGCTCCCCGGAGGGCGAAATCGTAACGCTCGTGCTCCATATAGACCAGCACCGCGCGCCACCACACGGCAGCCGTGCTCCCTATAAGGTGCTCGCCCATGATGAAACTGGAACTATTGAACTAGTATTCTTCCACGCACGCGGGGATTTCTTACACCGCACGCTGCCCGAGGGCGAAAAGCGCATCGTCTCTGGTAAGGTGGAATGGTTCAACGACCGCGCCCAGATGGTGCACCCAGATCACATGGTTTCTGAGGAAGAAGCTGAGCATCTGCCACTTGTAGAACCAGTCTACCCAATGACAGCGGGCCTTGCCTCCAAAACGCTCCAGCGTGCAATGGGCACCGCTCTTGAATTCCTCCCGCAAATGCCTGAGTGGCAAAACCAGCCCTTTATAGAACAACGCGATTTCCCACCGTTTGATGTCGCCTTGCGGTCCATACATAAACCTGAGGATGCCAGAGATCTGGCACCAGAAGGCAAAGCCCGCGCACGCCTTGCTTACGATGAGTTTCTGGCAAACCAGCTAGCCCTAGCTCTTGTACGCAACTCTCTGCGCCACATGGGCGGCAAAGCCCGCAAAGGGGACGGCTCCCTGCGCCGAAAGATCCTTGCAGCCCTCCCGTTCGAACTCACAGACGGCCAGGAAGAAGCGCTGAAAGAGATCTTCGCTGATCTGGAAGAACCAACCCGCATGCTGCGCCTGCTTCAGGGCGATGTTGGGTCTGGTAAAACGGTCGTCGGCCTCTTGGCAATGGCAGCCGTTATTGAGACAGGCGCTCAAGCCGCTATGATGGCCCCAACAGACATTCTGGCCCGCCAGCATTATGCCTCTATGAAACCTCTGTGCGATGCAGCTGGCATCCGCACCGCTGTTTTATCAGGTAAAGACACGGCCAAAACTAAACGCGAGATTGGTGAAGCGTTGGAAACAGGCGAAATCGACTTGATCGTTGGCACCCATGCGCTCTTCCAATCAACGGTTAATTTCGAAGACCTTGGCATCACGATCGTAGACGAGCAACACCGCTTTGGTGTCCACCAACGACTGGCTCTGTCCTCCAAAGGCGCCCACGTGGATGTGCTTGTGATGACCGCAACTCCAATCCCACGCACGCTGGTCCTCTCTTACTTCGGAGATATGGACGTCTCCCGCCTGACTGATAAGCCTAAGGGCCGACAAGAAATCAAAACCGTCTCCATATCACTGGATCGCATTGGTGAGGTTGTTGACCGCCTGAAAGCAATGATTGCACAGGGGCAAAAGATCTATTGGGTCTGCCCGCTCGTGGAAGAGTCGGAAAAGATCGACCTTGCCGCTGCTGAAGAACGCTTCGACGATCTGCAAAACGCCCTAGGCCCAGTTGTTGCTCTCGTTCATGGACGCCAGAAGGCTGATGAGAAACAAGCCGCCATGGACGCCTTCAAAAATGGTGACGCCCGAGTGCTTGTAGCGACCACCGTGATTGAGGTCGGCGTAGACGTCCCGGACGCAACCATCATCGTAATTGAACACGCCGAGCGCTTTGGACTTGCTCAGCTGCACCAGCTCAGAGGACGTGTTGGCCGTGGAAGTCTAGCCTCTTCATGTCTGCTCCTCTTCAAAGCCCCTCTTAATGAGACAGCGGCATCTCGCCTCAACATCCTGCGCCAAACCAACGATGGCTTTCTTATCGCAGAGGAAGATCTGCGCCTGCGCGGTGAAGGGGAGCTCTTGGGCACTCGTCAGTCCGGTACACCCGGTTTCAGGCTTGCCTCCATTGAAGATCATGCAGACTTGATGGAAATCGCACGCGATGATGCAAAACTCATCATGGCCACAGACCCAGAGCTAGAAACAGAAAGAGGTGACGCCTTGCGCCACCTCTTGTATCTCTTCGCCAGAGACGAAGCTATCAAACTGCTCAGAGCCGGCTAATCTATTCAGCCGCGACGGTCTCGGGACCATCACCGCCTTTGCCAGCTTTCTTGCGTTGATGCGCCTCAACAGCCTTTTTATCCTCGCCCCCTAAAAGCTTCGGGTACTCTGGGCTGACAAGACCAGCTGAAATCACCAGCTTTGCGGCATCTTCAACGCTCATAGAAAGCTCAATGATGTCCTCGCGCGGCACAAACAGCAAAAAGCCAGAGGTCGGGTTCGGTGTAGTTGGCAAGAAGACAGAAACCGTATCCGCTTGCTCTTCCAGATGCGCAGCAACTTCGCCCTTAGTGTCCGTGGCAAGAAACACGATCGCCCACAAACCTTTACGCGGATATTCAACCAAACCTGCTTTGGTAAAGTTGCGGCCGCTGTCATTCAAAACAGTTTCAAAGATCTGTTTCAATGCAGAATAAAGGTTACGCACCAATGGCATACGGCCAAGAATGGACTCGCCAACGCTGATGAGCGAACGCCCCGCAATGTTAGCTGTCAGGAAACCAATCACCGTTATTGCCAGCAATGCAGCAAACAATCCAAAACCCGGAACTTCCACCGGCAGATAGTTATCTGGATTGTAGATAGATGGCAGGAAGGGCTTTACCCAACCATCAATCAATTGGATCAAGGACCAACTCAGATAAAGCGTAATACCAACCGGACCCGTGATCACAAGGCCAGTAAAGAAATAGTTCCGCAGTCGCGTCATAAACCCAACACGCTTCGGCTTTTTATCCCCGTCAGATCCCATCGGCCAAACTTTCTTAATTCGGGAACCCTCCGCTTTATATCAGCGACAAGGTGCAGGTATATCCGTGCTTCTTTACGAACTAGTGTATTTTGTCGGTTTTGCAAGTTCCCCTTGAAAAAGAATTCATGCTTCTCATCTAAGAGGGTGGATATGTTAGCCATGGTCGCCAGTTGATGCGCCAATAGCCAAACTCCCCCTATTGTCAGCACTCACCAACAAGGCGTATAAGGCATATCATGCTTGCCGGAAGTGGAGCTCTCTGTGAAGAAGCTATTCTATATGACGCTTGGATTAGCCTTAGTGGCCACAGGGATCGTTGGCATCTTTTTACCATTGCTGCCGACAACGATTTTCTTCATTCTTGCAGCAGGTTGCTTTGCCAAATCCAACCCACGTCTGGAAAACTGGATCCTGACACATCCAAAGATTGGACCAAGTGTCATCCAATGGCAGGAACATAAGGTCATCCCCAAAAGAGCAAAGTTTTTTGCCTTCACCGGACTGATCTTTGGCTACCTGATGTTCCTGAAAATGTCCCACCCAACAATTCTGCTGGCCGTCGCCGTAGCCCTCATGATGTGCGCCATAGCCGCCTACATAGCCAGCCGCCCCTCCAAACCACTGGCAACATGAAGTGTAATTAGCTAACCACGCTTATTTAGCCTTCCCGTTACTCAAATTATCAAGGATTGGGCAGTCGGGGCGGTGGTCGCCGGCGCAGGCGGTTATTAGGTGGGTTAGGGTATCGCGCATGGCGATGAGGTCGGCAATTTTGGCTTCGATTTCGTGCACGTGTTGTTGCGCGATCTTTTTGACATCAGAACTGCCGCGTTCTTTGTCCTCGTAAAGTGCCAGCAAGGCCCGGCACTCTTCAATGTTGAATCCGAGGGAACGGGCACGACCGATGAATGTCAGTTTGTGCAGCTCTGTTTCTTCAAAGATCCGGTATCCGTTTTCATTCCGTTTAGGATGAAGAAAGCCGATATCTTCATAATAACGGATAGTCTTGGTCGGGATGCCGGAGCGTTCTGCTACTTCACCAATATTCATCGTCGTTCCATCCCTTTTAGTGGGCTGTTGTCGCTTTGATCCAGCGTAACCGCAAAGCGTTGGTTAAGACAAACACGCTTGAAAGTGCCATGGCACCAGCTGCCAGAACAGGAGACAGAAGCGGGCCACCGAATGGATATAACACGCCTGCGGCAACCGGGATCAGCAGTGTATTGTAACTGAATGCCCAGAACAGGTTCTGGCGGATGTTGCGCATGGTTTGCTGGCTGATGTGGAACGCATTGACCACACCGTTCAGGTCTCCAGCCATCAGGACAACATCCGCAGCTTCAATTGCCACATCAGTGCCGGTGCCGATGGCGATGCCAACGTCTGCTGCGGCAAGTGCAGGCGCATCATTGATGCCATCGCCCACGAAAGCCAGTTTGCCGGAAGCGCTCTTCCGCAGGTCTTCCAATGCATGGACTTTGCCGTCAGGCAGAACTTCGGCAACCACGCTGTCGATACCAAGTTCGGCTGCAATGGCGTTAGCTGTCTTCTGGTTATCACCCGTGATCATCACAACTTTCAAGCCAAGCTCATGAAGGGACTTGATTGCATCTGGAGTTGTTTTCTTGATTGGGTCAGCAACTGCAATTACCGCTGCAATTTTTCCATCAATAGCGACGTAAAGCGGGGTTTTTCCTCTAGTTGCAAGTACGGTTGCATCAACAGAAAGCTGTTCCAGTGCAATGCCTTCACGGTCCATCAAGCGATCTGCACCAACCAGAACATCGTGCCCTTGCACAACCGCACTGACACCAAATCCAGTCAGAGAGTTAAAGCTCTCTGGTTTTGGAAGCGCAATGCCACGTTCTTCGACGGCCTGCACGATCGCCTTTGCGATGGGGTGCTCAGAGCTTTGCTCAACAGCAGCGACCAATCGCAGAACGTCTTCCTCCTCAAAACCTTCATGCAGGATAATATCTGTCAGTTCCGGATGTCCGGCAGTGAGCGTGCCGGTCTTATCCAAGGCAACCACCTTGGTTTCCTGAAGCATCTGCAACGCATCGCCTTTGCGGAACAGGACGCCAAGTTCAGCTGCGCGGCCTGTACCAACCATAATGGATGTTGGCGTTGCCAGCCCCATGGCACATGGGCAAGCGATGATAAGCACAGCAACACCGGCGACCAAAGCAAGACTAAGCGCGGAATCAGGGCCAAACAGGAACCACACAGCGACGGTGAGGATCGCAATGGTAATCACGGCTGGCACAAACCACGACGTGATTTTGTCGACCAATCCCTGAATTGGCAGCTTTGCACCCTGAGCCTGTTCCACCATCTGAATGATTTGGGAGAGAACGGTATCATTGCCAACTTTGCTTGCACGCACGCTTAAGGCACCAGTGCCGTTGATTGTCGCGCCGACAACATCATCACCAGAGGTCTTTTCAACCGGGATTGGCTCACCTGTAATCATGCTCTCATCCACGAAGGAAGAACCTGAGACAACGGCACCATCCACGGCGATCTTTTCACCTGGGCGTACCTGAATGACATCACCGACAATGATCTCTTCAATCGGGACTTCTGTCACCACACCATCGCGCTCAACACGCGCGGTTTTAGCCTGCATGCCAACGAGTTTCTGGATCGCCTCGCCAGTTCTGCCTTTGGCGCGTGCCTCCAGAAAGCGGCCTAGCAAGATGAGGACGACAATTACAGCTGCGGCCTCGTAATAGACGTTTACGGTTCCCGCCGGGAGCAACTGCGGCGCAAAAGTTGAAACGAGAGAGAATACATAAGCGGCGGAAGTTCCAAGCGCGACCAGAGAATTCATATCCGGCGCGCCTTTTAAGAGCGACGGAAAGCCCTTGGTGTAGAAATGTCGGCCCGGTCCAAAGAGCACAACAGTCGTCAGGACGAACTGCAAGTAATAACTGTTCTGCAAACCAAGTGAGTTCTCAACCAGCATATGGACGCCGGGAATGAAGTGACTTCCCATTTCGATCAGAAAAACTGGAAGTGCCAGCACGGCAGCGAGCAACACCTTGCTCTTAAGCTGACGGATTTCATCTGTTTTACGGTGAGCCGCTTCAGCAGGCTCGGTCTTGTCCAATGTAGCAGGATACCCTGCTGAGGTGACCAGCTCAGCAATCGCAGATGGTGTTGTCGCCCCCACTGCGTAATGCACTGTTGCACTTTCTGTTGCCAGATTAACATTGGCTTCCAGAACACCATTTCCGGCTCGCAAAGCCTTTTCAGCTCGTCCCACACAAGACGCGCAGCTCAGGTTCTCAACACCAAAGGTGATGCTTTCTGTGAGTGCTGGATAGCCAGCTTTCTGAAGCGCGTCGGCCACATCTTGCGGCGTGAGGGTCTCATCGTAATTGACCTGTACGCTTTCTGTTGCAAGATTGACAGAGGCGTTCGCCACACCCGAAATACTCTTGAGTGCTTTCTCGACACGACCGACGCAAGACGCACAATTCATGCCTTCGACTTGCATTTTCAGTGTTGAACTGTGGGACATAATTTCACCATTTCATTGTCTATTGAAGGCACCCTAAGGGTTCCAGCGACTGGAAGGTCAAGACTAAAATCATCAGGAAAATGAAAAGACTTTGGCCATCAGGTAAATGACAGCCAAACATCACTTAGTCTTTGTTTTCTCCAGACTTTCACTGGCTTCTTCTGCGGTGATTTTATTCAAGGCAGATAGTCGGGCTCTCTTCCAAAGCACATAAATTGCCGGAATAACGAAGAGTGTCAGCAATGTTGCGGTGATCATGCCGCCAACCATTGGGGCTGCAATCCGTTTCATGATCTCTGAGCCTGTTGCACTGCCCAGCATGATCGGTATCAACCCGGCAAAGATGGTTGCCACGGTCATCACTTTTGGCCGCAATCGTAACAGGGCACCCTCGACAACAGCATCAAGGATATCTTTTGCGGTGAGGACCTTGTGTTCTTTCCGGGCAAACGCCACGCGCTTATCCCAGGAAAGGTTCAGGTACAACAGCATCACGATGGCTGTTTCGACAGCTACGCCTGCCAGGGCAATGAAGCCGACCAGCACGGCAACCGACAAGTCAAACCCTAGAGCGAAAACAAACCAGACACCGCCTGTCAGCGCGACTGGCAGGGAGGTCAAGATGATTGCCACTTCACCCACACGGTTGAATGCGAGGAAAAGCATCAGAGTGATGATCAGCAATGTCACGGGCGCAACCAGTTGCAAACGTTCCTGAACACGCTCGATATACTCATACTGTCCTGACCATGTGATCGAGTAGCCAGCAGGGATTTTAACTTCGGAAGCAACCAGTTCTTGTGCTTCGCTGACATAACCGCCAAGGTCTCGTCCCTCGATATCAATGAAAACAAAACCTGTTGGTCGCGCATTCTCTGAGCGGATCATTCCAGGGCCGTCAACAATGTTGATATCAGAGACAGCTCCAAGCGGAATATGCGCACCTGATGGTGTCACAACAGGGAGTTTCTCAAGTTGATCCGGGCTACTTCTCCAATCCTGCGGATAGCGCAGATTGATGGGGTATCGCTCCAAACCCTCAACGCTTTCAGTGATATCCATTCCACCAATCGCGGTTTGCACCACATCCTGAACATCCTTGATATTCAGCATATAGCGAGCCGCGGCATTACGATCGATATCAATCTCAATAAAGCGCGCACCTCTTGGGCGCTCTGCGTAGGAGGAAAGTGTCCCCTCAACGCCTTTCACCAGGCCTTCAATCTTCACTGCAATATCTTGAATGACTTGTAAGTCAGGTCCAGACACTTTGACACCGACAGGTGTTTTCATGCCAGTCGCAAGCATATCAATGCGGTTCTTGATTGGTTGAATCCAGACGTTCGTCAGGCCGGGAACCTGTACTGACTTATCCAGTTCCTGCCGAATTTTCTCAAGCGTCATCCCTTCACGCCACTGATCTTGCGGTTTCAGCTGAATGGTGGTTTCAAACATGGTCAGTGGAGCAGGATCTGTTGCTGTTTCGGCCCGGCCAAGCTTGCCGTGAACGGTCTTTACCTCAGGCACCTGCATGATCATACGGTCTGTCTGCTGAAGCACCTCACGCGCCTTACCAATAGAAACACCGGTGTACAGCGACGGCATGTAAAGGAAATCACCTTCCTTCAATTCCGGCATAAACTCAGATCCAATCCGGTTCAACGGCACAAGAATGGACGCAACCAGAACCAGCGCAAAGATGATCGTTGTTTTGGGCCAGGCAATAACGCCTGCAAGTGCAGGCCGGTACAAAGCGATGCATAACCGATTGACCGGGTTTTTAGCTTCAGGATGAATGCGTCCGCGCACAAAGTAACCCATCAGCACTGGCACAAGCGTGATGCTGAGAATGGACGCTGCCGCCATGGCATAGGTTTTAGTAAACGCAAGTGGCTTGAACAGGCGACCTTCCTGCGCTTCCAGCACAAACACTGGCAGAAAGCTAATGGTGATGATCGCCAGCGAATAGAACAGTGCAGGCCCAACCTCGGAACAGCATTCGGCGACAATTTTCCAGCGGTTCTTATCGGGATTCGGTTCCTTCTCAAGTCGTCGATGCATGGCCTCAATCATCACAATGGCTGCGTCAACCATCGCACCAATGGCAATGGCGATCCCACCAAGGGACATGATGTTCGCATTCACCCCTTGCAGACGCATCACCAGCAGTGCCGTCAAAATGCCAAGAGGAAGCGAAATCAAGATGACCAGCGAAGACCTGAGATGCAGGAGAAACACTGCACACACCAGAACTACAACTAAAAACTCCTCTGAGAGTTTGGTGGTTAAATTGTCAATTGCTCGCTCAATCACCCCAGCCCGGTCATAGGTGGTCACAATCTCCACGCCTTCTGGCAGGTTTGGCTTCAGCTCCTCCAACTTGGCATGCACGCCCTCAAGTGTTCTAAGCGGGTTTTCACCCCACCGCATGATGACAACCGCACCGACGGAGTCGCCTTCACCGTTCAGGTCAGCCACACCACGGCGCATTTGCGGACCAAGGCGGATATCTGCCACATCGCTCAAAGTGAGAGCTGCCCCGCGCTCATTCACCTTGAGCGGGATTTGCTCCAGATCCTCAATAGATTGGATATAGCCCGTCGCACGGACCATGTACTCCGCTTCTGCCATCTCAATCACACTGCCGCTGGTCTCACGGTTTGCGTTCTGGATCGTGCTCATGAGTGCAGGCAATGTCACGCCATAGGCCCGCAGCTTGTTCGGGTCGACGACCACCTGATACTGCTTAACCATACCGCCGATGGTTGCCACTTCCGATACGCCGCTGACAGTTTGAAGTTCGTACTTCAGCCACCAATCCTGCAAGGATCGCAACTGCGCCAGATCATGTTGGCCGCTTCGGTCAATCAAAGCGTACTGAAAAATCCAGCCAACCCCTGTCGCATCTGGCCCCAGCTCTGGCGTGACCCCATCAGGCAGTTTGGCTCCAACCTGTGCGAGGTATTCCAGCACCCGGCTTCTGGCCCAGTAAAGGTCCGTACCATCCTTAAAAACCACGTAAACATAGGAATCGCCATAAAACGAGAACCCGCGCACATCGATCACATCCGGCACCGACAACATAGCCGTGGCAATAGGATAGGTTACCTGATCCTCAATGACTTGAGGGGCCTGTCCGTCGTAAGGTGTTTTGATAATGACCTGCACATCAGACAAGTCCGGAATTGCATCAACCGGCGTTTCTTTCAGCGCCCAGATGCCACCAAGCGTCAGCATCACAGCCGCCATGAGCACGATCACCCGGTTATTGATGGATGCACGTATGATGGAGCCAATCATTTTTCATCGGCCCCCACCGTATTAGCAGGTGTTGATGTTGAATTCTGATCTTTGGCATCTCGCAGATCGACAAGGCTAAAGCGCTTGTCAGATCCTTTGGCGATGGCAAATTCAATAGGCTTTTCAATCTGGAAAGCATAATTCTTCAGGTCTGCACGAACTGCAAACGTCGTTTCCATCGCTGGCCACTGCAGTTCTTCTATGGCGTCATGACGAATGGTGATGGAGTTTGTCTCTGCATCGAAATTTGTCACTGTACCATCGCCCCATATGGGACCATCTTGCGCAGAAGACATGCGAGCCAAACCAGCTGAAAGCGAACTCTCACTATCAATCAGAAACTGAGCAGAGGTTACAACTTCCTCCCCTGCTTCAAGGCCCTGTAAGATCTCAGTCCTGCTTCCTCCTCCAAAGCGGCCCGTCAGACCCGGAGTAACCATGCGTGGCTGAAACGTGCCATCTTCGGTCTGCAAGATAACTCTGTCAGACGATCCTGTTCGTATCAAAGCGCTGGCTGGAATTGTCACTGCACGTCGCATTTCAGATGGGATGATGGTTACGCGGCCAAACATATTTGGACGTAAAACACCCTCTGAGTTGTCAAAATGCAGACGGACCGGCAGTGTGCGCGTCACCGCATCCAGTTCCGGGTAGATATAATCGATGCGGCCCTCAAGCACTTGCCCGGGCAGATGCTCAAAGCTCGCAAGCACATCGCTGTTTTTGCTCAGACGGGCAATGTCCTGCTCAAACACATCCACCATCAACCACACAGAGGACATATCAGATAGGGTAAGCGCTATAGAATCCGGTTGCAGGTACATACCATCCGCCGCTTCCAACGTGGTCACCACGCCGGATTGAGGAGCGTACACCTTGAAGACCCTAGCCGGAGTATTCGCCCGAGCCATCTCGTCAATCTGGGCGCTATCAATACCGTAATTCTGAAGCTGGATTCGGATATTCTGCTCGGCTTGCTTATCATTCCGGCGCACGGCCCGGATCAGATCAGCACTCGCCACAGTCACCTCTGGCGCATAGACTGTGAAAAGCAGATCTCCCTTCTTAACGGGGTCACCAATTGCACGGATGTTGAGTTTCTTGATCCACCCCTCCGTGCGTAAATGAACCTGACTGGAGCCATACTCGTCATAGCCAACAAACCCAACACTTTCGATTTTCTCTGAGATAGGCTCAACGCTGGCGGTGGCCGTGCGTACACCGATGCTGTTAATCACATTTGGAGACAACACAACAGAACTCCCGGATTGCATCGCATCCTGCCCTGCATAAACGGGAACGAGGTCCATCCCCATAGGAGACTTTCCAGGTGCATCGCGCCGGAAACTCGGGTCCATCGGCGCAACCCAGTATAGAACTTCACTTTCAGCACTGCCTGATCCAGCAGAAGTCCAGTCCATCGAACTTCCAACAAAGATCCCTAGCCCAGCAGAAACACTCGCCACAATCGCAAGCCCAGCCACAACCGCGTATCCACGACGCATCGGTCCTGTCCTGATTTACCAAACACCAATCAGACTTGAGGTTGCTCTACGACCGCTGAGACACTCATCATCCCAACCACATCCCTCCAAGCCCTAACAACAGCACCACTTTTCCTTACTTCTTCCAGCACTGCTCAACTTAGTAACCGACATACTAACCCTTCCAGTTACTGGAAGGTCAAGTGTGTATGAAGGGGGCAACTTTTGCTAGGATTACTGCTTCATAACCAGTATCTTCGCTCTAGATTTTCAATCACCCGCGCATATTCCAACACTTCTTTATACTTCGTTTGGAGGGAAAATCTGAGTGTCTGTTCATCACTCGTATTACCAAGAAATCCGCAGACATATACTGGTCAACACCAGTTAGATTGAGGTGCTTGACCCCGGCTTCAAACGCGAGCATGCGCGTATTAGTTCTTTTAAGAGGAAACGGCTCACGGATTTGAGTAACTTGACTATGTCATTTAAGCAACAGGCACAAGGAAAGCTCGAAGTCAGACAGCGGATGATGAGTTCGCTTCGATTTATGACCAAAGACGTGATACTGCCTCCCAAGAGACAGCAAATCTCGAACCATTAGCCAGGGCTTGTATTCAGAATACTCAACGCTGCCTCGTCCTTCTTCGATAATTTTTGCAAATTTGGCGTCAGAAAACGCCTTATTCTTACCAGCCATGACAAAACCACTGGTTTAATGCTCCCCGTGCAAGCATTAAACCAGTGGTTTCTGTATGCAATACTGACTGCAGATCATAAACCGGAAATTCTTTTTAAGATTGGCGGACAACACCTCCAAACATCATTCAGAGATTTCGAATAAGTTTAAGTCTGGCTGGGCCAAAAGCTGCAATTCTCTAACCAACCATTCGAGTAGCATGGCGTTTTGCCTCATTTCTCACTCCAGTAAGCAAGATCTCGGGCCAAAAAACAAAATTGGAAGGCGGGGGCTGAACACCGGTTACAATAGAGCCATACAACATAGGCAATGATTTGAAGCAGAAATCGGTAGAGCTTGTAACAGATCGGAACTGAAGTCATAGTCCTCGCTTACTCATTAAAACTGCGGCCAGAGTTAACTTGATAGCACCCCGTAAGGCCCCTGCCAGAACGGTATTTGGGGCCATATCAGACCTTCAGGGATCAATTGACCAAAAGGAAAAAAGTTATCAAGAACCTGCAGCCGCGACAGGACATAAAACATACCACTAAACATTCCAAAGCTGTTCAGTTTCGACATACGTACGGCTATTCGCGAAGAAGCATCAGCACCGAAAAGAGCGTGATCAAAGGGAAAGGTATAGCGTGTCTTATCGTCAGTTCTGAGCAGCACCCCATTCATACAGGGTAGACACGAAACCGGTTCATTATCCAGCATCATAAACCAGCGATGTCCTGCAGCATAATAAGGGCTACAGAAGCGTCGTGTTCCCCCGATTTCCTTCATTCTGACATCAC
Organism: Pseudovibrio sp. Ad26; assembly: GCF_001623285.1. Lineage (NCBI taxonomy): Bacteria > Pseudomonadati > Pseudomonadota > Alphaproteobacteria > Hyphomicrobiales > Stappiaceae > Pseudovibrio > Pseudovibrio sp. Ad26. The sequence goes on from NZ_LMCE01000063.1 coordinate 218,502, forward strand.
AAATCTGACCCGTAAGAGTATAATTCAGATCTACCTCATCATGAAGATTACTTGCCCTTGAGTTTTGCAAAAATCCTGGAAGCAAGTTGGAAAATCGAATGGACTTAACCCTACCAACAACATCACGATCAAATTCGTAGCATAGAATATCTCGGTCATCCGCAACGAGCGTCACGGTTTGAACAGCCCTAGCAGGATTATGCTGCGTAATAAATGCCACTTCTCGACCTTTGGACTCCAGAGCAAACCGGTCACCATGTTCTGTGATCAGCAGTTCCTGACCATTCAAGTCAATCCTCAAATAATCATCCACTTGGTTCACATTTAGGTAGAAACCCGCACTTTCGCAGACAAACCCATTTGCTCTTAATGTGTAGCGATCTGTTCCTGAAGCGTCGACGCATTCGCCTTCCTTGTCGGAAAATCTCCTTGAAAAACTGGTTTGAATGCCATGCTGATTATCAATAGTCCCCGATTGGACAATTCCGGTTACATAGTCAGTTTCGGTATTGAATCGAAAAATCGCATGGTCAGGATCGTCGATAACTTGCCAGCTTTGATCTGAATAGCATTTAAATTTTTGCCCATTCAGTTTTAGGATGTCGCAACCCTCGTCCCTCTCAATCTGAGCAAAAAAGTGATCACTTGTAACAGCACTTAAGCGACCAGTATCATCATAGGTGTAGCGAAAAACCCTGTCGTCAATCTGTTCCGTTTCAAGAAGTGTTCCCAAATAATTTCTTTTGAGAACCTGCTGACCATCGGTCAAACTGCAAAGGCGACCAACGCCATCAAACTCAGCATCCAGTGATTGCTGAGGTTGGTCAGTCAGGTTTGCATCCCATTGATGGACACTGGTTTTGATGTTTCCATTAGATTGTTCGGATCTTGCCATATGAGTTGTTCGGGCAATGTCAAACACATCAGCACCCGTTGAGGAAAAGGTCCATTCCTCGGAACCACTTGCAACTGTAAGATCATTTATAAACCCGGAACGACTGAAACCCACTTCAACGGAGCGACCCTCCAAACCGACCGGGCGACCAAAGACATCCCGACCAATAACTTCGGTTCCAATCTCGACAAAATCAGAGCGATTATCAGCATGGTAAAACTGAAGATGCGATACAGGCACGACATTAGAGGAAAAAGGGGACAACACAGGCTCAGATACCCCCAGAAAAGCCGCATGAAACAAACTGGACATACGGTCCAGAAGATTATGAGGCAGGTCTACATGAATACAAGAAGGATCCCCGGAAAGAGCTGCTCGCCAGGTGGTTCTTTCAACAGGAGCCGAAAGAATATCATGCATATGGGTAAGCAATATCTCAGCTCTACCCTCTTGAACAGACTGCGGCAATTCAATGAGACCAGCTATCGACAAAGACCTTTTTCGTACAATCTCAGCTAAAGAACCGAATAATTCTGATGGAGAATATGGGGCTAATCGATGTGTTTGTATAACTCCGTCTGTGAAGCTGAAGCTGGTATCTGGCGTTATAAGTTCCGACAGGGCTTTCGTATCTTGATCATACTTCAGCAACCATTCCAGACCCCGGAAATTCATCGAAAGCGGATTTCCGGCATCGTCATAACCAATTCTCAAAAGCTCCTGATCACCATCCCCTATTGACGCGAGCAGGCCCCATTCATCCTCATATGAAAATTCCAGACTTGTATCTTCACCTGCCTCCACCCGATGCAAGCGGCCATCTTGCCAGTGATAGGTGACGGTTCGCCCATCTGCCAACCTGAAAGAGGAAAGAACGGCTTGGTCGCAATCAATGCTGAATTCGGTTATTGCGTCTCCACCACGGCGGATTACCGTCTTGTCAGTGGCCGGATAGGCACACTCCAACGGCGCCATGCCATGCCTGAAGCGCCTGTTTAAAAGCCGGTTATCACTATCTAGCTGCAAGGCTTCAAACGCACCTGAAGGTCTCACCCGGTGGGTAAGCTTCCCGTCTTCATTATACATATATGCCCACTCTCCGGCATATGCCGAGCGAACCTGTACAAGCCTGCCATCATCATCATATCGATAGGAACCAACATCCTTTAGTTGACCGGTTACCCGATCCCGTTCGCTTATCCGATTGATCTGCAAATCATCACAATGAATATCAAGATGCAGCCCGTCACTGCGGGAAACACTGGTCAAATTTCCATATGCTGATCGTTTGAAACGGATTTCATCGCCAGATTCATTATATAGCCTGCGCAGAAAAACTTTTTTACCGTCCGACAAACCAAACTCGTAAAACAATCCCCCTGCTACCCGAAAGGTCGGGCGCACATTCAGGATTTCAAGCTTCCAGTCCTTTACAACAGGATTGGTGGAAATTCCCCCGGACCAGGGTATCTGGAAACGTGCTATCTCACCCGTGGGCAGGTGAAGGCTCAACCATTCCGGGCCAGGCAGAACATACAGGCTCCAGTTATCAATCCATCCCTCGCCAGTCTGTCCGCTGAAAAGTGACATGGACTGCCAGGTCGAGGTCAGAAAGAGGGGAATTTTTCCCGGATAATAAAGATCAGTTCTGGAAAAGGTCGCTTCACCAGAGACAGGATTGAAAATTGAATCCACAAGCCGGGTGTTTCCAGGCCTCTGCCCCCGATAATCATAAAGGTCATAAAGTATGGACATATGTCAGCCCTGAAAGCTGAAGAAACGTTCAAGGAAATGATCCAAGTTTTTCCCGATATAATTCAGATTGCTGTAATCAGCGTCCCCTTCATTTTCATGATCCCAGAAATATATCGCGCCTGCATCATCTCCAGACAAGGACAGCAGGATCAGATTACCGAACGGATCATGCGCAATGGGAAGCATATGGGATGGAACACGCTCCTCCTCAACATACATGGAATAATATTCCAGCAAATCCGACGGATCATCAATTCCAACTGACAAAAACCAGTCCACCAAAGAGTCGCTATACGGACCATCATCATCAAGAAACGAGAAGCATTCTGGTACCGGTCTGCCGCCATTTTGCTGAGACAAAAACGACCGATAATCTGCTGGTAGAGCGAGCCCCAGTTTCTTTTCCAAAGTTGCAAGACCTGCTTCATCAAGCCCGGTGGAAGCGTCCAATATCACTGCCTTAGCCATTCTTCAGTTGCTCCTTGATTACCGAAACACCACCGGAGTGAGGAAAGGCGTTATGCATGCTGGAATCGACAAGTTGCAATGTACCCGGATTGGCGCCATCATGGTGCCAGGTAAACCCCTTTGGAGTTCTGACATGCCCTGCATGCTGGTTTGCCATGTAACAGTCACGTACCCGACTGGGTTTAGCTGTCTTTGATACAGTCATATTTTTCTCTTTTAATCTCGCTTTGACAGATCTAATCCGACCTGCTTCTTGCATGCATGTTCGTGTCTGCACCCTTAAAATCAATTTGTGAAGGCGTGAAGACCGATTAAACTTCAACTACGTTCGGGCAAACTCAGAGACCACAGGCATTTGCCATGAGCTTCACACACATATCCGAGGCCTGCGGACGCAATACAGAATCCAGCTTTGCCGGGTTTCCGGATTGGGCCAGATCATGCAATCCCGCCACTAACGGATTATCGGGAATATTCGGTATGGTCGCAGACAATGGCTCCCCCAGTGATATCTCGGACGACACGGCATCGGAAAAATTTTGCGAAACACGGGAGACAGCCTGAGAGGTAACTTCCGGAACCTTCCCTTTCAGAGCACCAATCAGGGCGCCGCTGTGTAATGCCTTGGTTTTGAGCGTATCAAGAGCTTTATTCGTCAGGCCCTCCAGCCCAACTTTGGGAAGATGCGAGGCAACATGGTGGGACAGGATGTCTTGAATTCCACTTTCAAGAATTGAAGCGAGCTGATCCTGCACAAATGAACCAAGCTCAGGGACGGGCATCGACAGAGCCTCCTTGAAGGCGAGCAATTCGACCGACGCAGGATCTTCCAGCCTGCTCAAACCCGGATCCAGCAAGGGCGATGCATTATCCTTTGCGCCTTTCATGCAGCTCTTCAGAGGACCACCCATTCCCACATCACCAATGAAGGTATCACCTGAGCCGGCTGAAACAGAGCCGCCACAGCCGATACTATCCCCCACACGTCCTGCTTTTTTGCCATTGATGAACACGGTTGCAGACCCGGCAGACAGAGAACGTGGATGAGGAGGGCATTGGGGACAGCCATGCGGCGCAAATGCATCACCCAGCCTCACGGCCTTTCTGCCGTTGATGAAGGTATCCCCGGAACCGGCAATAGCCGGTGTCGGAGGAAAACAGCCATGACCTGCCCCAATATCTCCCAATCGTGCTGCTTTTGGCATTTCGCCTCTCCTTCAAAATCAAAAAATCAAAATCCGATGAAGCCCGCAACGAGCCCTGACAAAACCAAATCTAACGGGCCTGAATTCTCTCAAAATTTATAGTCCAAGCTTAAATCACCGAGAAAAAACACGTGACTTTTATTGCCCTTCTCGTGCTGGTATCCCCAGCTCCCCATCCCACCTGTTTGAACAGAAGGTTACTCACCAAAATCCTCTTTCCATTCCTCAATATCATCCTCATCTGCAGACAGAGCGTTGATAAATTCGTCAAAACTATCGCCGAGTTTGGTTATGCCTTCAATATCAGAGGGGATGTCATCCATATCATCATCAAGAACTAGAGGTTTGATATCCTCAAGCGCAAACACCTTACCAATACACTTGCCCCTGATAACCAATCCAATCGATAAATGAGTGCCATACGCAATAATAAGAGCATCATTGACATTGCCTCGTATCATCGAACCTTCAAGCTGTTTTGTACAAGAAACAACCGTGATCGCTGACTCAAATCCATACTCTGGATGCGGAGCAAGACGCGCAAAAAAATCAATATAAAGAGATTGATTATCCTTCTCAAAACAGCAGGGAAGAGGATCAGATCCTGTTCCATTTTCCTTGCAAAAGGTCAGATACTGCTTCAGGCTTTCATGATCCTGAAAACTGAACTCGAATGCCTTTTCATGATAGGCAATTCCTGCGCCCAACTGATCTTTTAAATCCGGATATCCATATTTTATAGCCTGCATACCTACTCCGAAATAAACCACCAACTAAGCACAGCAAACCCATCTCACAATCAACTTTCTATCAAACCCCATCAGGCAGATCATCAACAATTCGCGAGAAAAAGCTGCTAAAACTATCCGCCATGATGAAACATTCCTCAAGAAAATCTTCCGTCGTCTCTAGTTCTTCTTCAGTTTCATCGTCAAAACTAAAAACATGGCCAGTTTTCAGATCCATCAATATGTGTTCATGCTCTGCACCATTTGCAATTTTGATGTAATCATCAGGCGCAAAATAGTTATCTCTCAAGTCTTTAGTCTGGAATGCGACTGTAGAAGTGAAGAAAAATCTTTCAAATGTTTTATTAATACATTTATCTACTTCTTCAGAAATATGCATGAAGGTTGTAATAGCGGCCACCGTATGATCATCACTATTATAATAACATGCGCCACCTCCAGCCAGATATCCACCATTATACTTTCTCAAAAAAGCAAGATAATCATCAGGAACCGGATATTTAGCCCAAGTTTTAAAGGCTTCAATTTCTCTGTCATCAGCAGGCTGCGCGATCGGATCGATAAGAGGCATCATTTCTCATAATAGATATGCTTAATAAAGTTGCCGAAAGAAGAAGGCTAATTACGCTGCACCTTCTTTTTTTTTAAATTTCATGATGATGCTTAAAGAGCTAAGTAGCATCACTATCGACTGTAGTCATGCTTGTGTCACCATCGTAATGCCAGTCAAGTTTCAGTCAGACCCAATCAGGCAAGTCATCAGCAATCTGCGAGAAAAAACTATCGAAATTATCCGCAAGAAATGAGCATTCTTCCAAGAACTCTTCTGCTGTTTCTATTTCGCGATTATCATCAGTAAAGCCAATAACATGGCCAGTTTTTAGGTTGATCACTACATGTTCATGTTCAGCGCCATCGGCGATTTTAATGTAATGATCGGGAGCAAAATAGTCATCCTGTATATTACCAGTTTCAAATTTAACTGTATAAAAAGAGAAATTCTTTTCAAATATTTTATTTATACATTTATCTACCACTTCAGATATGTGCATGAAGGTCGTAATACTAGCTAACCGATGATTATCCTTGTTATAAAAACCGGGTCTAACTCCAGCCAGATATCCACCATTATACTTTCTCAAAAAAGCAAGATAATCATCAGGAACCGGATATTTTGCCCACGCTTTAAAGGCTTCAATTTCCCGTTCATCAGCAGGCTGTGCGATCGGATCGATATGAGGCATTATTTTTAATTCTCAAACCTCGCGGCAGTATCTTCAGGGACGCAACCAGTTATGGCTTCTCTATTATCGAGAAAATCTTCTGCAAGTCCTGTATTCCTAAACCAAACACCCGACGACATGACGATCCGCTTTATGAACCAGAACCAAATTTCTCTTTGATTTCATCAGGTAAGTAATCCATAGAATCTTCCCAATCATCAACGTCGTCTTCATCTGCGTGAAGGCCGTCAATAAACTCGGTGAATGTATCGGCAAGATGCAAGGCCCCATTTTCCAGCCTGATCCGATCCTCTTCCAGATAAACACCACTATCCACAAAGGCAAAAACCTTACCTCTATGCGGCCCTTTTACAGCAAGGACAAAGCTTAGATGACCTGCAGCTCCTTCAGCGAACATAACAAAATCATCACTTATCCAGTCTTCGCCAATAGCCCGATCAGTACTAGCTTGAATAGATGCTAAATTATCAGAAGGAGACAACCGAAGGAACGCTTCAATAATCAATTCTTCCATGTCGATTTTTCCATCAAACCGACAAGGAATAGGTTCTCTTCCAACACCATTACTATTTATAAAATCTATAAAATCTTCTGGTAACTTAATACCAAAATAATCTTCAGCCCATTTTTCAAACTCAATTTCAGATGATTGGTTCAATTTTCTTGTATAAAAAACCTTTTGCATAGATATCTCCACGTTAATACAGAAAGCTTAGATGCATTCACTTCCCAGAATGCCCGCCCGCATGCGGGAACAATTTGTGAACCCAATAATCCATTAATAACATTGATTTTCCATCTTCGTGATGATGCCATGTATATATAGGGTCGCCATTTTCATCTAGCTTGTTAGGATTGATTTTCTTGGCATTATCCCCTTTTTTATTCACAACACCAAGATCATCAGCTGTCTTTCTTTGTTCATCCATAAGGTTTTTGTTGGCTTTTTGATAATCATCTTTCCTTTTACCATTAAAGGAGTCTATTTTTGTTCTGTAGTCCGTAAAATCATCAAAAATCGGTTTGCCATTCACATAAGGAACCTCGACATCCATGTTCCCCTTGGTGGAAGTATTTATTTTCTTGCCATAGATCACGGCTCCAGTATCAGGATCATGTTTCAGCCAGCCGCCACTTTCCTCCCATTTCTTGAACTTAGGCGCGTTAGGGCCTGCATTGTGACTCCCGAGTTTTTCCTCAAGATCCTTAGCACTTATCGGTTTGGCATTTGGATAATCATCCAGCACACTCTTCTTAGGCGTTTCTGCCTTTTTAGCCGATGAACTATCAATGACATCGGGAGCTTTGCCATTCTTTTTGATATTGGTCATCCCGTTCAGCCTGGCGGCTTCTCCGCCTGCTTTTCGACCAGCGATCAAACCGGCCTGACCAGCATTTCGAGCTGCTGATGAAGGAGCTTTTGCCATATCTCTCTCCTTTTAGCTCGGCGCACTGGCTTGGAGTGCGGAGGCCGTTCCACCAGCCGCCGCACCACTAGCCGCAGCATTTTTAAAAATCTTCACCGCATCTTTTGTCAGAGCCCGGATCGTGTCTTCATCACGCAGATTACCAACTGCAAATTTGATGATCTTGCGAACAAATTCCTGAAACACATCGTCGAGCTTTCCGAGTGCTTTTTCGACCATACCAACTGCCTTGGATGCGAATTCTACAATCTTGCTAACTGCCAGTTCCGCTGCCTTGATCAACCCAGAGGTGTCACGCAATCCCCACAAGGTCCAGCTTGCCCGTGCTTCTGCCAGCGCTTTGCTGGCTTGTTGCTGCATGGTAGCCAGAAACTTTTTGAAGAGGCCCATAGCCTCCGTGATCAGTTTCTGAAAATCGGCCGCCAGATCCTGAAGCCATTTGACGGCATTGCCGGAAGAAAAGAAGCGCGCCACAGCCATGACGGAATTGATCATTTCTGGTGATGCGGCCTTCTTGAAGGATTTCAGGAAATCGCCTGTCGCCTTCAAAAACGGTTTGCAGGCATTGAAAATGGTTTTGAAAACCCCCTTGACGACCGATCCAACAGTAGGGACCAGCCCGATGGTGCAAATACCTAGCGATAGCCACAGCAACCAGCCTTCTTCCTCCCGCACCTTGCTATCACAAAGCTTGAGCACAATCGCAGAAACATCCCTGAGATCGCCAACCTGATCGATAATAGGAATAGCCGTCAGCGCTGCATCGAAGATAATCTGCCCGGTTGTCGGATTGTCATTCCACTCTCCTTGCAGCGCACCCCATATCCAACCAAACCAACTTTCATCATCAGCATCCAGTTTCCGTAGGGTATTTCTCGCGTTTTCCTCAATCCGTTTATATTCATTGACTTTTCGCTGTGTATCATCGTCCAGCCCACCAAACAGGCGACCAAGCGCAGTACCGTCAATCTCGTCGCGCATGCGCTCCGCTTCATCCCGCGCAAGACGCGCACGAACGATATCTTGGTTTTTCAGATAATCTGGATTCCGCTTCTGCTGGTTTTCCGGCTTGTATTCAATGGCATCCTCACCGGCCAGCACCATGGCAGCCTCGTTTGGCAGGCCATATATCGCCACCATGCCGTTGTCACCACAGGTGCCATTGGTCTCCGCCCCCCCCTCCAGGATCAAGTGAAACGGAGCCTCTGGAGACGGAAAAAAATCCTCATAATGAACAAATACGGCCAATGCATTCGGACAATGGTCACAAATCCTGTCCGGGTGTTCCTTGACTGTCGAAAAATCAAGATCGGCCAGGTCAATCACATCTCCGGTTGACTGACCGCCTGCTGTTTCTGCCTGTGTCATTGCCCCTGTCCTATGCTGCACCCAGCCTGGACGCATCCTTGCGCCTGGCCACCTGCGTCAATCGTTCGATTTTTGATTGCCCGGACATAAAATCTGGCCCGGAAAGAATGGACTTCGCCTCTGGCAGCGCGCCATTTTCGTGGAAACCTTCACCAAAAGCAGTCGTCAGGACAATGAACTTCACCTTGTCCCGTTCCATTTCAAATCCAAGCTTTTTGGCGGTCTTCTCCGATCTTGCAACGAGTGCCAGCAAGTCCTTGTCACCTCGGTCAATCAGCTTTTCGCCAAAGCCCTTACGCAGAAAATCCAAAATGCGTTCATGCCGAAGCTCAGTCTGCCTGCCCCGCAATGCTTCGAACTGCCTGGCACCTACCCGGTAGGGCGGAAGGCTGGCAATCCCGGCTTCTTCGGTGTGATTGATGCGATAGGTATAAAAGCGTTTGTCCTTGCTGTTCGGTGCGATATGAAAAGCCCCTAAATCACCACAGAAGGCTTGGGCCATTTCTGGCGTCATTGAGCTCAAAAATGTTTCAAGAAGGCGCGGATCGTAGAAACGGAAGAGAACAGTTCTGTTCCCTTTAGGCGGATAAACATTTACCCAATTCCGCCAATGCTGAACGAGATGGGACGTAGCAACCCTATCAGATGTCTCAATAAAGAAGCCCCAAGCATCATCACTTTGCGTCAGGCTAACAATATGCTCCCACATCTCGTCCTTGGGTCGGACAAGATGGGGCGCTTCCGTATTGTAATAATCCTCGGCCAGCTCCTCATAGAGACAAAAGCCATCCTCTTTCAGATCAGCCACATGTCCAGGAACATCCTTGTTCCCGCAGGCATCAACAAGAGCAAACAATCTGCCCTCATCACGAAGAGATGCCAGATCATCCCAGCTGACATGGTCAGGGATATTGGTATAGGACAACGCCATATCACCTGTATCCCCGGTCGGTTGCAAGCTCAGCAGCTTTCGGGTCCGTTGGCTCTTCAGGCGGTGGTGGGGCGGCATCCGCCGCCGTTCCCGGGCTACCACCCTGATTGATTTTTACCTTCTTGCCGACGATCGTAACCCCGCCGGAATCTATCTTGACGAAACCACCCGGCCCCTTGATGGTCAGTTCTTCGGTGCCTTCCAGAACAACATTGGGTGCCTTGACCGTGGTCTTGCCCAAAATAGTCGTCGTCGAGCCTCCTTCAACCTTGAGGCTGTCCGATCCCTTGATCATGGTGGAGCGGTTGGCACGAAAACTGTTTACAACAGCCCCGTAAACCGTTGTATGCAGGGCGTTATAGACCTTGAAAAGCAGTTTGCCGCCGAAGATCCAATTCGTCTCATTATCAATGCGACGATATTCATCTTTTGCTATGTGCTGATAGTGGTTGTTCTTGACCAGCAGGTGTCGGTTGTTCTCGACAATCTGATGCCGGTCATGCCGGATATGTTCACGCCGGTCATTCTCGACAATGATGTCCTGATCTTTTTGTGCATGAACATATACCTGTTCCATCCCGGCCTGATCTTCAAACCGCAACTCGTTCGAACCCACACCCTTGTGAGTATCCGACTTGATTGTCATAACCGTTTTAAAGTCCGGCAGTTGGTAGGGGGACTTGTTGTTATTGTGATAGGTGCGCCCTGTGATGATTGGCTGGTCTGGGTCGCCTTCGAGGAAGTCTACGATGACCTCGTGGCCAATGCGGGGGATGGCGATGTGGCCCCAGCTGGCGGCCTGGCTCTTATACACAACTGACGC